>MNZL01000173.1:6558-14173 GCA_001873585.1 Rhodobacterales bacterium CG2_30_65_12 | reverse complement strand
AAATACAAGGCCGTTCGCCCCGCCTGCGGCTCTTCATCGAGCCCTGCACTTGGGTATGACAGCGCTGTCATAGTAGCGCTGTCAGTTTCGACTCTGTCAAACGAATTTTTCCGACGCCGGGAAATCTCGTGAGTTCAAGCACTTGATGACAGCGCTGCCATTCCGGCCCGGGCCCGAACCGCTCGAATCACCATTTTCCGGTTGCGCAACGGCTGTGAGTCGCCCAACATGACAGCGCTATCATGTTCACCCCGACGGCCCATATCGGGGCTCGGTTGGGGCGAAGTCGCTGCATTTTATCGTTTCTGGGGAATGATTTATGGCATCAGATGTATCGTCAGAGCAAGGCCGCATCGGGCTGATCCACACCGTGCCCAGCCTGATTCCTGCACTCGATGAGCTGTTTGCAAGCGCGCTCCCCCGCTGGGCCCGATTCCACATGGCCGACGAAAGCCTGCTCAAGAACACCATCCGCGACGGCACCCTCTCCAAGGCAACGATGCGACGGCTGCTCACCCAGATCTGGTCGGCGGTGGACGGCGGTGCGGATGCGGTGGTGGTCACCTGCTCATCGCTCGGCGGCGCGGTGGAGGCGGCGCGCCCGTTCTGCCCGGTTCCGCTTTTCCGCATTGATCAGGGCATGGCCGAGGAAGCGGTGCGGCGGGGCCGTCGCATCGGCGTGCTGGCAACGCTGACCACCACGCTCGCCCCCACCACTTCGCTGATCGAGGCGGTCTCTGCTGGCGAAGGCCAGTCGGGGCAGAGCATCGTCTCGCGTGTTTGCGAGGGTGCCTTCGCCCGTCTCGCCGGCGGCGATACGGCCGGCCACGATCAAGCCGTGGCGGCCGCGCTCACCGAGATGGCCGCAGAGGTGGACGTGATCGTTCTGGCCCAGGCCTCGATGGCGCGCGCGCTCGGCACCCTCGCCGCACCGCTCGCCATCCCCGTGCTCACCAGCCCCGAGCTTGGGGTTGCCCATATCCGCGATGCGCTCGCCTGAGGCGGCGCCAGCAACAGGAAGGACAACATGGAATACAGGTATCTCGGCAATTCGGGCCTACGGGTCTCGGTGCTCACCATGGGCACCTTCAGCTTCGGCGGTCAGGGCGATTTCGCCATGGTCGGCAATCAAGGCGTGGCCGAGGCCCGCCGGCTCGTCGATCTCTGCATCGACGAAGGAATCAACCTGTTCGACACCTCCAACATGTATTCGCTCGGCCGCTCCGAGGAGATTCTTGGCGAGGTTCTTGAAGGGCGGCGCGAGCAGGTGCTGATCTCGTCCAAGGCGCGGATGAGGATCGGTGACGGGCCCAACGACGAGGGCGTGTCGCGCTACCACCTGATCCGCGAATGCGAAAAAAGCCTCAAGCGCCTGCGCACCGACCATATCGACATCTACTACATGCACGAATGGGACGGCATCACGCCGGTAGAGGAAATGATGGCCGCGCTTGACACCCTCGTGACCCAGGGCAAGGTGCGCTACACCGGCTGCTCCAACTACTCCGGCTGGCATGTGATGAAGGCGCTCGCCGTGGCCGACCGCGATCGCCGCCCGCGCTTTGTCACCCAGCAGATCCACTACACGCTTGAGGCGCGCGAGGCCGAGTATGAGCTTTTGCCGATCTCGGTGGATCAGGGCCTGGGCGTGCTGGTGTGGAGCCCGCTCGCAGCGGGCCTGCTCTCCGGCAAGCACCGGCGCGGGCAGCCAACCCCCGAGGGAAGCCGCCAGTTTGCCGGCTGGAGCGAACCGCCGATCCGCGACGAGGAGAAGCTCTGGACCATCGTCGATGCGCTGGTGGAAATCGGCGACGCGCGTGGGGTCTCCGCCGCCCAGATCGCGCTGGCCTGGCTGCTCGAACGCCCGGCGATAAGCTCGCTGGTGGTCGGCGGGCGCAACGAGGCGCAGTTCCGCGACAACATCGCCGCCGTTTCGCTCCGTCTCACCGACGACGAGCGCAAAAAGCTCAACGCGGTGAGCGAGATCCCCCTCATCTACCCCTACTGGCATCAGCGCAACTTCGCCCGCGACCGGTTTGGCCCCGGCGACCTTGCGTTGCACAAGGATTTCGCGCTGGAATAGGCGCACGGGACAGAAAAGGAACACAACATGAGCACGACAGAAAAGGTCGGCTTCGTCGGCGTTGGCATGATGGGCCACGGCATGGCGAAGAACATCGTCGAGAAAGGCTTCGCCCTCACCACGGTGGTGCACCGTAACCGCGCCCCGGTCGAGGATCTGGTGGCGCGAGGGGCGACCGAGGCAAACTCGCTTGCTGATCTGGCGTCATCATCCAGTATCATCTTCATCTGCCTCACCAATTCAGACCTGATCGAGGCAGCGGTGGCGGCGCTGAAGCCGGGGCTGAAGGCCGGCACGATCATCGTCGATTGTTCCACCGCCAACCCGGAGTCCACCGAGCGGCTCGCGGCCGAGCTCGCACCGCTAGGGGTGGGCTATGCCGATGCGCCGCTGGGCGGCACCCCGGCCAACGCCGAGGCAGGCACCTTGCAGGCGATGGTGGGCGCGAGCCCCGAGGATTTCTCGCGGATCGAGCCTGTGCTCTCGGCCTGCACCGCCAAGATCGTGCACCTTGGCAAGACTGGCGACGGCCACCGGATGAAGCTTCTCAACAACTTCCTGTCGCTCGGCTATGGCGCGCTCTATGCCGAAGCGCTCGCGCTGTCGCGCAAGGTTGGCATCTCGGTCGAAACCTTCGATAGCGTGATCCGCGGCAGCCGGATGGATTGCGGCTTCTATCAAACCTTCATGGGCTACGCGCTTGAAGGCAACCGCGAGGCGCACAAGTTCACCCTCGCCAATGCCTACAAGGATCTCAAATACCTCGAAGCGATGTCGAATGACGCCCGCTTCGTCACAGCCCTGAGCAGCGCGGTGAAAAACTCCTTTGCGCTGGCGATGAATACCGGGGGCGACGGGCCGCAAGATTATGTGCCTCACCTGACCGACTACATCGCCCGCGCCAACGGGCTCTGACCACGCGTCGCCAGCCCGGCACGCCCTCATGTCATGCGGGGGGGGTGCCGGGTGCGGGTATGTAGCCGTAACATTGCCCCCAGGCTCCACCCGGCAGCCTCGGACGTTTTCACAAGAACCGGTTCAGATCGTCCCGCCCAGGCTCTCTTCCAGCGCAGCGAGGCTTTGGCCGCCAGCCATCATGTCTTGCAACTCTTCAGGCGTGATTTCACCGCGCAGGGCTGTTCCAAGCGTCTTGCCGCGATTGAGCACGGTGAAACGATCTCCCACCGCCAGCGCGTGGCGAACGCTGTGGGTGATCAGCACCACCGCGACCCCCTGCTTGCGCACCTTGTCGACCGTGGCGAGCACGTTGGAAGTTTGCCGCACACCGAGCGCCGAAGTCGGTTCGTCAAGGATCAGCACTTTGGCGCCAAAATAGACTGCGCGGGCGATGGCGACAGTCTGGCGTTCACCACCCGAGAGCGTGCCGACCGCCTGGTCGGGGCCGCGCAGATTGATGCCAAGCTTGCGCATTTCCTCCATGGTCACGCGGTTGGCGCGGTCGTGGTCGAAAAACTGGAATGGCCCCACCCGCCGGACCGGCTCGTTGCCCATGAAAAAATTGCGCGCGACCGACATCAGCGGGATCATCGCCAGATCCTGGTAAACGGTGGCAATGCCGGCGATGATAGGATCGCGCGGGTTGTCGAAGTGCATCGGTTTACCGTCGAAGTAAATCTCCCCCCTCGTTGGCGTGTGCACACCGGCCAGCGCCTTGATGAAGGTTGATTTGCCCGCGCCGTTGTCGCCGAGCAGGCAGTGGCATTCGCCGGGGTAGACGTCGAGCGATACGCCCGCGAGTGCGATCACCGAGCCGAAATGCTTCTCGATGTTTTTCATTTCGACGATGGGTTTCTTGTTGGCCATGTTACCTCTCCCCCGTGATCATGCGGCGGATGTAGGTGTTGAGGATCACCGCAAAGAGCAGGATTACCCCGAGGAAGACGCGAAACAGCGAGCTTTCCACCCCGGCAAAGAACAAACCCTGCTGGACAACGCCGAAGATCAGCGCGCCCAGCGCGGCACCGATCACCGAGCCGTAGCCTCCGGTGAGAAGCGCGCCGCCGATCACCACGGCAATGATCGCCTCAAATTCCTTCAGCAAGCCGCGGTCAGCACCGGCCGAGCCAAACTCCATGACCTGGCAGGTGGCAAACACGGTGGCGCAGAACGCAGTGAAGATAAACATCAGGATTTTCACCCG
This sequence comes from Rhodobacterales bacterium CG2_30_65_12, assembly GCA_001873585.1. Classification (GTDB taxonomy): domain Bacteria; phylum Pseudomonadota; class Alphaproteobacteria; order Rhodobacterales; family Rhodobacteraceae; genus Sinisalibacter. The sequence continues at coordinate 9,929 of MNZL01000173.1, read as the reverse complement.
GCTGACCGGCACGCCGGTGTAGCGCGCCGCCTGGGCATCGCCGCCAGCGGCGAAAATCCAGTTTCCGAACCGGGTTTTTGTCAGCAGCACCTGGCCGAAGATCACGAGCCCAAGCGCCCAGACGATCAGCATCGGGATGCCGTCGACCACGGGCTGGCCCGCCCGGGTGCCGCGCTCGAAGGTGGAGATGAGTCCAATCTCACCCATCCACTGAAACAAGCCGGTCAGGATTTTGCCACCAAAAAGCGGCGCCAGCCAATCGCCCTCGGCGGCTTCCTTGATCCCACCGATGATGGTCTTGCGCTCGATCAACTGCGGCAGGAAAATGGTGAACCCCCGCAGGATGAAGAGCAGGGCCAGCGTCACGATGAAGCTCGGAAGCCCGGTGCGCACGACGATCAGCCCGTTGAGCGCGCCGATGGCAAGCGTCATGGCCAAGGTGGTCAGGATCGCCAGCCACATCGGCCAGCCGAGGGTGACGCCGAAGATCGCTATCATCATCCCCGCAAAGCCGATCATCGAGCCGACCGAAAGATCGAACTCGCCGGCGATCATCAACAGGCAGGCGCCGACGGCGATGATCATGAACTGGGCCGAAACCTGGCTCCAGTTCATAACGCCCTGGCTGCTGAACATGCCGCTGTCATGGGCAAACAGCAGGAAAAGCGCAAAAACCACGATGGTGCCGGCGATCCCGCCCAGCTCCGGGCGGATCAGGGCTTCGCGGAAACGGGACCGCTTCTTGATGCGCTCGTCACCGCTGGCGGCAGCTGTCGCGTCGGGCATTGTGATACCTCTTCAGGAACCTGTCGTCAGTCAGGAAAAGGGCGGCGGTTGCCCGCCGCCCGTCGGAGCCGATTCAGCGATACTCGCCCGCGAATTGCTCGACCTTCTCAAGGCCATCGGCGGTCACAAAGCCCGGCCCGGAGTTGATGTTGTTTCCGGGAAGCACACCGTAGCGGTGGTAGTTGGTCATAACCACAACCGGAAGGTAGGCCTGGAGGAAGGGCTGCTGATCAATCCCCCAGTTGATCACGCCGTCCTTGATGCCTTTCACGATGTCGTCACCGAGATCGAAGGTGCCAAAGTAGATGTCGCCGGCCATGCCGTTTTCTTCGAGCGCGAGCAGGGTCGGATCGGCCGAGGTCGGGCCGAGGGTCAGGATCGCGTCGGTCTCGGGGTTGGTGTTGAGGTAGGCGAGCACACGGTTCTTGATTTCCGACGGATCCTGTCCGGAATCGATCATCTGGTTGCCCAGCTCGATTCCAAGGCCATCGGCAAAGCCCTGGCAGCGCTCGGTCGACGACGGCGAAGAGATGTAGTGGTTCACGCACAGGAAGCTGCCGATGCCATCGCCCTTGGCGCGCAGCCCGGCGGCAAAACCGGCGTCGTATTCCGGCTGACCGACATACATCAGCGCGCCCACTTCGCGCGCTTGCTCCGGCGTGCCCGAATTCATGATGATCACGTCAATGCCGGCATCGACCGCAGCCCGGATCGAGCCGGAAAGCACGTCGGGATCGCTGAGCGTGGTGATGATGCCGTCGGGGTTCGAGGCCGCAGCCTGGTCGATGATCCGCGCCATGTCGGCGAGGTCGCCGGTTGGCGGGTTGCGGTATTCCACCGTCACGTCCATCTGTTCGCCGGCCAGTGCCAGCGCGTTCTTGATCGTGTTCCACCAGCTGTCGCTGTCAGGCGCATGGCTGACGAGAACATAGCGCTCGCCGTCTGCCGAGGCCGATGTTGCGACTGCGAACGGGACCGCGGCGAGCGCGGTTGCCAAGAAAAATTTCTTCACGAGTGACGTCATGTTTTCCTCCCTGAGTTCACCGTTGATCGGTGCGAGAGCGGCTTGGAACCACCTCTCCGACTCAAAACTAACCACATCGGCATAATTTTTGCAACCGGTTGCATTTTTTCTCCAAAATTGCAGGATGTCTTTCCGACCTGCCCGGGGTAAAAGGGTTTCCAGATCGAAGGATTGAGACATGGCCGTTTCCCTGAAAGACGTCGCCGAACGCGCCGGGGTATCACGCTCGGCAGTGTCGCGCGCCTTCACCAAAGGTGCCTCGGTTTCCGCGAAGATGCGGCGCAAGGTCGAGAAGGCGGCGAAAGAACTGGGCTACCAGCCCAACGCGCTTGCGAGTTCCCTGACCACGGGCCGAACCAAGCTGATCGGGCTGATTTCCAACAACTTCCACAACCCGTTCTATCTCGAAGTCTTTGATCTGTTCACCCACGCCCTGCAGGATCGGGGATTGCGCCCCCTCCTCGTCAATCTCAGCAATGAAACCGATCCCGAAAACTCGGTGCGGATGCTGCGGCAATACTCGGTCGACGGGGTCATCGTCGCCTCCTCCACGCTGCCGCCCGGCTTCACCCGCGCCTTCGGTGACGCGGGCATTCCGGCGGTGCATTCGTTCGGCCGAAGCGTCAGCGCGCCGCATGTGAATATCGTCGGGATCGACAACATCGAATGTGGTCGCATCGCCGCGCGCACGCTCCATGCCCGTGGCTACCGCCATCTTGCCTTTCTCGGCGGGCCAGAGCTGGCGACCTCGACCCAGGACCGCCTCACCGGATTTCTCGAAGAACTCGGCAAACACCCGGAGATCCGGGTGAGCCACACATTCGCCACGGCCTACACCTACCAGGCCGGGCGGCAGGAAATGCAGCGGCTTTTGCAGCACGACCGGGCGGAAGCCTATTTCGGCGGCGACGATGTGCTGTCTACAGGTGCCCTCAGCGCGCTTGCCGACGCCGGCCTGTCGGTGCCGGGCGATGTGGGCATCATCGGGCTGAACGACATGGAAATGGCGAGCTGGGAGAGCTTCAACCTCACCACCATTCGCCAACCGGTGCGAGAGATCATCAACAGCTCGATCGAGTTGGTGATGGCGCAGATCGAAGACCCGGAGCGCATGCCGGAATCGCGGATCTTTGCCTGTTCGCTGGTCGAACGTGGAACGCTCCGGCCCTTGCCCAAACCGGCGTAGGCCGTGCCCGGCATGGCGGCTCATCCGCCACCGGGCATCGTTTGCGCAAAGGCAACGCTCAGTCGCGCAACATCGGCGGGCGCGCGTCCATCCAGACACCGCCGGCCCGGGCCGAGGCCACGGCGGTATGCACGGCCGCCATCGAGCGCACCCCGTCAGCAGCCCTGGGCAGCCCGTCCCGGGCCTCGCCCCGGATCGCGGCGGCAAGATCGCAGTAGATATTCGCCACCGCCAGCGGAAAGCCCTCCGGGTGCGCGATCGGCACGCGCGATAGCCGCGCGGCCTCGTCCGAAAGCCCGGCCTCGCCCTTTTCGATGATCTGGGTGCGCCCGCCAACAGGCGTGTAGATCAACTGGTTGGGCTGCTCCGAGGCCC
>MNZL01000173.1:0-6532 GCA_001873585.1 Rhodobacterales bacterium CG2_30_65_12 | reverse complement strand
GCGCAAGCCGCCGGTTTCGCCAAACACCTGGATGTCAAACCCGTGCTGCCTGCCGATCGCAACCGAAGAGGTCCAGAGCCGGCCGACCGTGCCGCCCCGCATGCGGAAATTGACCATCGCGTCATCTTCCAGCACACGGCTCGGAATCGTCGATGCAAAATCGGCCGAAAGGGTTTCAACCTCATCATCGCAGATAAAGCTCGCCATGTGCATCGCGTGGATGCCGCAATCGGCAAACTGGCCGGAAACGCCCGCCATTGCAGGGTCATAGCGCCAACGCACCCGCGGATTATCGGCATCGGTCGCATCGCCGTGGTGGCCATGGCTGAAATTTGTAACCACCAGCCGCACCTTGCCAATTTCGCCCGCCCGCACCATCGCGCGGGCCTGCCGCACCATCGGATAGGCGGAATAGGCGTAGTTGACCGCGAGGATCTTGCCCGAAGCCTCGGCGACGCGGACGATCTCCTCGCCTTCCTCCACGGTCATGGTCATCGGCTTTTCACACAGCACGTTGAAACCCGCTTCGAGAAAGGCTCTGGTGATCTCGAAATGGGTCGCATTCGGGGTGGCCACGGTCACCAGGTCGATCCGGTCGTCGCGGCCCTGCTCACCCGCCAACATCTCGCGCCAATCGCCATAGGCGCGGTCGGCGGGAATACCCAACCGCCCGGCATAGTCCCGCCCTGCCTCTGGCCGGTGGTCGAGCGCGCCAGCAACGAAGTCGAACAGCCCGTCGGCCTGTGCGCCCAGCCGGTGCGCCGGGCCGATCTGGCTGCCTTCGCCGCCGCCGATCATCCCCCATTTCAGCTTGGTCATGTCTGCCCTTCCCTTACTTGAAGCCGATGCTTTCGAGATACGCGCGGTTTGCCCGCGCATCGTCGATCGGGCTGACGTCGAGCGTGGGATCGCAATCCTGCTCTACCGTGCACCAGCCTGCAAATCCCGCGTCGAGCAAGATCTGCCGCACGGCGGGGAAATCCACATCGCCCTCGCCGAGGTTGCAGAAAATCCCCTGCCCGCATGCGTCGTAGAAACCGGTGCGGTCTCGCACTGCAGCAGCCTTCACCTTGGGGTCTATATCCTTGAAATGCACATAGGAAATGCGGTTTACATGGCGGCGCATGAAATCGACCGGATCAAACCCGGCGTAGGATTGATGGCCGGTATCAAAGCAGATTTTCAGAATGCTTTCGTCCACCTCAGCGAGCAGGCGCTCAAGCTCGGGCTCGAAATCCATGAAGCCGCCGGCATGGGCGTGGATGCCCACGGTCAGCCCATACTCCTCAGTCCCCAGCTTCGCCACCGTGGCAAGACGGTCGCGGAAGGCCTCCCACTCGGCCTGGTCCATCTGCTCGGCCTCGTCAGGCCGCCCGGCGGTTGGCGCACGGCGCGGCGAAATCGAATCGATCAGCACCAGGTGTTTCGCACCATGCGCCTTCAGCGCCTTGCAGGTGCGCACCGCGCCATCCATCACGTCGCCCCAGGCATCGGGATCGTGGAACGCGCGGAACACCACGCCGCCGATCAACTCAAGCCCCTCGTCCGCCAGCGCTTCGGCGAGCACTGCGGGGTCTTCCGGCATGAAGCCGACCGGGCCCAGCTCGATTCCCTTGTACCCTGCCTCGGCGCATTCCTTCAGCACCCGCCGCCAGGGCGGGTTGCGCGGATCGTCCGCGAACTCGACGCCCCAGGAACAAGGTGCATTGCCAATCGTGATCGCCACCGTCTGTTTCTCCTGTTCGCCCCGCTGATGGCCCTGTTTGGGCACAATCGAGGAAATCTGTTTGCAACCGGTTGCAATTTTTGTATCTTCGGATTCGAAATCGCGCAAGCGAGAATTGCGCGAAACGCGCATCAGATGGGCGCGCAGAAGGATTGAGACGGCATGACCGACAGCACCATTCGATTGACCACCGCGCAAGCCATCGTCCGCTACCTGGCCAACCAGTTCATCGAGATCGACGGCGAGGAAATGCGCCTTTGCGGCGGCGGATTCGGCATCTTCGGCCACGGCAACGTGACCTGCCTCGGCGAGGCGCTCAACAGTTTCCGTGCGGAGCTGCCGCTCTACCGCGGCCAGAACGAGCAGAGCATGGGCTTTGCCGCCGCCAGCTTCGCCAAGACCTGGCTACGCCAGCGCTTCATGTTCGCCACCGCCTCGGCCGGGCCGGGCACATCGAACCTCCTCACCTCCGCCGCGCTGGCACATGCCAACCGGCTGCCTGTCCTCCTGCTTTGCGGCGACACGTTCCAGACCCGGCTGCCCGACCCCGTGCTGCAGCAGCTTGAGCACGACTACAATCCGACCCTTGGAGTGAATGACGCCTTCAAGCCAGTCACGCGCTACTGGGACCGGATCACGCATCCCGCGCAGGTGATCCAGTCGCTGCCTGCCGCGATCGCCACCCTGCTCGATCCTGCCGACTGTGGCCCCGCCTTCCTCGGCCTGCCGCAAGACGTGCAGGGCTGGAGCTATGATTACCCCACGGCCCTTTTTGCAAGGAAACGGCACCGGATCCGCAGGCAATCCCCGGATGCGCACGAGATCGCCGATGCAGCGGGGCTTCTGAAAGCGGCACAACGGCCAATCCTCATCGCCGGTGGCGGGGTGCAGTATTCCCGCGCCGTGAAGGACTTGACTGACTTCGCAGAGGCGCACCAGATCCCGGTGGTCGAAACCATCGCCGGGCGCGCCAACATGCTGGCAACGCACCCGCTCAACATCGGCCCGGTCGGCGTGACCGGTTCAAACTCGGCCAACGCCATCGCCGCGCAGGCCGACGTGATTCTTGCCGTGGGCACCCGGTTGCAGGATTTCACCACCGGCTCGTGGACGGCCTTCGACAAGAGCGCGCGGCTGGTCTCGATCAATGCCGCCCGGCACGATGCAGGCAAGCATCTGGCCGCCCCGGTGGTAGGCGATGCAAAGCTTTCGCTGCGCGCGCTCACCGAGGCCGCCAAAGGTTACACCTCGCCAAAGGCGTGGGGCGACGAGGCCAGGGCCCTGCGCGCCGCTTGGGACGCGGAAGTGGCCCGGACGGTGGCGCCCGACAACGGACCCAACTCCTACGCCCAGGCCATCGGCGTGGTAAATGCGCTGTGTCACCCGCGCGACCGGATCGTCGCCGCCTCCGGTGGCCTGCCCGCCGAGATCGCCGCCAACTGGCGCACGCTCGCTATCGGCACGGTCGACGTGGAATTCGGCTATTCCTGCATGGGGTACGAGATCGCCGGCGGCTGGGGTGCCCGGATCGCCCAGATGCAGCAGGAGCCCGAGCGCGATACCATCGTCTTCGTCGGCGATGGAGCCTATCTGATGCTCAACTCCGATATCTACTCCTCGGCCCTAAGCCGCAAGAAGCTGATCGTGCTGGTGCTCGATAACGGCGGCTTTGCCGTCATCAACAAGCTGCAGAACAACACCGGCAACGAGAGTTACAATAACCTCCTTGTCGACGCGCCAACGATCCCAGACCCCTTCGCGGTGGATTTTGCCGCACACGCCGCCGCGATGGGCGCGGTGTCGGAGGTGGTGGCGAACCCCGCCGAACTGGGCGAGGCCTTCAAGCGCGCCAAGGCGGCCGACCGGACGTATGTAATCGTCATGCACGTCGATCCTTACGAGGGCTGGACCACGGGCGGCCATGCCTGGTGGGAGGTGGGCACACCGAGCGTGACCGAGAGCGACCGGGTGCGCGCCGCGCACATCGAGCAGGAAGCGCCCCGCAGCCGCCAGAGGAAGGGCGTGTGATGAGGCGCGCGCCCGCAGCCCCGTCCGCACTCGGAGAACGGCGGATGAGTATTCTGAACGGCATTCGAAAGCGCGATTTCCTCGTCATCGGGCGCGTCGGCATGGACCTTTCGCCCGAGCCGCCCGGCACCCGCACGCGCGAGGCCGGCACCATGATGGTGGCAATGGGCGGCTCGGCGGCCAACATCGCTGCGGGGCTGGTGAAGTTCGGCTGCGAGGCGGCGCTGATCACCTGCGTATCGGACGATGCCGTGGGCTGGTATTGCGAGGCCCAGCTTGATCGTTACGGCATCGACCGAACCCATGTGCGGCGGGTGAGCGGCGAGTTTCGCACCTCGCTCGCGGTCGTTGAGACCCGCGTGGAGGAGCACCAAAGCGTGATCTACCGCAACAATGCAGCGGATTTCCAGATGACCGTGGCTGATGTCGAAGCGGTCGACTACGCCCGCCACGGCGCGGTGATCGCCGCGGGCACGGTGTTTGCCGCCGAGCCCTCGCGCACGGCGGCCTTCCGCGCCTTCGAGCTGGCCCGCGACGCCGGGCTGCCGATCATCTTCGACGTCGATTACCGGCCCTATTCGTGGCCCTCGCCGCAGGTCGCAGAAGAGGTGCTGGCACGGGCCGGGGCGATGTCGGACGTGATCGTGGGCAACGACGAGGAATTTGGCTTCATGGCCGGAAGCACCGCCAGGGGCAAGGACATGGCGCGCAAGCTGGCCGCGACGAGCGCCGCCATCGTGGTCTACAAGAAAGGCCCCGAGGGCGCGGTAACCTTTGCCGACGGCAGCGAGATGCGCACCGGCATCTATCCCGCGCAGGCGTTGAAACCGACCGGCGCGGGCGACAGTTTCATGGCCGGGTTTCTCGCCGCGCTGTCGCAGGGCCGCCCGCTGCAACAGGCCGTGCTGCGCGGCTCGGCCTGCGCCTCGATCGTGGTGGCCAAACCCGGCTGCGCCCCGGCCATGCCCGACACCGCCGAACTTGACGCCTTTCTCTCGGGCCACCCCGGCCCGACACAGCCTTGAGGATCCCCCATGCATATCGCTCCCCATGACAACCAGAACCAGCCAATCGTCGATGTGAACGACGCCCATGTGCCGCTGGTCTATTTCAACATCGTCAACCTGAAGCAGGGCGAGGCCTTCGAATACCGCGTGCCGGGCTATGAAACCTGCATCGTGCCGGCCACCGGCACGGTTGATGTCGATGTCGAGGGGGTGAGGTTCGATGCCCTCGGCGGACGTGGCGTCGATGTCTGGGACGGCGAGCCGCAAGGCGTCTACGTGCCGGTCGGCACCAGCGCCACGATGGTCTGCACCTCGGACGCGGCGGAGGTGTTCGTCGCCGGCGCGAAGTTCGACAAGGTGCTAACGCCCTTCGATGTGCGCGAGCACGACCGCGTGCAATACGGCTCGGACGACACCAAGACTCACCGCAAGATCAAGCACATCCTCGGCCAGAAGCAGCGCGACAGGGTTGGCCGGCTACTGGTCAGCGAGCTTTACACCGTGGGCGCGGGTGGCTGGTCGGGCTTTCCCAGCCACAAGCACGATACCGACCGCAGTGCAGGCGGGACCATGCAAGAAACGCACCACGACGAGTGCTACAACTTTCGCTTCCGGCCCGATTACGGATCTGGTCTGCAGATGCTGCAGCGCGTCGACAACGAGCCGGGCGATGCCTATCACATCGTCAACGGGTCCACCGTGCTGATCGACAAGGGCTATCATCCCTGCTGCGTGCTGCCGGGCTACGAGATGTATTACTTCACCATCCTCGGCGGTGCGAGCCAGCGCAGCCTCGTGCAATATTTCCAACCCACCCACGCAGGCCAGATCGAAACGATTCCCGGCATCAAAGACATGATTGCGAAGTTCAAATGAGCCTGGTCACGCTCACCGACGTGCTGCAGCCCGCCCTGCGCAACGGTTATGCCGTTGCCGGGCTGGTTACGCTGGGCTGGGAAGACATGCGCGCCTACGTCGCCGCCGCCGAGGCCGAGGGCGTGCCGGTAATCCTGCAGGCCGGCCCATCGTGCCGCGCGCACACGCCCCTGCCGATCCTTGGCAAGATGTTTCGCCACCTCGCGGAGCACGCCAGCGTGCCGGTGGTGGCGCATCTCGACCATGGCCATACTTTTGAGGACTGCCGCGAGGCATTGGACTGCGGTTTCACCTCGTTGATGTTCGACGGCTCGCGCAAGGCGCTCGCGCAGAACATCGAGGAGACCGCCCGCATTGCCGAGATGGCGCACGCGGCCGGGATTTCCTGCGAGGGCGAGATCGGCTTCGTCGGCTATCGCGGCGGCGAAGGATCTGCCGGGACCGACCCGGATGACGCCGCGCGGTTTGCCCGCGAAAGCGGCGTCGACGCGATGGCGATCTCGGTGGGCAACGTGCATTTGCAGCAAGACCGCGAGGGCGGGCTCGACGAGGCCCGCATCCGCGCGATCGAGGCGGTAACGGAGGTGCCTCTGGTGATCCATGGCGGCTCCGGCGTGCCGATGGCGCAGCGCGCCGCGCTCGCCCATGGCTCGAACATCTGCAAGTTCAACATTGGCACCGAGTTGCGCATGGCCTTTGGCAAGGCGTTGCGCGAGGCGGTAAACCACGATCCGGAGCGGTTCGACCGGGTGCAGATCATGCAAGAAACTCACGATCCGGTCGTGGCCGCCACGCGCGAGGTTCTGCGCGGGCTGAAAGGGGCATGAGATGCTGAGGATAGGGCTTCTGGGGTGCGGGCGGATCGGGCAGGTGCACGCTCGCTCGGTGGCGCAAA
>MNZL01000129.1:9477-13778 GCA_001873585.1 Rhodobacterales bacterium CG2_30_65_12 | reverse complement strand
AGGGCTGAAAGCGCCGCGCCGCCGCCGATCATCAGCGCCCCGCCAAGGCCGGAGGCCGAGCCCGCGAGATGCGGGCGCACACTGAGCGTTCCGGCGGTGGCGTTGGGCAGCACCATGCCGTTGCCGAAGCCGAGCGGGATCATCAGGCCGAAAAACACCAACGGATGCGCGAAGCCCGCAAGGTGCAGCAAAAGCGAGAGGGCGAGCCCGGTGGTTGACACCGATGCGCCGACGAGGATCATCCGGTCGATCCCGAACCGCACCGAGTAGCGCCCGGCAACGCCGTTTCCGAACAGATAACCGAGCGCCGCCGCGCCAAACAGGAGGCCGAGCATGGCTGGCTCAAGGTGAAAGATCTCGGTGCCGATGAAGGGCGCGCCGCCGAGATAGGCGAAGAACGCGCCGGAGGCGAACATCGCGGCGGTGGCATAGCCCCAGAACCGGGGCGAGGTGAGCAACTCGGGATAATCGCCAAGCTGGGCGCGCAGGCCACCTGCGCGCGGCGTGGCCGTCTCGCCCAGATCGCGCCAGATCAACCAGGTAACGACGACGCCAAGCCCGAGCAGCAGCCAGAAATTCGCCTGCCAGCCGAATGCAGCATCGAGCGCACCGCCAAGCGCCGGGCCGAGCATCGGCACCAGCGACATGCCCATGGTGACATAGGCGATCATCGAGGCGGCTTCATCGCCCGGCACCATGTCGCGCACCACCGCGCGACTTAGAACGATTCCCGCCGAAACTGCGGCCTGGACCATGCGGAACGCGAGAAAGATCTCGGCCGTGGGGGCCAGGATGCAGCCGAGCGTGGCGAGCACGAAGATGGCGAAGGACCACAACAGCACCGGGCGGCGTCCGTAGCGGTCGGAGATTGGCCCGATGATCACCTGCAACACCGCGTTTGTGGCGAGGTAGAGCGCTACGGAGAGCTGCATCAGCCGGTAATCGGCCTCGAAAAAGGCCGTCATCCCCGGCAGCGAGGGCAGAAAGATGTTCATCGACAGCGCCGAGAGCCCCGCGACCAGCGTGAGTGTAACAATATGCGGCGGCGTGGCGCGGTCGAGAAAGCGGATGATCGGGCGCGGCGTCATTGCATCGGCGTAAGCCCGGCGGGGGCCTTTGTCGAGATGTGCCGGTGGCCGCGCGCAAGCAGAGCGTTTCGCAAGACGCTGTTGTTTGCCGTCAACGTGTTGTCGGTGCCACGCTGGAGCCGGGGCGGAACCTTGGCCGTGCCGGACTTGGTTCAGACCGGTATTTCGCAAATTTGCAATTTGCAGTATCGCGTGGCGATTACCTTTGCAAATACGCCCGAAAAGGCTTTGGCTTGCGCCGCACTGCCGCTAGGTTGGCGCGAAACCGAGGAGGCCGCCAGATGAAAGACATTCTTCGAGAGCTTGAAGACCGCCGCGCGGTGGCGCGCAAGGGCGGCGGCGACCGCCGGATCGAGGCGCAGCACGCCAAAGGCAAGCTCACTGCGCGCGAGCGCCTCGACCTCCTGCTCGACGAGGGCTCGTTTGAAGAGTTTGACATGTTCAAGGCGCACCGCGCTACCGAGTTCAACATGCAGGAAACCCAGATCCCAGGCGATGGGGTGGTGACTGGCTGGGGCACGATCAATGGCCGGCTTGTTTATGTGTTTTCCCAGGATTTCACCGTGTTCGGCGGTTCGCTGTCGGAAACCCACGCTGAGAAGATCGTCAAGATCATGGATATGGCGATGCAAAACGGCGCGCCGGTGATTGGCCTCAACGATTCCGGCGGCGCGCGGATCCAGGAAGGCGTCGACAGCCTGGCGGGCTACGCCGAGGTATTTCAGCGCAACATCATGGCGAGCGGCGTGGTGCCGCAGATCAGCGTGATCATGGGCCCCTGCGCCGGTGGTGCGGTCTACTCGCCGGCGATGACCGACTTCATCTTCATGGTGCGCGATTCGTCTTACATGTTCGTTACCGGCCCCGATGTGGTGAAAACCGTGACCAACGAAGTGGTGACGGCGGAAGAGCTGGGCGGGGCCCTGACCCACACCCGCAAGAGCTCGGTGGCCGATGGTGCCTTCGACAACGATGTCGAGGCGATGAACGAGGTGCGGCGGCTGGTGGATTTCCTGCCCCTCAACAACCTTTCCAAGGTGCCGGTGCGGCCGTTCTTCGACGCGCCCGACCGGATCGAGGAAAGCCTTGATACGCTGATCCCCGACAACCCGAATCAGCCCTACGACATGAAGGAGCTGATCCACAAGATCGCCGACGAGGGCGATTTCTACGAGATCCAGGCGGCCTTCGCCGCCAATATCCTCACCGGGTTCATTCGGCTGGAGGGCCGCACCGTGGGCGTGGTGGCCAACCAGCCGATGGTGCTGGCCGGCGTGCTCGACATCGACAGCTCGCGCAAGGCCGCGCGCTTTGTGCGCTTTTGCGATGCCTTCGAGATCCCGATCCTCACGCTGGTTGACGTGCCGGGCTTTCTGCCGGGCACCTCTCAGGAATACGGCGGCGTGATCAAGCACGGCGCCAAGCTGCTGTTCGCCTTTGGCGAGGCAACGGTGCCGAAGGTAACGGTGATTACCCGCAAGGCCTATGGCGGCGCGTATGACGTGATGGCCTCCAAGCACCTGCGCGGCGATTTCAACTATGCCTGGCCCACCGCCGAGATCGCGGTGATGGGCGCCAAGGGCGCGGTGGAAATTCTCTATCGCTCCGAACTGGGCGACCGCGACAAGATCGCTGCGCGCACGAAGGATTATGAAGACCGCTTCGCCAACCCCTTCGTTGCCGCCGAGCGCGGTTTCATCGACGAGGTGATCCAGCCGCATTCCACCCGCAAGCGCCTTGCCCGGGCCTTTGCGAGCCTGCGCGGCAAGAAGCTCGAAAACCCGTGGAAGAAGCACGATAATATCCCGCTGTGAGCGGGGGCAAAGAGGGATCATGCGGATCGGCCAGACCATGAAAGCGGCGCTCATCGCGCTTGGCTGCGCCGCCCCGGCGCGGGCCGAGGGCGCGGGCATTGCCTTGCCTTCGGGCCGCGAGGTGGTGTTTCACGATGTGGTCTGGGGCGAGCCGGGGCCAGCGGGGCTGACGGTGCGCTTTCGCTTCGTTGAGGCCGACATTGCCGCCGTGATCGCGGCCAGGCCCTACGAGGAGCTCGAAGCGGACATGGAATTTCTGTGCGAAAGTTATGCCATTGACCGGATCGCCAACATCGGTCCGCAGCCGAGCACGGTGATGGTGTCGATCTCCGACCGGCCGGTGGAGTTCGGCGAACCCGACCCGGCGGTAACGCAGGTGTTTGAAGCCTACCGCCCCGAAAACGGGGCCTGCCTCTGGGAGGGGTATTGATATGGCGCTGCCCTACATGCTCAAGCACAGGGGGTTTCCGGGGCGCTTTCCCGGCACCGATTTCCAGTTCACCGTGCGGCGGGCCAACCCCAAGGGGGTGACGCCGCTCACCCGGCGCGAGCGCTTCGCCGACCGCAGGGCGCTCGACCGCCGGGTGGATGCCGCCTTCATGGCGGCCCTCTGGGGCTATTTCAGCGACGAACCCTTCGAGCGCGGCAATCTTGATGCCGGCCGCCTCTCATGGCTGTTTGGCCGCGAGGTAGTGCCCGCCGAGGAGCCGTTTGACCCGGCTTCGTATGAGGCGATGCTGCGGATCGACGTTGACCGCGCCCGCGCCGCCTTCCCGGAGGTTTTCGACGGCGAAACCGCGTGGGAGTGGGAGGAATGAGCATGTTTTTGCCGGCCACGCGGAATTTCCGGCAAGCCCCCGCCCAAAACGGTCGTTCGGTCGAGGCGGCCTGTTGTCCTGCCTGCGCCGGTGGCATGGTCGTCTCCATGGCAGGGGCTCTATCCCGGCTCCTTGCCTGGTTTAGTCAAACCGTTACCCTTCCCCTTCTGCCCGGTCTGCTTCCCCCCGAAGCAGGCCGGGTTTTTTCGTCTGCGTTCCCCGTCCGGGTTGAGCGCCGCAAGCACACCGGCGGGTTTCCCGCACCGACACTTCACTGAGAGGACCGCGACATGTTCAACAAGATCCTGATCGCCAACCGCGGCGAGATCGCCTGCCGGGTTATCAAGTCCGCGCGCAAGATGGGGATCGAGACGGTGGCGGTCTACTCCGATGCCGACCGCAACGCGCTGCATGTGCAGATGGCCGACGAGGCGGTGCATATCGGCCCGGCTCCGGCGAACCAATCCTACATCGTGATCGAAAAGGTGATGGCAGCGATCCGGGGCAGCGGCGTGGAAGCAGTGCATCCGGGCTATGGCTTTCTCTCGGAAAACGCGAAATTCGCCAAGGCGCTCGAAGCG
>MNZL01000129.1:1817-9468 GCA_001873585.1 Rhodobacterales bacterium CG2_30_65_12 | reverse complement strand
GGCCCGCCGGTGGGCGCGATCGAGGCGATGGGCGACAAGATCACCTCGAAGAAGATCGCCCAGGAGGCCGGTGTGAGCACCGTGCCCGGCTACATGGGGCTGATCGACAGCGCTGACGACGCCGTGCGCATTGCCGGCGAGGTCGGTTATCCGGTGATGATCAAGGCCAGCGCCGGCGGCGGCGGAAAGGGGATGCGGATCGCCTGGACCGATGCCGAATGCCGCGAGGGCTTCCAGAGCTCGAAGAATGAGGCGGCGAGCAGCTTCGGCGATGATCGCATTTTCATCGAGAAATTCATTACCCAGCCGCGTCACATCGAAATACAGGTTTTGTGCGATTCCCACGGCAATGGGGTCTATCTTGGAGAGCGTGAATGTTCGATTCAGCGCAGAAACCAGAAGGTGATCGAAGAGGCCCCGAGCCCGTTTCTCGATGAAGAAACCCGCCGTGCCATGGGTGAGCAGGCGGTGCAGCTTGCCAAGGCGGTGGGCTATTCCAGCGCTGGCACCGTCGAATTTATCGTTGACGGCGCGCGCAATTTCTACTTCCTCGAGATGAACACCCGGCTTCAGGTGGAGCACCCGGTGACCGAGCTGATCACCGGGATCGACTTGGTTGAGCAGATGATCCGGGTGGCCGCCGGCGAGCCGCTTTCGTTCGCCCAGGATGACGTGAAGCTCACCGGCTGGGCGATGGAAACCCGGCTCTATGCCGAAGACCCCTATCGCAACTTCCTGCCCTCGACGGGGCGGCTCAGCCGCTACCGCCCGCCGGCGGAGGTGGCCGATGCAGACCACGTGGTGCGCAACGATACCGGCGTTTACGAGGGCGGCGAGATCAGCATGTTTTACGACCCGATGATCGCCAAGCTCTGCACCTGGGGGCCAACGCGGGGCCAGGCGATTGAGCACATGCGCACCGCGCTCGACCGGTTTGAGGTGGAGGGCATCGGGCACAACCTGCCATTTCTCTCGGCGGTGATGGATCATCCCCGCTTCGTCTCCGGCGAAATCACCACCGCGTTCATCGCCGAGGAATACCCCGAGGGGTTCGATGGCGTGCGCCTGCCGCAGGATGCGTTGCAACGGGTTGCGGCGGCGGTTGCGGCGATGTTCCGTGTCGACGAGATCCGCCGCGCCCGAATTTCCGGCAGGATGGACAACCACGAGCGGCGCGTCGGCACCGATTGGGTGGTGACGCTGCAGGGCGAGAGCTTTGAGCTCAGCATCAACGCCGACCACGAGGGCTCCACCGTGCGCTGCTTGGATGGCACCGCGATGCGGGTCGCCTCCGACTGGACGCCGGGCGATCCGCTGGCCGAGCTGATGGTGGATGGCGCCCCGCTTGTGCTGAAGGTGGGCCGGATCGACGCCGGCTATCGCATCCGCACCCGGGGCGCCGACATGAAGGTATATGTGCGCACCCCGCGCCAGGCCGAACTGGCCAGGCTGATGCCCGAGAAGATGCCGCCCGATACCTCGAAGCTCCTGCTCTGCCCGATGCCGGGGCTGATCGTGCGGATCGACGTAGCGGAGGGCGACGAGGTGCAGGAAGGCCAGACGCTGTGCACCGTCGAGGCGATGAAGATGGAAAACATCCTGCGCGCCGAACGCAAGGCGGTGGTGGTGCGGATCAACGCCACGCCGGGAGAGAGCCTCGGGGTGGACGCGGTAATCATGGAGTTCGAATGAGGTGACGATTTTCGCCCAAATCGGCGCGCCGGCAGGCGGCGGCGGGAGGAGGCAGGCAGCCTATTGCCGCGTGCGACTGTCTTGCAGCTCCTGCTGGCGCAGCGGCATCTTGTCGATTGACCGGGAGATCTCGCGCACGTCCCATGGCAGGGGCTTGCGCAGGTATCGCTGGCCGTCCTTGCCGATCAGCACGAGGGCGAACCCGCGCGGGCGGAGGGCCTCGCGGATTGGCGACAGGACCGAAGGGTCGGTGTCTGTGATCACAACCACGTCGCGGGTGAACAACTCGTCCGACCGCTCCATGATATTTTCCATCTGCTGCACGAAGCGCGGGTCATTCTCGCTGTCTGCAAAGATCACGAGCACCCGGGCGAGCCATAGAAAATCGTCAAGCGCCTGCTCGCCCGCTTCTGTGATCACAAGTCCCGGCGCTGGTTTGTCATCCTCTTCGCCGACTGGGGCGACAGCCTCCGCGCCGACGGGCGCGACGCCTTCCGCGCCGACGGGAGCGACAGCCTGCGCACTGGCAGGGGCGGCGAGGCTTGCGGCGAACATGGCGGTGGCGGCCAAGGCTTTGAACATGCGGACTCCTTCGCCTTTGAATATAGGCGCGGGACGCCCCGAGACAATGTACCAAGGAGAGCGAAGATGAGCGACAGGAAAAACTGGGAAGCGCTTGCCTTGAAGGAATTGCGCGGCCGCCCGCTCGATGAGCTGACATGGACCACCCCCGAGGGCATTGCCGTGCAGCCGGTCTACACCGCCGAGGATGCGCAAGACCTGCCTCATACCGGCACCATGCCTGGCCTTGCCCCCTTCACCCGGGGCCCGCGCGCAACGATGTATACCGGCCGGCCCTGGACGATCCGGCAATACGCCGGCTTCTCCACGGCGGAGGAGTCCAACGCCTTCTACCGCAAGGCGCTCGCCGCCGGTCAACAAGGCGTGAGCGTGGCCTTCGACCTTGCCACCCATCGCGGCTACGATAGTGATCACGCCCGCGTCGAGGGCGACGTGGGCAAGGCCGGCGTGGCGATCGACTCGGTCGAAGACATGAAGATCCTGTTTGATGGAATCCCGCTTGGCGAGGTTTCGGTGAGCATGACGATGAACGGCGCGGTGATCCCGATTCTCGCCAGTTTCATCGTTGCGGGCGAAGAGCAGGGGGTGGACCGGGCGCAGCTCTCCGGCACGATCCAGAACGACATTCTCAAGGAGTTCATGGTTCGCAACACCTATATCTATCCGCCCGAGCCCTCGATGCGGATCGTGGCCGACATCATCGAGTATACTTCGACCGATATGCCCCGGTTCAACTCGATCTCGATCAGCGGCTACCACATGCAGGAGGCAGGGGCGAACCTGGTGCAGGAGCTCGCCTTCACCCTGGCCGACGGGCGCGAATACGTGCGCGCGGCGATCGCACGGGGGCTCGACGTGGATGCCTTCGCCGGGCGGCTGAGCTTTTTCTTCGCCATCGGCATGAACTTCTTCATGGAGGCCGCCAAGCTGCGCGCCGCGCGCTTCCTGTGGCACCGGATCATGCGCGAGTTCGAGCCGAAAAAGCCCGGCAGCCTGATGCTGCGCACCCATTGCCAGACCAGCGGTGTGAGCCTGCAGGAGCAGGACCCCTACAACAACATCGTGCGCACCGCCTTCGAGGCGATGAGCGCGGTGCTTGGTGGAACGCAGAGCCTGCACACCAACGCTTTTGATGAAGCGATCGCGCTGCCGACCGAGACCTCGGCCCGGATCGCGCGCAACACCCAACTCATCTTGCAGAACGAGACCGGGGTAACCAATGTGGTCGATCCGTTGGCGGGCTCGTATTACGTCGAGAAGCTCACGGCAGACCTGATCGAGGAGGCGTGGTCGATGATCGAGGAGGTCGATGCGATGGGCGGGATGACCAAGGCGGTGGCCACCGGAATGCCCAAGCTGCGCATCGAAGAGGCGGCGGCGCGCCGGCAGGCGGCGGTGGACCGGGGCGACGAGGTGATCGTTGGGGTCAACAAGTTCCGGCTCGAAAAGGAAGATCAACTCGATATCCGCGATGTCGACAACGTTTCGGTGCGCGCGGCGCAGATAGCGCGGCTGGAGCAGATCCGCGCGACCCGCGATCAGGCCGCCTGCGACGCGAGCCTGACCGCGCTGGAGGCAGCGGCGCGCTCGGGTAAGGGCAACCTGCTTGCGCTGGCGGTCGAGGCCGCGCGGGCGCGGGCAACGGTGGGAGAGATTTCGATGGCGATGGAAAAGGTGTTTGGCCGTCACCGCGCTGAGGTGAAAACCCTCGCAGGTGTGTATGGCGCTGCGTACGAGGGCGACGAGGGCTTTGCCGAGATCCAGGCTGACGTGGAGAAATTCGCCGAGGAAGAGGGGCGGCGGCCGCGTATGCTGGTGGTCAAGATGGGCCAGGACGGCCACGACCGCGGCGCCAAGGTGATCGCCACCGCCTTTGCCGATATCGGCTTCGACGTTGACGTCGGGCCGTTGTTCCAGACCCCCGAGGAGGCGGCACAGGACGCGGTGGACAACGACGTGCATGTGGTCGGAATTTCGAGCCAGGCGGCGGGGCACAAGACCCTGGCGCCGAAACTGATCGAGGCGCTGAAGGCGCAGGGCGCCGAGGATATTCTGGTGATCTGCGGCGGTGTGATCCCGCAGCAGGATTATGATTTTCTCAAAGCGGCGGGCGTGAAGGCGATCTTCGGGCCGGGCACGAATATTCCCGAGGCGGCGAAGGACATTCTCAAGCTCATACGCGCGGCGCGGGGCTGAGACGAAGGCCGGGGGTTTCGCACCCCCGGACCCCCGCGAGGTATTTTCGGACCAAAGAAGACGAGGTGCGCGCGCCGATGCTCGAATGCTGCCGGGGGGCCGCGCCACTCGGCGTGGTCGTGGTACGGAGCGCCGACGGCTTGGCGCTGGTCAGCGCGGCTGCGACGACCCGGCTCAAGGCCAAGGGGATTGAGCGAGATAACATTTTTGTTTGCGCGAGCAACGTGGCAATCTCGGCCCGAGGGAGAGGGCCATGACCGCTCGGATCGATCATCTTGTCATCACCGCCGGCACGCTGGCGGCGGCGGTGGCGCGTGGGCAGGCGGCGATGGGCTACACGCTGGGGCCGGTGGGCAGCCATGCTGCGATGGCCACGCAAAACCGGCTCTCGTCGCTCGGGCCAGCCGATTACCTCGAAGCGATCGCACCCGATCCCGCCGCGCCCGCGCCAGATTGGGCGCGCTGGTTCGGGCTCGACGACCATGATGCCCGGCTGGTGCGGCTCACGGTGAGCCACCCGCAGGCGGGCGCGCTTGGCTGGGCGCTGTCGTTGCTCACAAGCGACGATAGGTTGGTGGTCAAACGCGGGCTGCCGGGGCTCTCGGCGCTGATTCACACGCAGGCGGGAGAGGTGACGCTGACATGATAATCGAGGCAGGCGCGCGCCACGCGGCGGGCATTGCGGCGATATGGAACCTGGTGATCCGCGACAGCGCGATGACCTTCAACCCGGTCGAGAAAGACGAAAACGAACTGGTGCGAATGATCGTTGGCCGGACCGATGCTGGCTACGGGTTTCTTGTCGCCGAAGAGGCGGGCGAGGTGCTCGGTTTTGTCACCTATGCGCAGTTTCGCGGCGGTGCGGGCTATGCCCGGACGATGGAGCACACGGTCATGCTGGCCGAAGACGCACGCGGCAAGGGGCTGGGCGCGGCGCTGTTGACGGCGGTTGAAGCGCATGCCCGCGCCCGCGAGGTGCACAGCATGATTGCCGGGGTTTCCGGCGAAAACCAGGCCGGGATCGCGTTTCATGCGCGGCAGGGCTACAGCGAAGTGGCGCGGGTGCCTGAGGTGGGCTGGAAATTTGGACGCTGGATGGACCTCGTCTTGATGCAGAAATTCCTGTAAACCCAGAGCCATGTCGCTTTGGACCCGCATAACCGACGCGCTCTCGGCGCTCGCCTCGGGCGAAAGCCTCTCGGAGGTATTTTCGCACCTGCGCACGCCCCCCGAGCGCTCGGCGGCTTTCGCCATAGCGGTGATCGCGCTCGGCGCCAAGATGGCAAAGGCCGATGGCCAGGTGACGCGGGGCGAGGTAATGGCGTTCCGTGAGGTATTTACGATTCCGAAGGCCGAGGAAAAGAACGCCGCGCGGGTGTTCAATCTCGCCCGGCAAGACGTGGCCGGGTTCGAGCAATACGCGCTGAAGATCGTCGGCCTCTTTGGCAAGAACCACCCGGCGCTGTGCGACCTGCTTGAGGGGCTGTTTTACATAGCCCTGGCCGACGGCGAGTATCACCCGGCGGAGAACGATTTTCTCGCCCAGGTCGCGGCGATCTTCGGGGTGAACGACCGTGCGTTTCGTTCCTTGCGCGCCCGGTTCGTGCCCGACGCCCGGCCCGACCCCTACGCGGTGCTCGGGGTGAACCCCGATGCCTCGCTCGCGGAGGCCCGCCGCGCCTGGCGCGCCCAGGTGCGCGCCTCACACCCAGACCAGCTTATTGCCCGCGGTGTGCCCGAGGAGGCGGTGAAACTCGCCGAGCAACATTTGATCGCGGTCAACCGGGCCTGGGAGGAAATCCAGCAGGAGCGTGGGTGAGACCTGCATCGGCCAGCACATCGGCGGCGCGATCCGGTTCGGGCAGAGGGCGAGCGTGGAAGGGGCCAGGCCCGGGCGCGGGGAACAAGGGTTTTGACTCCGCGATCCGCATTCGTGATAGTCGTTAGAGCACCCTTCGGAAGGGGCCGGGGAGAGCGGATGGGCAAACGCATTGTTCTCATCGAGGACGAGCCGAACATTATCGAGGCGATTTCCTTCATCCTTGGCCGCGAGGGTTGGGATGTGACGACCTGCGCCAACGGCGAGACCGCCGTGAAGGCCGTGCGCGCGGCCCGGCCCGATGCGGTGCTGCTCGACGTGATGCTGCCGGGCCAATCGGGCTTCGAGATCCTGCGCGCGCTGCGCGCCGATCCTGATTTCGCCCGGCTTCCGGTGCTGATGCTTACCGCGCGCGGGCAGAAGAAAGACCGCGATCTTGCCGCCGAGCTCGGGGCGACCCGGTTTATGACCAAACCTTTCGCCAACGCCGATCTGATTGCCGCGTTGGCCGAGATCGTGGCCTGAACCATGGCCGCGCCGCGTGAGCCGATCTTTCTCGCCCGTCAGACCTATCGCCGCCGCAGGCTGATCGACGCGATGCGCTTCGTGCCGGTGGTGGGGCTCGTGCTGTTCATGGTGCCGCTGCTCAGCGGCGGCGTGGCCTCGCGCGGCACGGCGGCGGGCGGGATGTTTGTCTTTGCCGTCTGGTTCGGGCTCATTCTGGTTGCCGCCTTGCTGGTGCGCCTGCTCGCCCGCGCTGCCGACGGCGCGCCCTCCGATCTGCTCGATCCGGATGCCGCGCTGCGTGACGACGACGGTGAGAGCGGCGCGCCATGACCTCGAATCTGCTCATTGCCATCAGCCTGGTCTACGTTGCCTTTCTCTTCGCCGTTGCCTTCGGCGCCGACAAGTTCGCGCACGCCGGGCGTGGGGCCTGGCTGCGCACACCGATCATCTACACCCTATCGCTTTCGATCTACTGCACCGCCTGGACCTTCTACGGCGCGGTGGGCTATGCGGCGCGCTCGGGGCTCGAATTTGTCACCATATACATTGGGCCGACGCTGGTGATGGTTGGCTGGTGGTGGGTGCTGCGCAAGCTGGTGCGGATCGGGCGGGCGCAGCGGATCACCTCGGTGGCGGATCTCATTTCGTCTCGCTACGGCAAATCGAACATGCTCGGCGTGATCGTCACCGTGCTCGCGGTGATCGGCACCACGCCCTATATCGCGCTCCAGCTGCAATCGGTCACGCTCTCGCTCGCGGTGTTTTCCGCCGAGGAGGCGCACGGGCTCGCCACCGGCGGCGCACCGGCCACCGCGCTGTGGGTCGCCGCCGGGCTCGCGGTGTTCACGGTGATGT
>MNZL01000129.1:0-1799 GCA_001873585.1 Rhodobacterales bacterium CG2_30_65_12 | reverse complement strand
ACCTCGACGTGAACGAGCGCCACCACGGCGTTGTCACCGCCATCGCCGTCGAGGCGGTGGTGAAGCTGGTGGCATTGCTCGCGGTGGGCTGCTTCGTGGTCTGGGGCGTTGCGGGCGGTCCGCGCGAGGTGGCAGCGATCATCGACGCTTCGTCGATTGCCGACTGGAATATCAACGGCGGCCGCTGGGCTTCGCTCACCTTTCTCTCCGCCGCCGCCTTCCTCACCCTGCCGCGGATGTTTCAGGTGCTGGTGGTCGAAAACGTTGACGAGAAGCAGCTTGCCACCGCTTCCTGGGCTTTCCCGCTCTATCTATTTGCGATGAGCCTGTTTGTGATCCCGATCGCGGCGGTGGGGCTCACGCGGCTTCCAGCGGGTGCCAACCCTGACCTTTTCGTGCTCACCGTGCCGCTCGCCGAGGGCCGCGACGGGCTGGCGATGCTGGCCTTTCTCGGCGGTTTTTCCTCGGCCACGTCAATGGTGATCGTTGCCGCGATCGCGCTGTCGACGATGGTTTCCAACCATATCGTCATGCCGATCTGGCTTTCGGCGCGGCAGGGCGGGGCGGCGAAGTCGGGTGATGTGCGCAAGCTGGTGCTGTTCTCGCGCCGGGTTTCGATCGGCGCGGTGCTGGCGTTTGGCTATCTCTACTTTCGCCTCTCCGGCGGCGGCGCGGCGCTGGCGGCGATCGGGCTGATCTCGTTCACCGGGATCGTCCAGGTGCTGCCGGCGCTGCTCGGCGGGCTGTTCTGGCGCGGCGCCACCCGCACCGGCGCGGCTGCCGGGCTGATCGCTGGGTTTCTGATCTGGGGATACGCGCTGTTTCTGCCGTCGTTCGGCCCCGGTGTGATCTCCCCCGAGGTCATCGCCGAGGGGCCGTGGGGGCTTGGCTGGCTTCGTCCGCAGGCCCTTTTCGGCATCGACGGGCTCGATCCGGTGGTGCATGCGCTGATCTGGTCTTTGCTGGTCAACAGCTTTCTGTTCTTCGCCTTTTCGCTCGCGTCCTTCCCGTCGCCGCTGGAGCGGCTGCAGGGCGCGCAATTCGTTAATGTCTTCGAGCATTCAGGCGCAACGCAGGGCTGGGCGCGCGGTGCCGCGCAGGCCGAAGATCTGATGATCATGGCGCAGCGCATCATGGGCAGCGCACAGGCGCAGGCGCTGTTTCGTGCCCAGGCGGCGGCGCAGGGCAAATCGGGGTATCTGCCCGATACCACGCCCGAGTTTCTCGAGCGCCTCGAGCGCGAACTTTCGGGCTCGGTCGGTGCCGCCACGGCGCACGCGATGGTGGGCCAGATCGTCGGTGGCGCGGCGATTTCGGTCGAAGACCTGATGGCGGTGGCGGACGAAACCCAGCAGATGCTTGAATATTCGTCGCAGCTTGAGGCGAAATCGGAGGAACTGAGCCGCACCGCCCGCCAGCTGCGCGAGGCCAACGAGAAGCTCACCCAGCTGTCGATCCAGAAAGACGCCTTTCTCAGCCAGATCAGCCACGAGTTGCGCACACCGATGACGTCGATCCGATCATTTTCGGAAATCCTGCGCGAGGCGCCGCTAGATGACGGCGCGCAGACGCGCTACGCCCGGATCATCCAGGAAGAGGCGATCCGCCTGACCCGCCTGCTCGATGACCTGCTCGATCTCTCGGTGCTCGAGGCGGGGCAGGTGACGCTCAATATCCAGCGCGAAAGCCTCGCCGAGGTGATCGACCGGGCGCAGGCGGCTGCGGGCGGCGAAGCCATCGGGCGGCCGCTTGAGATTCGGCGCGACCGCGCGCGCGAGGAGATCGTGATCGAAACCGAC
>MNZL01000171.1 GCA_001873585.1 Rhodobacterales bacterium CG2_30_65_12 | reverse complement strand
GCAAGGTGCCGGGTGGCTTCTTCAAGCGCGAGGCGCGGCCGACCGAGAAGGAAACGCTCACCGCCCGCCTGATCGACCGTCCGATCCGCCCGCTGTTCGTGCCCGGCTTCAAGAACGAAGTGCTGGTGATGTGCACCGTGCTCAGCCACGACCTCGTCAACGATCCCGACATGGTGGCGATGATTGCCGCCTCGGCCGCGCTGACGATCTCCGGCGCGCCGTTCATGGGCCCGATCGCCGGTTGCCGCGTCGGCTACGAGGATGGCGAATACATTCTCAACCCCACCGTGGACGACATGTACAAGCTGCGCGAAAACCCCGATCAGCGGCTCGATCTCGTGGTTGCCGGCACCAAGGACGCGGTGATGATGGTAGAATCGGAGGCCTACGAGCTGTCTGAAGCCGAGATGCTGGGCGCCGTCACCTTTGCGCACGCACAGATCCAGCCGGTGATCGACCTGATCATCGACCTGGCCGAAGACGCCGCGAAAGAGCCGTTCAACTTTACCCCGCCGGATTACGCCGCGCTTTACGACGCGGTGAAAGCTGCGGGCGAAGATGCGGTGCGCGCGGCCTACGCGATCCGCGACAAGCAGGAGCGCACCACGGCCGTGGCCGCTGCCAAGCAGGCGATCGTGGCCGGGCTGAGCGAAGAGCAGCAGGCCGACGCGAATCTGGGTTCGGCGCTGAAAAAGCTCGAATCGACCGTGCTGCGCGGCGATGTCGTCAAGAACGGCCGCCGCATCGACGGCCGCGCGCTTGATGAGGTGCGCCCGATCCTTTCGGAAGTGGGGCTTTTGCCGCGCACCCACGGCTCGTCGCTGTTTACCCGGGGCGAAACGCAAGCGCTGGTTGTCACCACGCTCGGCACCGGCGACGATGAGCAGATGATCGACGCGCTCACCGGCACCTACAAATCGAACTTCCTGCTGCACTACAACTTCCCGCCCTACTCGGTGGGTGAAGTGGGCCGGGTGATGGGCCCGGGCCGGCGCGAGATTGGCCACGGCAAGCTTGCCTGGCGGGCGTTGCAGGCGGTTCTGCCGGCGGCGACCGATTTTCCCTACACCATCCGTCTCGTCTCCGAGATCACCGAGTCCAACGGCTCGTCGTCGATGGCCACGGTCTGCGGCTCGTCGCTCTCGATGATGGACGCCGCCGTGCCGCTGAAGGCGCCGGTGGCCGGTGTGGCCATGGGCCTGGTGCTGGAAGATGACGGCTCCTATGCCGTGCTCACCGACATTCTCGGCGATGAAGACCACCTTGGCGACATGGACTTCAAGGTGGCCGGCACCGAGAACGGCATCACCTCGTTGCAGATGGATATCAAGGTGGCCGGGATCACCCCGGAGATCATGGAAAAAGCCCTGGCCCAGGCCAAGGTAGGCCGGCTGCACATCCTCGGCGAAATGGCGAAAGCGCTCGCCGAAGGCCGCCAGGAGTTCTCGGCCCACGCCCCGCGCATCGAGACGATGACCGTGCCCACCGACAAGATCCGTGAAGTGATCGGTTCGGGCGGCAAGGTGATCCGCGAGATCGTCGAAGTGTCGGGTGCCAAGGTCGATATCAACGACGACGGCGTGATCAAGATCGCTTCGCCCAACGCCGACGCCATCCAGAAGGCGTATGACATGATCCACGCGATCGTGGCCGAGCCGGAACAAGGCGAGATCTACAAGGGCACGGTGGTCAAGATCGTCGATTTTGGCGCCTTCGTGAACTTCTTCGGCAAACGCGACGGCCTGGTGCATGTGAGCCAGATCGAAAACCGCCGGCTGAACCATCCTTCGGACGTGCTCAAGGAAGGCCAGGAAGTGTTCGTCAAGCTCCTTGGCTTCGACGACCGCGGCAAGGTGCGGTTGGCGATGAAGATGGTCGACCAGGCAACCGGCGAACTGCTTGCGGAAGAAAAGAAAAAGAACGACGACGAGTAATCGTCAACTCTTTTGCAAAAGAAGCCCCGGTGGAAACGCCGGGGCTTTTTGCCTGGTTGCTTCCCCCCGTCGAGCAACAGCGACGAGCTACGCGCCTCAGCCGCGCGTCACCGCCACCCGCCCGTCTTGCGTCAGCGCCCACACGTCGCCCCCCTCGATCACCACCGGCACTAGTGGCTTGCCGTAGCCCGCGCCCACGTCGAGGTTTACCCGGTTGCCATAATGGGTAATCTCTTTCACCGGCGTGTGGCCATGGATCACGAGCTTGCCATGGTCACGCGGGTCATCGTGAAATTCGTGGCGGATCCAGACGAGATCGGTCTCGGTCTGTTCGGCCATCGGCACTCCGGGGCGGATGCCAGCGTGGACGAAGATGTGTTCCCCCGTTTCCCACCAGCACGGCAGACCCTGCACGAACTGCAGGTGCGCCTTGGGGATCAACCTGCGGGCACGGGCGTTCAGCTGGAACCAGCGCTCGCGCTCGGCGATCTCGATGCCGTAAGAGGCCAGCGTTTCACGCCCGCCGACGCCCTCGTGAAACCAATCCCACCCAACGATCATATAGGGGTCGATGCGCGGGGATTGTTCGAGAAACCACGCCATCATCCGATCATGGTTGCCCTTGAGGGCAATCCAGTTTTCGCCCCGCTCCAGCCCGGCCAGCAGAAAGGCGATCACGCCGCGCGTATCTGGCCCCCGGTCGCACAGATCGCCAATATGCACCACCGGCGCGGTGCTGTCGCCGGTCCGCGCACGGTCTGCGGCGATGAGCGCGTGGGCGCGTTCGAGCTCGCAGAGGTAGCCGTGAACGTCGCCAATGGCATAGACTCGCATGATCGCTCCTTTCGCGCTCAAGATACGCAAAAGCCCCGGTCATTCCACCCGGGGCTTCGCAGGTTCGTAGCTGCGGCGCTCAAATCTCGAATTCGAGCGGCTGCACCTTCTGGAATAGCTCCGAGCCGCGCAGCTCTTCAAGCACATGCTCCGGCACGGGTGCATCGACGTAGAGCAGTGCGATGGCATCACCACCGGAGGTGGTGCGGCCAAGGGTGAAGTTGGCGATGTTTACCCCATGCGCGCCCATCGTCGCCCCGAGCGCGCCGATGATGCCCGGCACGTCCTTGTTGGTGGTGTAGAGCATGTGGCTGCCGATCTCGGCGTCGATGGTGATGCCCTTGATCTGGATGAAGCGCGGCTTGCCGTCGGAAAACACCGTGCCGGCAATCGAGCGCTGCCGCGTCGGCGTCTTCACCGTGAGCTTGATAAAACCGTCAAACACCCCCGTCTTATCCTGCGTGGTCATCGAGGTCTGAATACCACGGTCGGCGGCGATCACCGGGGCGGAGACCATGTTCACGTCCGCGTTCGCCGGCTTCAGCAGCCCGGCGAGCACAGCGCAGTCGAGCGCCTTGGTGTTCATCTCGGCGGCAACACCGTCGAGCAGGATGTTGACCTCTTCGATCGGCTCGTCGGTGAGCTGGCCAACAAAGGCGCCGAGATGGCCGGCGAGCTTGATCCAGGGGCCCATCACCTTGGCTTCCTCGGCGGTAACCGACGGCATGTTGAGCGCGTTCTGCACCGCGCCGGTAAGCAGGTAATCCGAGATCTGCTCGGCCACCTGCAGCGCCACGTTTTCCTGCGCCTCTGTGGTCGCGGCGCCAAGGTGCGGGGTGCAGACCACGTTGGGCAACCCAAACAGCGGGCTATTCTTGGCCGGCTCCACCGCGAACACGTCAAACGCCGCACCCGCCACCTGGCCCGATTTCAGCGCTTCGGCCAGCGCCGCCTCGTCAACCAGGCCGCCACGCGCACAGTTGACGATACGCACGCCCTTCTTCATCTGGGCGATCGCCTCTTTCGAGAGAATGTTGCGGGTCTTGTCGGTCAGCGGCACATGCAGCGTGATGAAATCGGCGCGCTTCAAAAGCTCATCAAGCTCCACCTTTTCCACCCCCAGCTTGTCGGCGCGCTCTTCCGAGAGGAAGGGATCGTAGGCGATCACCTTCATCTTCAGGCCGCGCGCGCGGTCGCAGACGATGCCGCCGATATTGCCGGCACCGATCACGCCCAGGGTCTTGGCGGTAACCTCGACCCCCATGAACTTCGATTTTTCCCACTTGCCGGCTTGCGTCGAGGTGTCGGCTTCGGGGATCTGGCGAGCCACCGCCATCATCATGGCAATGGCGTGTTCGGCGGTGGTGATCGAATTGCCGAACGGCGTGTTCATCACGATCACGCCTTTCTTCGAGGCGGCGGGAATATCGACATTGTCCACCCCGATCCCGGCGCGGCCGATCACCTTGAGATTGGTCGCGGCGTCGAGCACGTCAGCGGTCACCTTGGAGGCCGAGCGGATCGCGAGGCCGTCATATTCACCAATGGCGGCGATCAGCGCGGCCTTGTCCTTGCCAAGGTCGGGGAGAAAATCAACCTCGACGCCACGGTCGCGGAAAATCTGCACGGCGGTTTCAGAAAGCTTGTCGGAGACGAGAACCTTGGGGGCCATGAGGGACTCCTTTGCATTGTGGGGGGTGCCGGGCAGATGCCTGGCTTACGATTTGTGGTCCGGCGGGCTTTGGCCCGCCGTTCGTTCACTGCGCGGCGATCTCGGCGTTGAACGCCCAGTCGATCCAGCCAAGCAGGGCTTTCACGTCGGAACTTTCCACCGTGCCACCGCACCAGATCCGCAGGCCCGCAGGCGCATCGCGGTAGGCGCCGATATCAAAAGCTGCACCTTCGGCTTCAAGCCGCTTGGCCACCGCCTTGGCAAACGCCGCACCATCCTTGATCCGGTCGTCGGTAAACTTGACGCAAACGCTGGTGTTCGACCGGGTTGCGGCATCTTCAGCGAGGTTGGCGATCCAGGGCTGCCCGTCGCAGAAATCAAATACCGCCTGCGCGTTGGCGTCGGCGCGGGCGATCAGGCCCTTGAGCCCGCCCACCGAGCGCGCCCAATCGAGCGCCACAAGGTAATCTTCAACCGCCAGCATCGAGGGCGTGTTGATCGTTTCGCCCTTGAAGATACCCTCGATCAGCTTGCCGCCCTTGGTCATGCGGAAGATCTTCGGCAGCGGCCAGGCGGGAGTGTAGCTTTCCAGCCGGTCAACCGCGCGGGGGCTCAGAATCAGCATCCCGTGCGCCGCCTCACCGCCGAGCACCTTCTGCCAGGAGAAGGTGGTTACGTCGAGCTTGTCCCACGGCAGATCTTGCGCAAAGGCGGCAGAGGTGGCGTCGCAGATCGTCAGCCCCTCGCGGCTACCCGCGATCCAGTCGCCGTTCGGCACACGCACACCAGAGGTCGTGCCGTTCCAGGTAAACACCACGTCATTCGAGAAATCCACCGAGGCGAGATCTGGGAGCTTGCCGTAATCGGCGGTTTTCACCACCGCGTCGAGCTTCAGTTGCTTGACCACATCGGTGGCCCAGCCGGCGCCAAAGCTCTCCCACACGAGCATTTCCACGCCGCGCGCGCCAAGCATCGACCAGAGCGCCATTTCGACAGCACCGGTATCAGAGGCGGGCACGATGCCGATGCGGTAGTCGGCGGGGATGCCGAGCATTTCGCGCGTGCCTTCGATGGCGGCGAGCAGCTTTTGCTTGCCGATGGCGGCGCGATGCGACCGGCCAAGCGGCGCGTCGGCGAGTTTTTCGAGGCTGAAGGTGGGGTTTTTGGCGCAGGGGCCAGACGAAAAGCGCGGATTGGCCGGGCGCGCTGCCGGAGTCTTCAAGACCATTGATGGATATCCTTCCAGATATGTGCCCCCCGTTGGGGAGGGGTGTCCCACCGCCGCAGATACGGGCATTGCCGCGCCCGCACAATAGGGTAAATCGCCCCGATACGCCGGTTCGGGTGCGAAATGCGACGCCTGGTGCAGCGGATCGGAAACTTTGTCCGGATGGTTAGCCGCTGGCATTTGTGCCCGGAAGAGGCTAGAGCGCGCGAAGTTCAGGGAGGAACGCAGATGTTTGTTGCCACGCTCATCGCCAACCCCGGCGGGCTAGATGCGTCGCTGGTAGACACTCTGCGCACTGCCTGGGGCGGGGGCGCGGTGGCGTGGCTTTCGGATCGGCAGGCGGCGGAGTTTGCCGTAGACGCGGCACCGGGCAATCTCTGGGCGGTCTGGGACGATCTGCAAGCGCTTGGCGTTGACCTCGTGCTGCAGCCTGCCGAGGGGCGGCGCAAGCGGATGCTGATCGCCGACATGGATTCGACGATGATCCAGCAGGAATGCATCGACGAGCTGGCCGACGTGGCTGGTGTGGGCGCCTATGTGGCCGATATCACCGCCCGGGCGATGAATGGCGAGCTCGATTTCGAGGGCGCGCTGCGCGAGCGCGTCGGGCTGCTGGCCGGGCTCGACGCGGGCGTGATCGACCAGGTGCTGGAAAGCCGGATCACCTTCATGCCCGGCGGGCGCGATCTGGTGGCGACGATGAAGGCGAACGGTGGCTATGCGGTGCTGGTTTCGGGCGGGTTCACCGCCTTTGCCAACCGGGTGGCCAAGGCGCTGGGTTTCGATGAGGCGCGGGCGAATACGCTGAAGGTGGCCGACGGCAAGCTCACCGGCGCGGTGGTAGAGCCGATCCTTGGCCGCGCCGCGAAGGTGGCAACCCTGGAAGAGGTAAGCGCATTGCTCGGGATCGGGTTGGGCGAGGTGATTGCCGTGGGCGACGGAGCGAACGATCTCGGCATGTTGGGGATGGCTGGCACCGGCGTGGCGCTGCACGCGAAACCTTCGGTGGCGGCGCAATGCGATGTGCGGATAAATCACGGCGATCTCACCGCGCTGCTCTACTTGCAAGGTTATGCGAAGGCGGAGTTCGTGGCTTGATTGGGGTGCCGACCCGTTCAAAAATGCCGTGCCACGCCGGAGCTTGTGAACCCGCAGGTTTGACGAAGATCGAGAGCCCCCGGCTTTACGCTCGCTCACATTTTTCCTTGATGGGCATTCACCTTGATACCTTGTGAAGGCGGGAAAGGCGGCGCGGGTGGCGGGTATAGCGAGAAAAATACATCGAAACGGGAGGTTGAGGGCAAGTGCACACGGCGGGAAACGGTCTGGATCGCGGTTGTGGCTCACCCTGCACCCACTGGCAGAATCGGCCCGCTGTGTGCTAGGTCTTGTGGCATGCCTGACGACGCCCCCCAGATGAGTGCATACCCCCCCGATTCGCGGCCCGAGTCGCGGCCGGTGATTCGCCAGCTCGACGATGCCGCGATCAACCGGATCGCGGCCGGCGAAGTGGTTGAGCGCCCCGCCTCGGCCGTCAAGGAGTTGGTGGAAAACGCGCTTGATGCAGGCGCGACCCGCATCGACGTGGCCTATGCCGATGGCGGCAAGACGCTGATCCGTGTCACCGATGACGGCAGTGGAATGCTCCCGGACGAGCTGCCGCTGGCGCTCAGCCGCCACGCCACCTCGAAGATCGACGGCTCCGATCTGCTCGCCATTCATACCTTCGGTTTTCGTGGTGAGGCGCTGCCCTCGCTGGGTGCGGTCGGGCGGCTCACGATCACCTCGCGCGCGGAGGGGCACGAGGCGGCGCGCCTGCGCGTTGCAGGGGGCGAGGCCGGCCCGGTGAAGCCCGCTGCGTTCACCGGCGGCACGGTGGTTGAGCTCAGAGATCTGTTTTACGCAACCCCCGCACGGCTCAAATTCCTGCGCTCCGACCGGGCCGAGGCACAGGCGATTGCCGACGTGGTGAAGCGGCTGGCGATGGCCGAGCCGCAGGCGGGCT
>MNZL01000166.1:28525-32806 GCA_001873585.1 Rhodobacterales bacterium CG2_30_65_12 | reverse complement strand
CCAGCGCGGATAGGCACCCAGCGCCGAGGGCCGGTAGGCATAGACGCCAACGTGATGAAACACCGGCGTCTGTGTCTCCGCCGGGAAATCCTGCGTGGTGTAGGGGATCACTTCCTTGGAAAAATAGAGCGCCTGCCGGTCGATCCCGAACACCGCCGTGGTTGCCCCCACACGGCCCGCGCGGCGATCTTCGAGGAAGCCCGCGAGCGCTCGCCCGGTGGTGCGCAGCACCGGCGTTGCGACCTCGGCCGTCGGGTGTGCGTCAAGCTCCTCCACCAGCGCTTCGACAAACCACGGCGGGGTGAGCGGCGCGTCGCCCTGCAGGTTTACCACGATATCAAACCGTGCGCCCAGCGCGTCATGCGCCTCGGCGCAGCGCTCGGTGCCGTTTTCGCAGGCTTCGGAGGTCATCACCACCTCGGCGCCAAAGCTCTCCGCCTCGGCGCGAATGCGCGTATCATCCGTCGCCACCACCACCCGGTCGATGGCCTTGACCTGCATTGCGGCCTCCCAGGAGCGGCGGATCAGTGTCTTTTTCTGCCCGTCCGCCCCCCTCAGCGGCACCAGCGCCTTGCCGGGGTAACGGGTGGAAGCGTAGCGGGCGGGAATGACGAGCAGAACAGCCATATCAGGCGCGTTGCAGATCCACGCCGGGCGCAAGGGCGATGAAGAACGGGTTTTCATACCCCGGCTTGCCGTAAGCGAGCGGCGTGTGATCGTCGAAACGAATCACCGCACCGCCCGCGCCCGCGAGCACGGCATGGCCGGCGGCAGTATCCCATTCCATCGTCCGGCCGAGGCGCGGGTAAAGATCGGCCTCGCCGGTGGCGACCAGGCAGAACTTGAGCGACGATCCGGCCGAGGTCATGTCGCGCACAGCGTATTTGCCGATATAGTCGTCGGTAGCCTGGTCGCGGTGCGATTTCGAGGCCACCACCATCAGCGCCGTGTTGTCGGGGGTCGAAACCCGGATCGGCCGCACCTCGCCCAAGGTGTCCTTGGTAAACGGCCCAAGCTCCTCGACCGAAGCGCCATCGGCCCGGGTGAAAAACATCCGCCCTTTCGCCGGCGCATAGACAACGCCGCGCACCGGTGTGCCATCGACGACATAGGCGATGTTCACGGTGAAATCGCCACGGCGATGCACAAACTCCCTGGTGCCGTCGAGCGGATCGACGATCAGGAACGCGCGCGCGCGCTCGGCATGGCTCTCCGCCTGCTCCTCGGTCACCAGCAACACGTCGGGGAATGCCGCGCGCAAACCCGCCGAGATCAGCGCGTCTGCGCCCTCGTCGGCGGCGGTTACCGGGCTATTGTCGGACTTCGTGCGC
Organism: Rhodobacterales bacterium CG2_30_65_12; assembly: GCA_001873585.1. GTDB lineage: Bacteria > Pseudomonadota > Alphaproteobacteria > Rhodobacterales > Rhodobacteraceae > Sinisalibacter. The sequence continues at coordinate 31,475 of MNZL01000166.1, read as the reverse complement.
ACCTCGAAATCGTCGGAATTGTAGATTTCCATGATCACGTCGCCCGCTTCCAGCGCGAGGCGCCGCATCACATGTTCCAACCGGTCGAAATCCACTGCCTGCTCCCTTGATTCCCGGCCGTCTCGGCCTTGTTGCGAAAAAATACCTGCCCTCTTATGATGCGGCGTCAAGGGATCGGCAAGAATTCCCTGCCATCAAGAGGCACCGCAGGCTGAAGGCGCGCAGATGTTTCAATTCGAAGTGCAGAAACGGCAAAGCAGGCTCTCGGTCGCGGTGGCGCTGCTCGCGGTGATCTATCACGCCACCGTGCGCCACCTGCGCAAGTCGCATTCCAACGCGATCGTCGGGCTGTTGCTCAACATGATGCAAACCTTGATGCTTGTCGCCGTTTTCTACTTCATGTTTTCCGTGCTCGGCCTGCGGGGCATGACCCTGCGGGGCGATTTCCTGATCTACATCATGACCGGTATCTTTCTTTACATGACCCACGTGAAGACGTTGAGCTCGGTCCTGGGGTCGGAGGGGCCGACCTCGCCGATGATGCAGCACGCGCAGATGAACACGCTCGTGGCGATCGTCTCCGCAGCCTTGTCGGAGCTCTATATTCAGGTGCTTTCGGTGGTGCTGGTACTCTACATCTACCACATATCCGTTAGACCGATCGAGATCGAGAACATGTCGGGTGCCTTCGGCATGCTCCTGCTCGCCTGGTTCTCCGGTATCGCAGTCGGGCTCAACTTTCTCGCCTTGAAGCCGTGGTTCCCGAAGTTTGTCGGGGTCGCCTCGCAGATCTACACGCGCGCGAACATGATAGCCTCAGGCAAGATGTTCGTGGCAAATGCCCTGCCCTTCACCCTCTTGGCGATGTTTGACTGGAATCCGTTGTTTCACATCATCGACCAGGCGCGCGGCTTTGCCTTTATCAATTACAATCCGCATTATTCCAATTGGCTCTACCCGATGATTGTTTCGAGCGCGTTGTTCATGCTCGGCTTCATAGGCGAGTCGTATACCCGCAGGCATGCGTCGATTAGCTGGGGCGCGCGGGGATGATCCGTGCGCGCGCGCGCCGCTGTGGCGCGCTCCTGCGTTAGAGCCGCTCCAGCTTGGGCCCGTTTTCGGTCCGGGTCAGCCGGACCATGCTATCGGCCTCGATCTCGATCCAGGGCGACGTTTCGCCATCCGGCCAGGTGATCCTGAGCCGCGCTGTTTCGGCTTTGCCGAGGCCGAAATGCTCGGGCACCGCCGTGCCACCGGCGTGGCCCCCGCCCACGGTGATCTCGCGGGCAAACACCTTGCCATCCACTTCGAGATCGAGCCAGGCGCCAACGGCGTGCGTATTTGGCCCCGGCTGGGCCAACGCCACTGCCAGCCAATGCCCCACAACGGTGTCGGCGTTTTCAAACACTTGCATCGGCACTCGCCGGTTGACCACGGCCAGATCAAGCCGCCCATCGCGGTTGAAATCCGCCAGAGCGGCGCCGCGCGAGCGCGCCAGGCTCGCCACTCCGGCCTCGACGGAGGCCTCGGTAAACACCCCATCTTCGCCCTGCATCAGGAGCGAGTTCGGGTCTTCCATCGCGTTTGAAGGCATCTGTTCAACGTTGCCCTTGGCGATGAAGGCATCGTCGCGCGCGTCGTTGTTTACGTCGCCAAAAGCGATGTGCCAGCCGGTTGAGGGCCTTCCATCGTCGCCAAGATGCGGGCGTTGGGCGGTGGTTCCGCGCGCAAACGGCGCGGTTTCCCAGGTTGGCCCGTCGCCGGCCACGCGGACCTGCAAAAGCTGGTCGCCCATCGACGAAAGATAAACCTCGGGCAGCCCGTCGCCGGTGATATCGCGGCTGGCGATGCCCATGCCCCAGAGCGAATAGGGCTTCCAGCCCTCTTCGGCGGTGTAGAGCCGGGGCGTGGCTTCCATCGCCCAGAGCTGTTCCTGCCCGCCGCGCACAAAATAGTGCCGATCATTCGACAGCCGCAGATCGGCCCGGCCCCGGCGGTTCCAATCGCTGAACAGGGCCGAGAGCGCGCAAAACCCAGGGTCCAGTACGATCACACTGGAATAGACACTGTTCTGGGGTCGGTAAAGCTGGTTGATGTCACACGCCCCGAACGGGCCTTTGGGGTCGGCGCGGTCAACATAATTGCCAAACGCAAGCGTGGGCAGGCGCGCGCCCGCCTCCCAGGTGGCCGAGAAGGACGTTGTCCAACGGTCGTCGCTGGAAAAACCGAGCGCGGCGGGGAAGGGGGCAAAGCGGCAATCTCCTTCGCCTTTCAGGAGCAGGTTTTCTCCCACCCGCAGCACCGCAAGGTCGAGCAGGCCGTCGCCGTCGATATCGAGCGGATAGAGGCCGGTCACGCCGGTAAGCGCCAGCGCGTCGGGGGTGGCCTTGCGCAAGACCACAGGCGCGCCGGGTTTGCCGGTGTCGTTGTGAAACAGCGTTACCGGGTTCGTCCCCCCGGCGGCGGCGATCTCGGGGAAATGATCGCCGTTGCAGTCAAACACCGCCACCCCGCCACCGACGAAGTGCTCCCAGCCCCCGGCATAAACATGCGCGGGAAGATCGACGGGGCGAAACGCGGGATCGCCCATGGCGAAGCCGGGAAGCAGCAAAGAAAGGAGCGCAAGCAGTCTAGGCATCGACGGTCAACCTCCGCACGGCGAGCTCGGTCACGCCTTCCATGGCGAAAGCAGCCGCGCCCTTGGCCCACATCTGATCGCCCCACTTGTGGATCTTCACCTCGGGCGGCGGCGCGTCCACCTGCACAACGTCGCCCCGCATCGCCGCCAGCACCTCGTCCGAATAGAGAAAATCGTGCGACATCCGCTCGCCCGACAGGATCAGCAGACCGGGATCGAAGATGTTGACAAGATTGGCGAGGCCCATGGCAAACATCCGGCTGGCGCGGCGCACGATCGAGCCCGCCGTGGGATCGCCCGCGCGGGCCGCAT
>MNZL01000166.1:0-28508 GCA_001873585.1 Rhodobacterales bacterium CG2_30_65_12 | reverse complement strand
CCGGTCTTGCGGGCTGCTCCCGGCTTCGCCCGGCATCGACACGTCGGCCTCGCGCAACAGCGCGTAATCGGCGACGTAGGCTTCAAGGCAGCCGCGCTGGCCGCAGCGGCAAAGCGCGCCATCGAGGTGCACCTTGGTATGGCCAAACTCGGCCCCGCATCCGCGTGTGCCGCGATACACCTCGCCGTCGATAACGATTCCCATGCCGACGCCTTGCTCGATGGTGACAACGATGAAATCGCGCGCGCCCCGGCCTTCGCCGAAAAGCTGCTCGGCCTTGGCGACAAGGTTTGCATCGTTGTCGACAAACACCGGCATCGGCAACGCCGCTTCGAGAATGTCGCGCAAGCTCACGTTGCGCGCCGTGAGCGATGGCGACCAGTGCACAAACCCCTCGATCGCGTCGATCGTGCCGGCAAGGCCCACCCCGAGGCCCGATATATCGCCGGTGCGCCGGCCGATCTTGGCGGTTGCCGCGTCAAGCAGCGCGCCGATCTCAGCCGCCAACGCTTCAGGCGAAACCCGTGGCGCCGAGATCGGCGCGACGTGCTCGGCCACGGTGTTGCCCTCAAAATCGATCAAAACGAGGCTGAGCGACCGAAACGAAACCTTTACGCCAGCCACGAGATGCGCGCCGCCCCGCAGCTTGAGCGCCACGCGCGGCCGCCCGCGCCCGCTCGCGGGCCGATCCGCCTCGGGCGCGACCTCTTCAACCAACCCGGCCTGGATCATCTCTTGCGTGATCGCAGTAATCGTCGCCGGGCTCACGCCGGTTTCGGCGGCGATGTCGATCCGCGCGATCTGGCCGGCCGAGCGGATCAGCGCGACCACCTGCTGACGGGTCTTGTCGCGCGCATCGACACTCCCGATACCGCGTTCAAGCCTTGCCACGGGCTTTCCTCCTCCTCGTTTCATCTCTGAATATCATTTTTTCGGGTTCGCTGCGATATTTATTTAGATCGTCAAAATAAATATGTTACGATGCGCCCAGCCGCCGAATCTCCCGGCAGGGGAGGTTGTTCTGTGGCGGACCATTTGGGAGGATATGAAGATGAAAGTTTCTGTATTTGCCGCGGCCATCCTGGGTGCGACCATGGCAACTTCGGCAGTCGCACAGACCGTGGGCGTGAGCTGGTCGAACTTCCAGGAAGAGCGCTGGAAAACCGACGAAGCGGCGATCGTGGCCGCGCTGGAAGCTGCTGGTGCCACCTACATCTCGGCTGACGCGCAGAGTTCGGCCGCCAAGCAGCTTTCCGACGTTGAAAGCCTGATCGCCCAAGGCGCAGACGCGCTGATCATTCTGGCTCAGGACACTCAGGCGATCATCCCCGCCGTGACGGCTGCAGCCGACGAGGGCATTCCGGTCGTCGCCTATGACCGCCTGATCGAAGACGCCCGCGCGCTCTATCTCACCTTCGATAACGTCGAAGTGGGCCGGATGCAGGCCCGCGCCGTGTATGCGCTTGCTCCCAAGGGCAACTATGTGATGATCAAGGGCTCGCCGACCGACCCGAACGCCGACTTCCTGCGCGGTGGCCAGCAGGAAATCCTGCAAGCCGCGATCGACGCGGGTGATATCACCATCGTCGGTGAAGCCTATACCGACGGCTGGCTGCCGGCCAATGCCCAGCGCAACATGGAACAGATTCTGACGGCGAACGACAACAAGGTCGATGCCGTGGTGGCCTCGAATGACGGCACCGCCGGTGGCGTTGTCGCCGCGCTCACGGCGCAGGGCATGGATGGTATCCCGGTGTCGGGACAGGACGGTGACCACGCCGCGCTGAACCGCGTCGCCAAGGGCACGCAGACAGTTTCGGTCTGGAAAGACGCGCGCGATCTTGGCCGTTCCGCCGCTGAGGCCGCCGTGGCGATGGTTTCCGGCACAGCGATGGCCGATCTGCCGGGCGCAGGTGAATGGACGTCACCGTCGGGCACGACGATGACGTCGATCTTCCTCGCGCCGGTTCCGGTGACGAAAGACAACCTCTCGGTCGTCGTCGACGCGGGCTGGATCGCCCAGGAAGCGCTCTGCCAAGGTGTGGAAAACGGTCCGGCGCCCTGCAACTGATCGTTCACGTAACCTGAACTTTGCCCTTTCCCCCTGATCCGGGGAGAGGGCACCTATTTCTGGACGGCAGCCATGACAGATACCCCCACCACCGCCGACGTGTCGGAACCGACACGGCTGAAGCGAACTTTCTTCCAGACCCTTGAGATCGACACTCGGCTACTCGGCATGATCGGCGCGTTCCTGCTGATCACGCTGGTCTTCAACGTGCTGACCGAGGGTCGATTTCTCACCCCCCGAAACATTTTCAACCTGACGATTCAGACCGTTTCGGTGGCGATCATGGCCACCGGGATGGTGTTTGTGATCGTCACCCGGCATATCGACCTTTCGGTTGGCGCCGTGCTGGCGGTGACATCGGCGACAATGGCGATGACCCAGACGGTGGTGATGCCGCAGTGGTTCGGTATCGAGTTCGGCAGCCCCCTGATTGCCCCCGTCGCCGTTCTTGTCGGCGTCCTTACCGGTTTGGCGATCGGCGCGCTGCAAGGTTGGCTGGTCGGCTATCTCACCATTCCGGCCTTCATCGTCACGCTCGGCGGCTTCTTGGTCTGGCGCAACGCTGGCTGGTATCTGACCAAGGGCCAGACGATTGGTCCGCTCGACGAAAATTTTCAGGCGTTTGGCGGCATCAACGGCACACTGGGCACAACCTGGAGCTGGGTTTTCGGCGTGATCGCCGTGGCCTTTGTAATCTGGGCGATGTTCCGTTCTCGGCACTCCAAGATCGCCCATGGATTTCCGGTAAAACCGATCTGGGCCGAGGCGCTTCTGGGGCTGATCGCCGCCGGCGCGATCCTCGGGTTCGTTGCTGTGCTCAACGCCTATGAAGTGCCGCGCCCCCGGCTTGAGCGGATGTTTGCGGCGCGCGGCGAAGTGATGCCCGAAGGCTATACCGCCGGCTACGGCCTGCCGATCTCGGTGTTCGTGCTGATCCTGATCGCGGTAATCATGACGGTGCTGGCCAAGCGCACCCGGCTCGGCCGCTACATCTTTGCCACTGGCGGCAACCCGGAGGCGGCGGCGCTGGCCGGGATCAACATCCGCTTCCTCACCGTCAAGGTCTTCATGATCATGGGCGTGCTCGCGGCAATCTCGGCCGTGGTCGCCTCATCGCGGCAGACCTTTCACTCGAATGATATCGGCACCCTCGATGAGCTGCGCGTGATCGCTGCAGCCGTCATCGGGGGCACCGCGCTTTCAGGCGGAATAGGCACGATCCACGGCGCTATACTCGGCGCGCTGATCATGCAGAGCCTGCAATCGGGCATGGCGATGGTCGGGGTTGATGCGCCGTTCCAGAATATCGTCGTCGGCTTCGTGCTGGTGATCGCCGTGCTGATTGATACCATCTACCGCAAGCGGACGGGGGCATGACCATGACGGATACAATTGACAGAAGCGGCGCACCCCTGTGCGAGCTGCGCGACATGCAGAAAGCGTTTGGCGGTATCCGCGCGGTCGATCACGTGTCGATCGACGTCTATCCCGGCGAAGTGGTTGGCGTGCTGGGGCATAACGGTGCCGGCAAATCGGTGTTGATGAAGATGCTCTCGGGTGCCTACATGCGCGACGGTGGGCAGATCTTCGTCAATGGCGAAGAGGCCGAGATCAACAATCCGCGCGATGCGCGCAGATATAACATCGAGACGATCTACCAGACCCTCGCGCTGGCCGACAACCTTGATGCCGCCTCCAACCTGTTTCTTGGCCGCGAACTGGTGAACAGCCTCGGCATGGTGGACGATCCGCACATGGAATCCGAGACGCGCAAGATCATGTCGCGGCTCAACCCCAACTTTCGGCGCTATTCCACGCCGGTGGCGGGGCTGTCGGGCGGGCAGCGGCAGTCTGTTGCGATCGCTCGCGCCGTCTACTTCAATGCCAAGATCCTGATCATGGATGAGCCGACGGCGGCGCTGGGTGTGGAAGAAACCCGGATGGTGGCGGAACTTGTTCAGGAGCTCAAGCGCCAGGGCATCGGCATTTTTCTGATTGACCATGATATTCACCAGGTAAAAACGCTTTGCGACCGGGCCAGCGTGATGAAGAATGGCCGGCTCGTGGGCACGGTAAGAGTGGACGAGGTTACTGAAGACGACCTTCTGAGCATGATCATCCTTGGGAAAAACCCGAAAGACATCGCGGCGTGATCCAAATCCTGGGAAAATTTTCCGCCAGACGGGTATCGGGGCGCCATGTAGCGCCCCGATTGGTAACTTTTTCTAACCACTTTCAAGATTCCGTTTGAATAATGTGTTTTGGTCCTTAGTATGACCCCACCAACCCGGCCCGCGACACAGTGCCATACCGGGAAAAGAAAAAGACATGACAACTCGGAGGAGGAGTTCTTAATGGAGCGTCGTAAGTTTCTGACTGGTGCCGCGCTCGGCACCGCCGCGACCGCACTGGCTGCACCGGCAGTGGCCGCGAGCCACACCAAGACCATGACCATCGTGTCAACATGGCCGCGGGATTTCCCCGGCCTTGGTGTTTCGGCACAGCGCCTTGCCTCGCGCATCACCGAGCTTTCGGAAGGCGCAATCCAGACAGAATACTTCGCCGCGGGCGAGCGTGTGGGTGCGCTCGACGTGTTTGACGAAGTCGCCTCCGGCAACAGCCAGGCCTACATCGGTGCCGACTACTACTGGACCGGCAAACACCCGGCGCTGGCCTATTTCACCGCCGTGCCGTTTGGCATGAGCTTCGCCGAGATCAACGCCTGGTGCCTCTACGGCGGCGGCATGGCACTGTGGGACAAGGTGCAGGACCAGTTTGGCCTCAAGGGCCTGCCGGCCGGCAACACCGGCACCCAGGCCGGCGGCTGGTTTAACAAAGAGATCGAGTCGGTCGACGACTTCAAGGGCCTCAAGATGCGTATTCCCGGCCTCGGCGGCCAGGTGCTCGCCAAGCTTGGTGCCTCGACCGTGTCGCTCCCGGGTGGCCAGATCTACGAAAACCTCGTGTCGGGTACCATCGACGCCACCGAGTGGGTTGGCCCCTACAACGACTACTTCATGAAGTTCTATGAGGCCGCGAAATATTATTACACCGGCGGCATGCACGAGCCGGGCGCGCAGCTCTCGCTCACCTCGAACAAGTCATGGTGGTCGGGGCTTTCCAATTCGGAGCGAGCGATTATCACCGCTGCCGCGCTGGAAGAAAACGCCAACTCCTACTTCGAGTCGATGGCGCTGAACGGCGAATACCTCAAGAAGCTTGAAGAAGAGCACGGGGTGCAGGTGCGGTCATTCAACGAAGACGTCTGGGATGGCATGGGGGAAGCGGCCGAAGAGGTATTTGCCGAAACCGCCTCTTATGATGCGCTCGCCGCCGAAGTGAACGACGCGGTGCAAGCGAAGATGCGCGAAATCGGCCGCGGCATTTCTTTGTTTGAAGGCCAATTCCTGAATCAACGTAACCGGATCCTCGGCCTCTGAGGGAAATCATGGTTACGGCCTGAACTCCAAGGGCGGGGCCTCGGCCCCGTCCTTTTTCGAACCGGCCCACCGGCCCGTTTGTTCTGACCACCATTCAGGGGGCGCTAATGGCAAGCGACAGCGCGACAATCGAAATTCCGCGTCACGGCAGGCCCGCGATCATCGCGCGGGTTTTTGGATGGTCGATCCTGATGATCTTGGTCGGCTTTCTGGTTAACAACATTCTGGTCGTCTGGTGGGATTTTCCCGGTCTGCGCGGCTTCGGCACCGAGGCGGCCGCCGCCGCTTGGGCGCAATTGGCGGTCTATGCTGTTGCCATTGCGTGCGCCGTAGCTCTCGTGTTCGCCAGCAAGAGCCGCTCGCTGCGCTGGGATGCGCACCTGGTGCACAGCTTCAACGTCTATCTGGTCCGCGCATTGTTCTGGTCGGTTTTCCTGGTCGGTGTCGCCGATGCCTCGATTGCCTTCCTGCGGTCTGAAAACCTTTCTTGGCTGTTTGGCGAGGCGGCGGTGCACAATTTCACCCGCGCCGCCTGGATTGGCCCTTGGGTGCATGTGCCGCTGATCGTCGCCAGTTTCGTGATCGCCGGCTTCACCCGAACCCTCGGCTTCATGTGGCTGGCGCTGCTGATCGTCGGTGCCGAACTTCTGATCGTGATCTCGCGTTTTGTGTTTTCCTACGAACAGGCGTTGATGGGCGATCTGGTGCGCTACTGGTATGCCGCGCTCTTTCTGTTTGCCTCCGCCTACACGCTTTATGACGAAGGTCATGTGCGGGTCGATATCCTCTATGCCGGGCTTGGCCGCACCACGCGGGGCTATCTCAACGCCCAAGGCACGATCCTGCTTGGCATGACCACCGCCTGGGTGATCCTTGCGATCTCCTTCAACGGCCCACAGTCGATCGTGAACGCCCCGGTGAAAAACTTCGAGATCAGTCAGGCGGGCCCGTTCGGGATGTATGTAAAATACCAGATGGCGGCCTTCATCAGCCTGTTCGCCATCACCATGCTGATCCAGTTCGTCAGCTATTTTTTCGATGCGGTCGCCGACAAGCGGGGTGAACCCGGGCACCGCGATCCCGGCCACTCCGCAGCACATTGAGGTGAGCTGACATGGAACTTTTCTTTCTCGTCCTGCTCATCATCATCATGGCGAGCGCCTTGGGCTCCGGATTTCCGGTGGCGTTTGCGCTGCCGGGCTCGGCGATCCTTACCATCGGTATCGCCGCTGGTGCGGGCTGGATCTTCGCCGGCAGCACCGATGCATTCTTTCATTCCGGCGGGCCGCAGCAATGGCTGAGCGCGGGGGTGACAAACCTGCGCGGGGTCTATTGGGAGGTGGAGCGGGATACGCTCATTGCCATTCCCTTGTTCATTTTCATGGGCATCATGCTGCAGCGCTCTAAAATCGCGGAAGATCTGCTGTTTACCATGGCGCAGCTGTTCGGTCCGGTGCCCGGGGGTCTTGGCATTTCGGTCGTCTTCGTCGGCGCGTTGCTGGCGGCAACCACCGGCATCGTTGGTGCCACCGTGGTGGCGATGGGCCTGATCTCGCTGCCGTCGATGCTGCGTAACAAATACTCGACGCCACTGGCCACCGGCACCATCGCTGCCAGCGGAACGCTGGGGCAGATCATCCCGCCCTCGATCGTGCTGATCATTCTTGCCGACCAGCTCGCCTCCGCCGCCGACCAGGCCTCGACCATGCGCAAGGCGCTCTACAAGGAGGCGACTGGCGAGCTTTCGATGCCGTCGATCTTCGATGTGGCCGGCACCTCGGCTGGCGAGATGTTTCTCGGGGCCTTCATTCCCGGCCTGGTTCTGGTCGCGCTTTACATGCTGTATATCCTCGTCTTTGCGATCCTGCGGCCGAAGTCGGCTCCGGCGGTGCCGCATGAGGGCAAGTTTGACGCCGCATTCTGGCGCAGCGTGTTCATCACCCTGGTGCCGCCGCTCGCGCTGATCTTCCTCGTGCTCGGGTCGATCATCGCCGGCATCGCCACGGTCAACCAAGCTGGTGCCATCGGTGCGGCAGGTGCGCTGATCATGTCGGGTTATCGCCTGCCCGACAAAGGGGCGCAGGGCCTCTACTGGCCAGCGATCACCGCAATCGCCGGGCTTGCCATAATCGCTTTTGCGCTCGGCAATTTCCAGATGAATGTGAAGGCGATGGATACATCCGCCGATAAGCTGGGCATTGCCCTCGGCGTGGCCGGCACCCTGCTTCTTCTTCTCTCACTCTTCTGGTCGGGCATCCGCGCGCTTCGGATCAACAACACGCTGCAACAGGTGATGCTGGAAACAGCCAAGACCTCCTCGCTGGTGTTTATCATCCTGCTTGGCGCGGCCATGCTCACCGCGTCGTTTCGGGCCTTCGGCGGCGAAGACCTCGTGCGCAATTTCCTGATCTCGCTCCCGGGCGGATTCTGGACCCAGTTCATCATCGTCATGGCGGTGATCTTCATCCTCGGCTTCTTCCTCGATTTCATCGAGATTGCCGTTGTGGTCGTGCCAATCGTAGCCCCGATCTTGCTGGCCAATCCGGGTGCCAACGTCACCGCCGTCTGGCTTGGCGTGATGATCGGGCTCAACATCCAGACAAGTTTCCTGACCCCGCCGTTCGGCTTCGCGCTGTTCTACCTGCGCGGCGTTGCTCCGGCAATCGTGCGCACGATCCAGATTTACAAAGGGGTGATCCCCTTCATCCTCCTGCAGATCCTGGCGTTGTTCATCGTCGGCTCCTACCCGCCGCTGGTGAACTATCTGCCCAACCGGGTGAGCTTTCTCTCGGAGACGAGCCCACCGCCGCGTAACCCCAAGCTGCAAATGTGCCTTGAAGATTTCGTTACTGCAAAACTGGCTGAATCCTCCGAGGTGAAAGATGCGATCGAAGCGACCAAGATGCTCGATCTCTCGGCGCTGCCGAAAGACCATGCGAAAGGCGTGACGAAGGCGATCGCCGCGGCTGAAACGGCTATCGCCGAGCTTGAAAACGTCGCCACCAGGGCAACTGCCGTCGAGGCTGCCGCACCGGCGTATCGCCTGTATCTGATCAAGGTTCGTTTCATCGAAAAGCAGATCCGCGCACTCCAGGCTGAGGCTGATCGCTTCCAGACTTCAATGGACCGGTCACAAGACGAAGCCGCGCGCGACAGCTTTGCCGCCCAGCTTGCAACCAAAGAGGCGGAGATCGCCGCACTTGAAGCAGAGATCCCGGCGGAATGGGTTGAAACGCATGGCACTTTCGCGGCGCTCACCGAAGCCGAGGACAAGGCGCGCAACGCCTATCGCCGCGCCGCCGATACGTCGTGGGAGGCGCCGGCCGAGACGCTGGCGGTGCTCAAGGCAAACGAGGCTTACGCCGCGCTGCAAACCCCGCTGGCCGCGATCCACCCCGTGTTTGAGACCGGTGAAGGCGATGAAGCCGTCGACCAGATCAAGGCGCTCGAAGATGTCGTTGCCGAAATCGCAGGCGCTGGCGACGTAAAATCGCCGCTCTCCAAGGCCCGCCGCGCACTCGACAAAGGCAAACGTGACGAGGCACTGGAGCTTTACCAGGAGGCGCTCGACGCATACGCAGCGCAGAACCAATGGCGCGCTGAAGCCGCCGCGCTTGTGCCTGGGCTCGAGGCCTATCTGAGCGTGATCCGGGGCACGCTCGGCATCCGGGTGCAGGAGCGATTGAGCCGCGAACAGGCGCTGGCCATGGCCTCTTGCACGGCCAATCACCGAGATATCTCGCTGAACTTCTGAGCTGGCGGGAAATAGAAAGGGTCGGCGCGGGGGGCAACTTCGCGCCGGCCTTTTTGCCGACTCAGGCGAGCCGACGCGCCGCAAGAAAGCTCGCACCGGCCATCGCTGCCGCCATGGCAAGGCAAAGCGTCAGCCCGCCGATCTGGTAAGAGAGCCCCGAAAGCAGGGTGCCGACCAATCGCCCAGCAGCGTTAGACATGTAATAGAAGCCCACGTCCATCGTCACCCGTTCCGCGCCGGTGAAGGCGAGAATCAGGTAGGAATGAACCGATGAATTGACCGCGAACACAAAGCCGAAGACGAGCAGCCCGAGCACCAACACCGGCGTCAGCCACGGCCCGCCGATCCACACGGCCGCTGCCAGCGCGGCGGGAATCAGCGCGAGAGCCCCAACCCAGACCACGGCGAGCCGGGTGATATCATCCGTTGAGCGCCGCGCGCCGCCAAGCAGCTTTGGCGCAAGCGCCTGCACCACACCATAGGCGATGATCCACAGCGCCATGAAGGCGCCGACGAAGAAAAATGCGCGCTTGGCCCCCTCCGGTGTGCCATCGGACAGCACCGCCTGAAAGTAGATAGGAATGCCCACCACGAACCAGGTATCGCGCGCGCCGAACAGAAAGAGGCGCGCGACCGAGAGCCGGTTCACCCGGGTATCGGTGGCGAAGACATGGGCGAATTTGGCCGACTTCGAGCCTTTCGGCAGCCCCGGCGGCATGAACAAGACGACGCCTGCAAGGATCACACCGAGGATCAGCGCCATGCCGAGCACCGAGGCCTGAAACCCGGCCAGACCAAGCAGCGCCGCACCAAGAAAGAAGCCCAATCCCTTTACCGCGTTCTTTGACCCGGTGAGCACGGCGACCCAACGGAACAGCCCGCCGTTGCCCTGCGGCGCAAGCAGTTTCACCGCCGATTTGGACGACATCTTGGCAAGGTCTTTTGCCACCCCGGAAAGCCCCTGCACCACCATCACGAACGGCACCGAGAGCGCCATCGCCCAGTCTGCCGAAAGCCGCGAAAGGGCAAAAAGGGCAACAATCTGCAAGGTTAGACCCACATAAAGCGTGGTCGTCAGCCCATACCGCGCGGCGATCCAGCCCGCAGAGAGGTTGGTGACGATGCCCGCAAACTCGTAGAGCAGAAACAGCCAGGCAAGCGTGATCGGCGAAAACCCGAGTTCGTGAAAGTGCAGGAGCACCAACATCCGCAGGGCGCCGTCGGTGAGCATGAAAGCCCAATAGGCCGCCGTGACGGCAATGTAGGCAGACAGGCCTTCGGGGCGCGCTGTGCTGGTCATTGGCGTGTCTCTCTGCGTGCCGGGCGTCAGATCGAAGCCATCACCATGCGGGCCACGTCGGCAAGTCGGCAGGCATAGCCCCATTCGTTATCATACCAGGCGTAGATTTTCACCTGCGTGCCATCCGTTACCATGGTTGACGGCGCGTCGACGATCGAGGAGCGGCTGTCGTTCACGTAGTCGGCCGATACCAGCGGGCGAGTCTCGTAGCCGAGGATACCCTTGAGCGGCCCGTTCGCGGCAGCTTCCAGCAGCGCATTCACCTCGTCCGCACTCGTTTCGCGCTGCACCTCGAACACGCAATCGGTGAGCGAAGCATTGAGCAGCGGCACGCGCACGGCATGGCCATTGAGACGGCCCTCGAGTTCGGGAAAAATCTGCGTGATCGCCTTGGCCGAGCCGGTGGTGGTGGGAATGAGCGAATTCAGCGCCGAGCGGGCGCGGCGCAGGTCTTTCGCCGGGCGGTCGACGATGGTCTGGGTGTTGGTCACATCGTGCAGCGTGGTGATCATCCCGTGGCGGATGCCCAGCCCCTCGTGGATCACCTTCACCACCGGCGCGAGGCAGTTGGTAGTGCAGGAGGCGGCGGTGATTATTTCTTGTCCGACGTAGGTATCGTGGTTGACACCATAGACGATATTGGCCGCGTTTGGCTCTTTCACCGGCGCGGAGACCACCACTTTTTTCACCCCAGAGGCAAAATAGGGGGCGAGCGCCGCGCCGGTGCGAAATGCCCCGGTGCAGTCGATCACCAGTTCCACGCCGAGTTTGGCCAGCGGCAGAGCTGCGATTTCGTGCCCCCCGAACACCGCCATGCGCGCGCCACTCACCGTCACGCTTTCGTCGTCGTGGGCGATTTCCGCATTCCAGCGCCCGTGCACCGTATCAAATTCAAACAGATGCGCGTGCTGGGCGGCTGTTCCAACAGGATCGTTCAACAGAACGATCTCGACGTCGAACCCATCGTCGATCAACGCGCGCAAAACAAGTTTGCCGATCCGGCCAAGACCATTGATTGCGATGCGTGTCATTAGATTTCCCCGGTCACGCGCCTCGTTTATGGTCGGGATGTAACGGCTTTATGACGGCCCGGCGGCAGCTACTCGACCGCAAGCCCGCTTGGCACCTCATCAGGAATGCCCAGCCGCCCGGCAATTGCCACCGGATCAGTCAGACTGTCGAGGAAAGCGAGAATCGCGCTCACCTCGGCATCGCTGAGTGCCATTGGCGCAAGTTCGTTGGCCTCGGCAATCGCGGCGATTTCGTTTGCGTCAGACATTACCGCAGTGTCGCGCTGTGCGGCACCGTCCAAGGCTGGCAGCACCGCTTGGGCGATATCGTAGTGGATTAGAGACTGAACCGGGTCAAGGTGATGGCGCACCACCGCCTCGAGCGTGGCATAGGCGCCATCGTGCCCGTAGGGGCCCGTGAGCGCCACGTTACGCAAGGTTGGCGTGCGGAAACGGTAGATGTCGTCGGCGTTGCCGGTGACCCGAAGCCGGCCGATATCGCGCGAGTTTGTCTCGAACCGCTCCACCTTGCCCGGGCCAATCTGCGGCATGGCAATGGCGTGAAAAGCTTGATCGGACTGGAACTTGCCGGCGTGGCAATCAGCGCAGCCCGCTTTGCCGTAAAACAGCTCCATCCCGTGCAGCGCCGGGCCGGAAAGCGGCTCAATTTCGGCCAAATGCTTATCAAACGGGCTGTCAAACGAGCGCCATTCCCAGGCGATGAACTCTGCGATCGCGTTCGAGATATCGGTAAAATCAATCGCGCGCGCGCCGATCACCGCATCAAACATATCGCGGTAGCCTGGCACCGCCTCCACCCGCCTGGCAATCAAATCCCACGCCCCGCCCTCGCCAGTGAGCATGCCCAGCCGCACGGCTTGAGCGATCTCGTTTTCGCTGTAATGCCCGGCCATCTCGTCGGATGAGAGCACCGGAAACATTGCCTGCGCCGAGAGAACGCCGGAGAAGCCTGCCACCATCTCCTGCCCAAGCGGGGTGCGGATGCCGCCGGGCTTGGTTGGGTCGGCCTCGAGCCGCCCGGCGTGAAACATCCGGGTGAACGCCTTGGCGCCAAGGTTGAACAACGCCGGCGCGTTGCGGCCAATCCGCTGCTCTGGCAGATTTTCTGGCAGCGCCACGCGCTTAGGTCCGAGGCCAGACCCTCCATCGCCAAGCCCGAGCGAAAGCCCGTCAGACGTGCCGAAGCGCGGGTGGTGGCAGGTGGAACAGGCCACCGTTTTCGAGCCCGAAAGGATTGGGTCGTAAAACAGGAGCTGGCCAAGCGCGACGGCTTCGGGCGTGGTCGCCATGTAATCGGCGTCGGTGATTGGCTCGGGCAGGTCGGCCGCCATGGCCGTTGTTGTCATCAAGGCGAGAGCCAGCAGGCCGCGCATCAGGCCACCTCGATTGGCAGCATCGCCGATCCGCCAATCGCGGGCCATCGCACCGAAGCTCAGAAGCGTGATTTCCATGTTGCCCGCAGCCAGCCGGGCCACGTCGCCGGGGCGACCTGCAATGAAGGTTTGGCTGCGGGCGATCATGGCTCAGACAAACCGGTTCAGGACGTTTTCGAGATACTCCTGCTTGCCCGAAACCGGCTCCGGCTCGATCCCTTCGGTCTCGACCTTTGCCGCAAGCGCCTCCAGGCCCACCTTGCCCGCGAGCACGCCCTGCCAATAGTCACTATTCCAGCCGGAATAGCGGTTTTCAACGAAGTTGGGCCAGGTGCCGTCTTCCAGCATCGCGGCGGCAGCCTTGAGCCCGCGCGCGCAGGTGTCCATCGCGCCGATATGGGCGATCAGGAGGTCTTCGGCATCGAGCGACTGGCGCCGGATGCGCGAATCGAAGTTGGTGCCACCTTGGGTAAAGCCGCCACCTTGGAGAATGTAGGAATAGGCCAGCGCCACCTCGGGCACGTTGTTGGGAAACTGGTCGGTATCCCAGCCCGACTGATAATCGTTGCGGTTCATGTCGATCGAGCCAAACACGCCAAGAGCCTGCGCCATGGCAATCTCGTGCTCAAACGAATGCCCGGCCAGAATCGCATGGCCCTGCTCGATGTTGACCTTCACCTCATTTTCGAGCCCATGGCGCTTGAGGAAGCCATATACGGTGGCCACGTCGTAATCATACTGGTGCTTCGAGGGCTCCTGCGGCTTGGGCTCCACCATGATCTGCCCCTTGAAACCGATCTTGTGCTTGTAGTCGACCACCATGTTGAGCATCCGCCCCATCTGGTCGTCTTCGCGCTTGAGATCGGTGTTGAGCAGGGTTTCATAGCCTTCGCGCCCGCCCCAGAGCACATAGTTCTGCCCGCCAAGCCGGTGGGTGGCGTCAAGGCAGGTCTTGATCGTGGCCCCGGCGTAGGCAAACACCTCTGGATCGGGGTTGGTCGAGGCCCCCGCCATCCAGCGGCGGTGGCTAAACAGGTTGGCGGTGCCCCAGAGCAGCCCCACGCCGGTTTCTTCCTGCTTGGCCGCGAAAATGTCCACGATCGCTTCGTAGGCCTTCCGGTTTTCCTTGAAGCTGCCCAGATCGGGCCGAATATCGGCATCGTGGAACGCGTAGAAGGGCACACCGAGCGCGGTGAACATCTCAAACGCCACGTCAGCCTTGAGCTTCGCCGCCTTTTGGTTGTTGGCCGGGAACCACGGGCGCTGGAAGGTTGGCCCGCCGAATGGATCGAGGCCTTCGTAGGCGAAGCTGTGCCAGTAGGCGACGGCGAAGCGCAGCTGATCTTCGAGCCGCTTGCCCATCACCATTTCGTCGGGGTTGTAGTGGCGGAACGCGAGCGGATTGGTGCTGTTTGGCCCCTCGTAGGGGACGCGCTCAACGGGGAAGAATCCGGTGCTCATAAGACCTCCTTCAGGGCTGGGTAAAGCGCGCGGAATTGCGCGTAAGCGTTGTCGTAAGCGTGCGCGAGATCGGCACGCGGCTCAATGCTGCGGGCCACGGCGGGGCGGGTCATCACCTCGCCCGGCGCCGCGCCGGTATCGCCGACGATGGCGAGCCGGGCAGCGCCCAGAGCCGCGCCAAACTCGCCCTTTTCGGGCAGATCGACCGGCACGCCGAGAAGCGTGGCGATCAGTTCCACCCAGTAATCCGATTTCGAGCCGCCGCCGATCCCGAGCACGCGGGTGAGCGTGGTGCCAGTCGCCGTAAGCGCCTCGTGGTTGTCCTTGAGCGCGAAGGCCACACCCTCAATCACGGCTTGCGTAAGCGCCTTGTGGCCATCACCGATGCCAAGGCCCACGAAAGCGCCGCGAATCTCGGCGTCGTTGTGCGGGGTGCGCTCGCCGGAGAGGTAGGGCAGAAAGCGGATTGCGCCCGGCCCCTCGATCCGGTCGCCGAGCAAAGCACTCAATTCAGCCGGTTTAGAGCCTGTTTGCCGCGCCAGCCAGTTGAGGCTGTCGGTGGCCGAAAGGATCACGCCCATTTGGTACCATGTATCGGGCACCGAGTGGCAGAAGGTGTGCACCGCCGTCTCGGGGGAGGGCGCAAAGCCGGCCTTGGCCGCCAGCAGCACGCCAGAGGTGCCGAGTGATACGAAGCCATCGCCCTCGTCAAAGCAGCCCACGCCGCACGCCGAAGCGGAATTGTCGCCGCCGCCGCCAACCACCTTTACGGCCCGCGACAGGCCCCAACGTTCGGCAATCTCCTTGCGCAGCGTGCCAGACACCGCGCTGCCCTCCACCAGACGCGGCATCTGGTCACGCCGCATTCCCGCTTTCTCAAGCAACTCGCCCGACCAGGCCCGCGCGCCGGTATCCATCCACGAGGTGCCGGCGCTGTCGGACATGTCGGAGGCATGATCGCCGGTGAGCCAGAGCCGCAGATAGTCTTTCGGCAGCAGCACCATGGCAACCTTGTCGAACAGGTCGCGCTCGTGCGTCTTCACCCAGGCGAGCTTCGGCGCGGTGAAGCCGGGAAAGACGATGTTGCCCGAAATTGCGCGAAACGCCGGGTCGGCGTCCATCGCGGCGGCTTCCACGGCAGAGCGGGTATCGTTCCACAAGATCGCCGGGCGCAGCACCTTGTCGGCAGCATCAAGCAGCGTTGCGCCGTGCATCTGGCCCGAAAGGCCAATGGCTTTCAGCGCCGCAAGCACCTTCGGGTGGCTCGCCTTCAAGGCATCCAGCGCCCGCTCAGTGGCGGCGATCCAATCCGCCGGATCCTGCTCGCTCCAGCCGGAATGCGGATGCGAAACGGGATATGTCTGGTCCGAAGCCGCCAGCACGTTGCCCGCGCCATCGGTGAGAATGGCGCGCAAGCCTGACGTGCCGAGATCCAATCCGAGATACATTGCCCCTCCCCGGCGCGTGATTTATTTCAGCCGCCGAAAAAAGTATGACCCCGACTCACGGATCAAGTCAACGCCGCTCGAAGATGCAATCCGGGATCGCGGCCGCGAACAGGCCTTGCGCACCGTGTTCCGTGTGGACCGAGGTGTATCGGCCTCGTCGAGACCCGCTCAGATACCAAACAGGGGCTGCAGCAGGCGCGGCAGGAACGTGTTGAATTTCAACGGCGCGTCGGTTGCCGCGACAACGATGCAGGGCGGGCCCGGATCGGCGGTGGGCACATGATCGAGGCCGGCGTTGGCAACCTCGACATCACCCACATCAAAATGCCCGGCATCGTCGGAAAAACCGCCCTGCAGCACCAGCGTAAGTTCGAGCCCGTTGTGCCCGTGGTCCGGCACCGCCTGACCGGGCGGAATCAACAGCAGGCGAGACGCACCTTGCGCATCGCCGCCGATCAGGCATTGCTTCACGCCGCCGCCAACAGACTTCCAGCGCGGCGTCGCGCCCTTGAGCGCCTCCATCACCGGGCCGGGATAGATGCCGTGGCGCGCGGCGGGCGCGCGCTCCTGCGGCTTGGGCGCGTCGAGTGCACCCATCAGCCGGTGAAGCATCCCGTCCGATAGCGTGGCTTCGCCGATTTCCTCGAGCACCACGCCGCCCGCCGCCTCGTGGGCAGCCAGCTCAGCGCGGCAGGTGTCACACATCGACACATGCGCGGCGACAACCAGTGCATAGGCCTGGCCGAGGGATCCCGCAGCATAGGCTGCGATGACCTCTGGTGGGATGTGATGAGAAATCTTCGGACTCATTCCTGTCTCAAGTCCTTCAATTCGTGCCGCAGCCGCTCGAGGCCGAGGCGGATGCGGGATTTTATCGTGCCGAGCGGAAGCCCGGTGGCATCGCGTATCTCGGTATGGGTGAGTTCCCCGAGATAGGCGCGCTCGATCATATCGCGCTGGGCGGGGGCAAGCTTTGCCAAGGCCCGCCTCAGCTTTTCTGTTTCCTGTTCTATCGCCAGCGCCTGCCCGGCGTCGGCTTCATCGTCGGCTTCATCTTCTGCCTTCAATGCCTCTGGTACGGGCCGGGCCTCCTTGCGGATGATGTCGATCTGCCGATTCCGGGCAATCTGATAAATCCAGGATGAAACCTGAGCCCGCGAAGGATCGAACAGGTGCGCCTTGCGCCAGACGGTCAGCAGCACATCCTGCACGATGTCCTCGGCCTGCGCGGCAGGGGCGCCAGTGCGCATGACGAAGCCTTTGAGCCGCGGCCCGTAATAATCAAACAACCGTTTGAACGCGGCCTTGTCGCGCTGATCGCGGATCGCAAGCATCCAGACGGTTTGTTCTGATAGCGCGGGGGCGGTTTTGATGTCTGGCGTCACGGCAAGCTCGCTTCTCACGCAGGCCCGTGGGGCCATGCGTGGTTCTGGGGCAAGGGTATCTACAACGCTCAACATACCGTTCCTACGCCGGCGCACCAGAGCCGGATCAAATTTGATCTGCGATTGCGCCGGGTGCGTAGCGAGGGGGCAATCACGAGGAAGCTTCGCATGTCGTTCGACGCCCCTGTTACCCGCCCGCAGAGAATCGCCGTTATCGGTGCAGGCATTTCCGGGCTCGCCGCCGCGTATCAGCTCGCGGCGGAGCACAACGTAACCGTTTACGAGGCCGAGAAACGCTTGGGTGGCCATGCCCGCACGGTGATCGCAGGGGTGCGCGGCGATCAGCCGGTCGATACCGGCTTCATCGTGTTCAACTACGCCAATTATCCGCACCTGACGCGGATGTTTCACGATCTCGACGTGCCGGTGAAGACCTCCGACATGTCTTTCGGCGCCACGATTGACGGTGGCGCGGTGGAATATGGGCTGAAAAACGTGCCCGCGCTGTTTGCCCAGGCCGGCAACCTTGCGCGGCCGAAATTCCTGCGGATGGTGCGCGACATTTTGCGTTTCAACGCGCACGCCGAAGCTGCCGCGACCTCGGATGAAATCACCATTGGCGAACTCGTCGATCAGCTCGGCCTCGGCGCATGGTTTCAGCGATACTACCTCATGCCGATCTGCGGCGCGATCTGGTCCACCCCGCCGGCGGATATCCGGGCCTTCCCGGCGCGGGCCTTGATCGCGTTTTTCCGCAACCACGCGTTGCTTTCGGCTACGGGTCAGCACCAGTGGTGGACGGTCGAGGGCGGTTCGGTCGAATATGTTCGCCGGTTGAGCGCGCACCTGGTAACGCGCGGCGTCGCGCTGCGGTCCGGCACACCGGTAAAATCGGTGACTCGTCATGCAGGAACAGTTACTATTCATGCTGAAAATGCCGCTCCAGAGCCGTTTGACCAAGTGATTTTTGCTACCCATTCAGACGATACATTGCGCTTGCTTGCCGCTCCCACCGAGGCTGAGCGCGTGGCGCTGGGCGCGGTGGCCTATCAGAATAACCGTGTGATTCTGCACCGCGATCCAGCGCAGATGCCCAAGCGCAAGGCGGCGTGGTCGTCGTGGGTTTACAAGGCCGAGGGTGCGGGGGAGGAAACGCGAATTGGTGTGAGCTACTGGATGAACCGTCTGCAAGGTATCCCCGATAACGACCCGCTTTTCATCACCCTCAATCCGGTGGGCGAGATCCCCGCAGCGCTGATCTATGATGAGATTACATTCCGCCACCCGGTGTTTGACCGCGCTGCGCTCAAGGCGCAGAGCCAGATTGCCCGGATTCAGGGGCAAAACAACACATGGTTTGCCGGCGCCTGGCTGCGCCACGGCTTTCACGAAGACGGCTTTGCCTCCGCCGTGCGCGTTGCCCGTGCGATTTCTCCGAGCCCGGAATTGTTGTCGGCATGATACAAACGCCCCGGCATATGGCGGGTATCACCACCCACGCCCGGCATGGCGGCCCGGACAATGCCTTTCGCTACAGCGTGGATTATGTGCTGATCGACGCGGAAGCGCCCGAGCCCACGCCGGCGCTGTTCTCGCGCAACCGGTTCAACCTGCTCGCGGTGCATGACCGCGATCATGGCGGCCAGCGGGATGCCGGCAAAGGGGCGGCCTGGGCACGGCGCGTTCTGGCGCGAAACAGGCTCTATTTGGGCGAAAACGCTCGCATTCTGCTGCTCACCCAGCCGCGCTTCCTGGGCTATTCGTTCAACCCGGTGAGCTTCTGGCTGGCGATGGAGGGCGACGATTTGCGCGCCGTGATCTCCGAGGTAAACACCCCCTTCGGCGACCGCCATTCCTACCTTTGCGCAAACCCGGGCTTTGCCGCCATCCGGGCCTCCGACACGCTGACCGCAGAAAAGGCGCTTCACGTCTCGCCGTTCCAGCGGGTTGCGGGCGACTACCGGTTTCGCTTCAATGTTACGCCGCAGCGGATCGCCATCCAGATTACCCTGATTGACGGCGAAAACGGAATTGCGGCAACCTTGCAGGGTGATCTCGCCCCGCTCACCAGCGCTGCGATCCTGCGCACCGGTCTGCGCCGCCCCGCTGGGGCGCTGCGCACCATCGCGCTGATCTACTGGCAGGCGCTCAAACTCAAGCTCAAGGGCGCGCGCTACCGCAAACGCCCCGAGCCACCGACGGAGGATGTTACCTGATGTCGTTCATCACCACCCGGATTCAACGCGATTTATTCACCTCTTGCGAGCGCATGGCACAAGGCTCGCTCACCATCCGCACGCCGGAGGGCGAGGTGCATCGTTTCGGAAACGGTGCGCCAGAGGCAGAGTTGCAGATCAACGATTGGGCGGCGATCACCGCCACCGCCGCGCGCGGCGATATCGGCTTTGGCGAGGCCTACGTGGCCGGGCTGTGGGATACGCCCTCGATCCAGGCGCTGACCGAGCTCGTGCTGCTCAACTACGGCGAGTTCGAGGGCTATGCCAATGCGGGCTTCTGGCCCACGCTGAAATTCCGGCTGGTCGACAGGCTGCTGAGAGCCAATTCCAAGCGCGGTGCCGCACGCAATATTCGTGCCCACTACGACGTGGGCAACGAGTTTTACCAGACCTGGCTTGATCCTTCGATGACCTATTCCTCCGCGCTGTTCACCGAGGATGACACCGACCTGCTGCGCGCCCAACAGCGCAAATATGATCGTATCCTTGGCCGGCTTGGCGAGGGCGAGCGCATTCTCGAGATCGGGTGCGGTTGGGGCGGATTCGCTGAACGGGCAGCGCAGAGCGGGCGCCATGTGACCGGCCTGACCATCTCGCCAAACCAGAAGGGCTATGCCGACGCCCGGCTTGACGGCCGCGCCGAGATCAGGCTGCAGGACTACCGCGATACGACAGGCAAGTTCGACAATATCGTTTCGATCGAGATGATCGAGGCGGTGGGCGAGCGCTATTGGCCCACCTATTTCGGCGCGGTGAAAGACCGGTTGGCGGAAGGTGGCCGCGCCGTGATCCAGGCGATCACAGTGGCCGATGATTACTTCCCGATCTACCGCAAGAACTCCGACTATATCCGGCAATACACCTTCCCGGGCGGGATGTTGCTTTCCAACGCCGTGATCCGCGAACGGGCCGAGAATGCCGGCCTCCAGGTGCGTGAGACCTTCGCATTCGGGAAGGATTACGCCCGCACCTGCACCACATGGGCCCAGCAACTCGAATCGGCGCGTCCGCGCTTGGCCCGGCTCGGCTATGAGGGTCCGTTCTTGCGCAACTGGCGCTTCTATCTCGAGATTTGCGCGGCAGCCTTCGCGGTCGGGCAGACCGACGTCGTGCAAGTCGAGCTGTCGCATGCGTGACGTGGCCGGGCGACGCTACTGGATCGCAGGCGCCTCGGAAGGGCTTGGTCGCGCGCTGGCCCATGGGCTCGACGAGGCTGGTGCTTCGCTCATTCTGTCTGCCCGCAATGCCGACCGGTTAGCGGCCCTGGCCGGCGAATTGCGCGACGCAAAGGCGCTGCCGATGGATGTGAGAGACGCTAAATCAGTGTCTAACGCAGCCGAAAACCTTGGTGAGATCGACGGCGTGATTTACAACGCCGGGGCTTACGATCCGGTATCTGCGAAGGATTGGAAGCCGGATGCCGTGCGCCAGATGGCGGAGGTAAACTTCATGGGCGCGCTCAACGTGCTCGGCGACGTGCTGCCGGGGATGGTTGCGCGCGGGCG
The DNA here is from genome assembly GCA_001873585.1 of Rhodobacterales bacterium CG2_30_65_12. Classification (GTDB taxonomy): domain Bacteria; phylum Pseudomonadota; class Alphaproteobacteria; order Rhodobacterales; family Rhodobacteraceae; genus Sinisalibacter. The sequence continues at coordinate 7,503 of MNZL01000166.1, read as the reverse complement.
CGGGCATATCGTGCTTGTCGGGTCTCTCTCGGGCTTTCGCGGCCTGCCCGGCGCGATCGGCTACGGCGCGTCGAAGGCGGGTCTGATGCACCTCGCCGAAAACCTGGCGCTTGATCTGCGCGGCACCGGCATCACCGTGCAGCGGGTCAACCCCGGCTTCATCGCCACCCGGCTTACGGCCAAGAACGATTTTCGGATGCCGCAGATTATGGAGCCCGAAGACGCAGCGCGGCATGTACTGCGGGCGATGCGGTCTGGCCGCTTCTCCACCAGCTTCCCCGCGCCCTTTTCCTGGGTGTTTACCCTTGGGCAGCACCTGCCGCTCGGGCTGTTTCAGCGGTTGTTCTAGACCCTATTGAAGCGGAATCGTCAGGGCTTCGATGACCGGCGCGGTATCCGGCCGCTTGCCGCGCCACCAGGCAAAAGCCAAAGCGGCCTGTTCCACGAGCATCCCCACACCATCGGCGATCTGGTCTGCGCCGTTGGCCTCGGCGAGCCTCAGAAACGGCGTTTTGCCCTTGCCATAGACCATCTCGTAGGCGAGCGTCGTGCCCTCAAAGGCTATCGAAGGCACGGGAGGGCATTCGCCCAATAGGCTTGCTGATGTGGCGTTGAGCACCACGTCGAACCCACGGTCGATGGCGTTGTAGCCGCAAGCATGGATCGAGCCGCGCGGGCCGAGGAGCTGGGCCACTGCCTCGGCCTTGTCGATCGTACGGTTGGCGATCCAGATTTCAGCCACGCCCGCCTCCAGAAACGGCCCGAGCGCGCCGCGCGTGGCCCCGCCGGCACCAGCAAAGAGCATGCGCTTGCCCTTCAATTCGACGCCAAAGTTCACCTCGATATCGCGCACAAGGCCCACGCCATCGAAATTGTCGGCGATGATTCGGCCATTCTCGAATTTCAGGCAGTTGGACGCGCCGCAGATATTGGCCGCCTCCAGCGCCTCATCCGCCATCGCCTCGGCCGCCACCTTGAATGGCACGGTTACGTTGAGGCCCTTGCCGCCCGCGGCGAAGAAGGCGCGCACGGCAGCCTCGAACCCATCCACTGGCGCTTCGATCGCCTCATAGGTCATGTCTTCGCCGAATTGCGCGGCGAAGGCGGCGTGAATGAACGGGCTCTTGGTGTGGCTAAGCGGGTTGCCAAACACGGCGTAACGGTCGGTCATGCCAGCAGCGCACCCATCCGCCGCATCGCCAGGGCATAGCCTTCCACCCCGAAGCCCGCGATCACCCCGTCGGCGCGGAGCGATATGTAGGACTGATGCCGGAAGCTCTCGCGCTTGTGGATATTGGAGATATGCACCTCCAGCACCGGGCCCTCAAAGGCATTGAGCGCATCGAGGATCGCCACCGAGGTATGGCTATAGGCACCGGGGTTGATGATGATCCCACCTGCGTCCTCGCGGGCCTCGTGAATCCAGTCAACGAGCTGGCCCTCGTAGTTCGATTGCAGGAGTTGCACCGCCAGCCCAAAGCCATTGCCCACCTCGGCGCACATCGCTTCGACGTCGGCCAGCGTGTCGCGCCCATAGATCTCCGGCTGGCGCTTGCCGAGCAGGTTCAGGTTCGGGCCGTTCAGGATGTAGATCAGGTTGCTCATGGTCTTTCCTTGGGGCTGCTTGCGATTGTGTGCCACCAAATCCCCGCCACCACAAGAAAACACACGAAAATGGGCCACCCCGAAGGATGGCCCGGCCACGCGCTAAGCGCGCGATCAGTCGAACTGCACGAAAAACGTGGTGATGACCTCGCTGGCCCCGGACGAGGTGTTGGCCACCATGGTGAGCGCGTCGCCCGGCGCGAAGCTGAGCGGCGCGGCCGAGAAATCGCCAACCCCGGTGCTCAAGGTCGCGCCGCCGGCATGGTTGACCGACGCCTGAAAGCCGGTGTTTTCCACCCTGTTGACCGCCATGGAGGCGATGTTTGGCCCCGCTGGACCGCTGGCGACCGACATCGAGGCGGCCAGCACCCGGCCGGAAAACGGCATCACCGCGCCGGCGGAGGTGGTCGACCCGTCGCCCATCGCCATGAATTGCCCAACGGTGAAGGTTGAAGCCTCAGCCCCGGTGAAGGCCACCACCTGCCCGCCCAGCCGGCCCGCGCCGCTGCCGGTGCCGCCAAGACCGGAGGGGAAGCGCACCGTGCCGGTGCTGCGGTCGATGCTGATCGCCTGGTGGAAGGTGTTTCCGTCCGGCGATACCTTGAAGCCAAAATCGTCGTCTCCCATCAGGCCGATTTCGCCGCGGCCCGACCAGTTGGACTGGAACAGCAGCGAGGCGGTATCGCCAGCGCTTGCCTTGTTGAGCTTAAGCCGATGATCGTTGCCTGCATGGGTCAGCAACGTGGCCGGAGAGGCAACAGCGAGACGGTTGGTGCTGTCGGCGGTGGTGTTGATCCCGAGGTGAATCATATTGTCGAGCGTGTCAGGGCTCGCAGCCACCCAGGCACTGCCGGTCCACACCCGGAGCGAATTTGCGCCCGCGCGCGTCGCGGCCCAGCCCGGCTGCGGAACATGGAACTGCCATGCGCCATCAACGTAAACGGCAAGATTGCCGTCCTGCCCGGCCCAGGCTCCGCTGGCCCCGACACCGAGGGCATGCACCTCGCCCTCGATCGGCAGCGAAGGTGGCGTGGTGGCATCGAAGGCGGAAACGGTGAGTTGAACCAGCACGTCGAGCACCCGCAGGGCCTCGTTGTGGGTCACGTGTTTCTGGGCCTGCGCGGGCTGAATATACGGCAGATCGAGCCGGGGCGATGTGTCCGACATGGAACCTCCTCGAGGGTATGAAAACTTCGAGGAGTGATAGGTCGAAGAAGATCAACGCTGCTGATACGGATGGCGCGAGGGGTTAACCTTTTCGAAAGGTCTGCGCGGCGCCGCGTTCGATACCAGTGGATTTGCGGCAAAATGCGATGGTCTTGAGCATATCGGAGTGGCAAGGCGCTCGCTCAGTGCGCTTGCGCTCGCTGAAATCCAAAGTTAAGTACGCCCATAGGTTGTGAAAGTGGGATCCATGGTTCACGTTGATGAAACGCGCTGGTTTCTGGCGCAATTGAAGCCCAACAGCGCACAGATCGCCAACCGCAACCTGCAACGTCAGGGTTTTGAAACCTTCCTCCCCCGCGAAAGGACAACCCACACGCAGCGTGGCCGGTTTATCTCTCGGCTCAGCCCGCTGTTTCCCGGCTATATCTTCGTGTCAGTCGACCCACGGCAGGGCCTCTGGCGCGCGATTCGCTCAACTCAGGGCGTTACCCGGCTGGTATCGTTTGGCGCCGAGCCGGCGGTGGTGCCACCCACGCTTGTAGCGCAGCTCAAATCGCACTGCGGCCCCGATGGAGAAATGCTGCCGCCGGACGAATTCCGCACAGGAGATCAGGTGAGGCTGGCCATTGGGCCGTTTTCCGGGTTTCTCGCCGAAATCGACCGGATCGAGCCCGAGCGGAGGGTGTGGGTGCTGATGGACATTATCGGCAGGCAGACGCGCGTTGCCGTGCGCCCGGACCAACTGCGCCGGGCCTGAGCTGCGGGCACTTTTCCGAAGTCAAAGGCATAGCACCGCCTTTACGGCGGCAACACCCGCCGTCACCCGCGCCGGATCGCCTCGCGCTTCGACGTTGAGCCGCACGACCGGTTCGGTGTTGGAGCGACGCAGGGAAAACCGCCAATCGTCCATGTCGAGGCTCAGGCCGTCGATCTCGTCGATCGCCTTGGCCTTCGGCTCAAACGCGGCGCGCACGTTGGCCATAGCCTTGGCCGGGTGAGCAAGGGTGAAATTGATCTCGCCAGAGGAGGGAAAAGCGGCACGGCGCGAACCGACGAGCGCCGCGAGCGGGCCTTTTCGGCTCACCAGCTCCGCCACCAGCAGCCAGGGGATCATGCCGGAATCGCAGTGGAAGAAATCCCGAAAATAATGGTGGGCGCTCATCTCTCCGCCGTAAATGGCGCCCTCGTCGCGCATCGCCTGTTTCACAAAGGCGTGCCCGGTGCGCGCCTGCACCGCCTTGCCGCCAGACGTGGCAACGAGATCGCGGGTGTTCCAGACCACGCGCGGGTCGTGGATGATCGTGGCGCCGGGTTCCTTGGCCAGAAAGCATTCCGCCAACAGGCCCACGACGTATTCGCCGTTGATGAACCCGCCATCGTGGTCGAAGAAAAAGCATCGGTCGAAGTCGCCATCCCAGGCCACGCCAAAATCCGCACCCGCCGCGCGCACGGCGTCGGCGGTCTTCGGCCGGTTTTCGGGCAGCAGCGGGTTTGGGATGCCGTGCGGAAAGCGGCCGTCGGGATCATGGTGGAGCGGCTCGAAGCGAAGCGGCGCGCCACGGCGGGCCAGTTCGGCGGCGATTGCATCAAACGTTGGCCCGGCGGCGCCATTGCCGGCGTTGACGAGAATTGTCAAAGGCTTGAGCGCGGCAATGTCGACAAAGGAGAGCACCCGCTCGACGTAGGCGGCGCGGGCGTTTTCCGATACCCCGCGCAGAGTTCCCCCGGCGCGGCGGGTGCCAAAATCGGCCGTCTCGGCCAACGCCTTGATCCGGGCGAACCCGGTTTCGGTGTCGAGCGGGGCCGCGCCCGCGCGCACCATTTTCATCCCATTGTAATCCATCGGGTTGTGCGAAGCCGTCACGCAGATGCCGCCATCGGCACCGAAATGGCTGGTGGCGAAATACATCTCTTCGGTGCCTGACAGCCCGAGATCGAGCACCTCGCAGCCCTCGTCAACCAGCGCCCGGGCCACTGCTGCCGCCAGCGTCTCGCTTGAGGCGCGCACGTCGCGGCCGAGCACCACGCGGGAGGCCCCAAGCGCTTGGGCGAAAGCCCGGCCAATGCGGTAGGCAATCGCCACGTCGAGGTCGATCCCGAGCCGGCCGCGGATATCATAGACCTTGAAGCAGGTGAGCTCAGTCGCGGGCATAGGCATCGTTGTAACGGACGATATCGTCTTCGCCGAGATAGGCACCGGTTTGAACTTCGATCAAGACAATCGCCACCTTGCCGGGGTTCTCCAGCCGGTGCTTCTCGCCCAGCGGAACATACACCGACTGGTTCTCGCTTACGAGATGCGCCTGCGCGCCGATAGTGACCTTTGCCGTGCCCTGCACCACGACCCAGTGTTCGGCGCGATGGTGGTGCGATTGCAGGCTCAGCGCCGCGCCGGGATGAACGACGATCCGCTTCACCTGGAAGCGGTCACCGACCACGAGGCTTTCAAACCAGCCCCAGGGGCGGTGATCGCGCGGGAAGGCCTCGGCTTGGCGGGCCTTCTTGTGCTTGAGCGCGGTGACGACCCGTTTGACCTCTTGCGCCCGGCTCGCATCAGCAACCAGCACGGCATCGGGCATCGCTACGGCGATGACGCCCTCAAGCCCGAGCCCGACAATCTCCAGGCCGGGATCTTCCGAGCGCAGCAGCGTATCGCGGCAATCTATAGCGGTGGCGTTGCCGGCGGTGGCCACGCCGTCGCCGTCGGTCCGGCTTTCGCGCCAGACCGCATCCCAGCCGCCGAGATCGGACCAGCCTGCGGCGAAGGGCACAACCACAAGGTTATCGGCACGTTCCATCACCGCGTAGTCGAGCGAGATATCCGCGAGCGGTGCCCAGGCTGCGGGATCGAGCCGGAAGAAGCCAAGATCGGGCGTGCCCTTGGCCACAGCCTTGGACACCGGCCCCACGAGCTCGGGCGCATGCGCCTTGAATGCGGCGATGATCGACCTGACCGAAAACAGGAAAATACCGGAGTTCCACAAGTGACGCCCGCTGGCGACCATTTCGCCAGCGCGCACGGCGTCGGGCTTTTCGACAAAGCGCACGAGATCCATCACATGCGGCGCGCCCGCGTCGATGCGCTCGCCAAGCTCAAGATAACCATAGCCGGTTTCGGGATGGTCGGGGGCGATGCCGAAAGTTACCAGCTTGCCCGCCTCGGCAGCCGGACGGCCGATCTCCACGGCCTCGCGGAAGGCCGCAGCGTCGGGCACCACATGGTCGCAGGGCGCGACCAGCAAGATCCCGTCCGGATCGGCATTCTCAAGCCAGAGCGCGGCGGCAAGCACCGCAGGCGCGGTATTGCGCCCCTCGGGCTCGATCAGCACCGCACCCGCGTCGATCCCGATTCTGGCGAGCTGCTCGGTCACGATAAAACGAAAATCGGAATTGGTGAGCACCAGCGGCGGCGCATATGCCGGCCCGCTCAATCGCCGCGCCGAGGCCTGGAACAGGGTTTCGGAGCCGACCAGCGGCACAAATTGCTTGGGATAGGACTTGCGCGACAGCGGCCAGAGCCGGGTGCCGGAGCCGCCGCCGAGAAGAACCGGGGTGATCATTGGGCAATCCCCTTTTCAAGACCTTGCAATGCAACCGTTACGCGATCTCAGGCCGTCCTGAAACCTTCATCCTGGTCGGCCAGCATTTGTCTTGATTATCGCGCGCCGTCCATCCCGCGTTCTGCGGCCTCACAGCGCTTGGGCGAGGACGATCGAGGGCGCAATCTGCGAGACGAGGCGGTTGAGGGCGGTAACGGGTTGTTCGGCGACAAAGATTACATCGTTCGGGCGCAGTTCAAACCGGGTTGCAAGCACAAGGTTCGCGGCATTGAGCGCATCGAGGTGCCAGGCGGTAACGCCAGATCCACCGGCGCTGGCGCGCAGCACATAGAGCGCTGCAATGTTCCCGCTGATATTGGGCACGCCCTTGGTTTCCTTGAACAATGCGTCGGCCAGAGAGGCCTTGCGTTCGAACGGAAGGGTAAAGCGGTTCTGCACGCCAACCTCGCCGGCGATATAAACGTAATCCCGCTCAATGGCGTCGAGGTCGACCCGGGCAAGGTAATTCTGCCGGCGCTCGGCGAGTTCACCCCGGCGTAGATTGACCTCGGTCTGGAGCTGGTTAAGTGCGGTCTGGCGCGCTGTCTGGCGGAAGCTGGCGAGCTGAATCTGCTGAGCAAAATAGCCTTCGGCACGGTCGAGATCATATTCGGTATCAACGTAAATCGCATCGCCATCCTTCAGCGCGAGGCCCTGGATTTTCGGATCGCCAAGATAGGTGGTGAGCGGAACCTGGAAAAGTTTGCCATCGCGGTAGAGCCGAATTGTGGCGTAATCACGGTCTTTCACGGTGATATCGCCGGCTGCGGTGAGGGCGCGCGCGAGGGTTAGCGGCTGCAGCGAGATCGGCAGTGTCTTGGCGCTCTTGACCGCGCCACCAATGGCCACGCTCTGCGATTTGAACTCGGCGATCTCGATCGAGAATGTCGGGTCGATCTGCTTGGCCACGAGGGATTGGAATATCTCGGCCTCGGCCTCTTCGAGCGAGAGCCCCGCGAGGCGCACACGCCCGACTTCGGGGATGGTGATCGCCCCGTCGTCCTGCACAGTATAGCCTTGGCGTCGGTTTTGTGCGGCGAGCAGCCCGGCGAGCGCTTCGACGGTGCCGGCGCTATTCGGGGTGGCGAGCACAAGAACGTCGCCTATGCCGATGTGGTAGGCCCCTGGGGTG
>MNZL01000110.1 GCA_001873585.1 Rhodobacterales bacterium CG2_30_65_12 | reverse complement strand
CGACGACGATTCCGACTACGCGTTGGCGCGTGTCACCGTGCCGGTCACACCCTCCCAGGCGGCCGGTGCCAGCGCGCGGCCAAGCACGCGCTCGGGGTTCGTCGGCGGCGGCATGATCACGTCCGGCAGCACCTCGAACCCGAACCTCGAATAATACGGCCGGTCGCCCACCAGCATCACCCGGGTCCAGCCCTGCGCCACGGCGCGATCAACGCTGTCGCGGATCAATACCCCGCCCAGCCCCTCGCCCTGGCGGGTTGGGTGCACCGCCACCGGCCCCAGCAGCAGCGCCCGGCGCCCGCCCACCTTGACCGGCCAGAACCGGATCGCCCCGGCCAGAATCCCCTGCGCATCGCGCGCAAGCAGCGAAAGCCCCGCAACGGGATCAACCCCGTCGCGCAGACGGTAGGACGAAAGCGCCTCACGCCCCGGTGCAAAGCAGAGGTCATAGAGCGCCTCGACCTCCCACCAATCCGCCGGTTTTTCCTCCGCAAGCGTATACACGCGCGCCCCTTCCTGCCCGTGGCTGGCCCCGCCCCTAGCACGGCATTGGCAGCATTTCCAGCGCCGCGCGCAGGGGGCACCTGGAGCCTTCATGTTTGCGCTGAAGCAGCATATCAGGCAGGCAAACGCAAAGAGGATCGCCGAGGGTATACCGCCCCCAGAACGGCAACGGCCTGCCACACAACCCGTTCAACGCGATCATCGCACCGCGCCCGATCGGCTGGATCTCGACCCGTGGCAGCGACGGCCACGACAATCTCGCGCCCTTTGCCTTCTTCAACGGTGTGGCCTAGCGTTCCCAACCCGACAGATGGTTGGCGCGCATCGGCGGGCCGCGGTGCGGCGATGCGCGGCGGCCTGCGGCCGCTGTTTCGCGCAGGGCGCTCGGGGCAATCGTTCCCTTTCGGGCAGCTTTTGTCGGGTGTGGCCGACGATCCGCCGCAGGTGCCGCAGGTGATGTGTTCTACCACCGGCGCCAAGCCCGACCGGTTGCGCGGCAAGGATACGCTGGTAAATATTTGGCAAACGCTGGTATTCTGCATCAACGTGGTCGAAGCGGGCGAAATGCAGGCGATGAATGCCTCCTCGGCCCGTTTTCCCGCCGGCACCGACGATTTTGGCGCGGATTGCGGTTGTAATTCGGCCCGCCATTTGCATCCCTAGCACCGTGCAAGGGGGAAGCATCATGGAACGTGTGATCGGCATCATCGGCGGTTCGGGGCTTTACGAAGTCGAAGGGCTCGAAGCAGGCGAATGGGTGCGGGTGGAAACCCCCTGGGGCGACCCCTCCGACGCGATCTTTACCGGCCAGCTCGACGGGGTGCGCATGGCCTTCCTGCCCCGCCACGGGCGCGGCCATGTGCACGCGCCCTCAACCGTGCCCTACCGCGCCAATATCGACGCGATGAAGCGGCTCGGCGTGACCGACCTTGTCAGCATTTCCGCCTGCGGCTCGTTCCGCGAGAAGATGAAACCGGGCGATTTCGTCATCGTCGATCAGTTCATCGACCGCACCTTCGCCCGCGCAAAAAGCTTTTTTGGCACCGGCCTCGTCGCCCATGTAAGCCTCGCCCATCCTACCTGCCCTACCCTGTCGGCAGCCTGTTTGGAGGCGGCTGAGGGCGTAACCGTGCACATGGGCGGCACCTACCTGGCGATGGAGGGGCCGCAGTTTTCCACCCTCGCGGAGTCGACCCTCTACCGCGAGCACTGGGGGGCGGACGTGATCGGCATGACCAACATGCCCGAGGCCAAGCTCGCCCGCGAAGCCGAGATGTGCTACGCCTCGGTGGCGATGGTCACCGATTACGACAGTTGGCACCCCGATCATGGCGAGGTTGACATCACCGAGATCATTGCCACCCTCGGCGCCAATTCCGCCGCCGCCCGCCGGCTGATCGCCAACCTGCCCGGCGCGCTTGGCGCCGGCCACGAGATCTGCGCGCATGGTTGCAACACCGCGCTCGATCACGCCATCATGACCGCACCCGACAAGCGCGACCCGGCGATGCTCGCCAAACTCGATGCGGTGGGGGCCCGCGTGCTGTGATCCGCCCGGCCGCTCTCGCCTTTGCCCTCGCCACCCTGCCGGCGGCAGCGCAAGACCATATCGAGGCACCGGGCCTGCTCACGGATGATGACTTCTATCGCGCCGTCGCCTGCGCCGCCCCGCCGGGGGGCGACTGCCAGAAACCCTTCGAGCACTGGGATACCTCGCGGCCGATCCGGGTGGCGCTCAGGGCAATAGACCCGGCCTATCTCGGCCGCCGCGCCAAGGTGGCGAAAAGCGCCTTCAAGCTCGGCCTGCGTGCGCTCAACGCCGCAGAGGCGGGTTTTCGACTGTCGGAAGTTCCCGCAGGCGAGAACGCCGAGATCGAGGTGTGGTTTCTCGGGATTGAGCACGGCGACGCAATATCCGGCACCGGAATCGCCCACGTCGATGGCGCACCGATGGGCGACGCCACCACCAGGGTGCTCTTCAACCACGAGACCGGTCGCATCGAACGCGCGGCAATCGTATTTTCCACCACGCTCGACACCACCGACTTCGCTCCGGTTATGCTCGGGGCATTGACCCAGACAATGGGGCTATTGACCGGCATCAAGAGCCCGGCCTACGACGGTATCTCGGTGCTGGCACAAGGCATCCCTGCCGCCACCACGCTGGGATTACAGGATATCATGGCGCTCAAGCGCCACTACGCGAGGAACTGAAGCGCCATGAAAACCGTCAAGGACTACATCCGCACGATCGTCGATTTTCCCCACGAGGGGATCATGTTCCGCGACGTCACCACGCTGTTCAGCGATCCGCGCGGGTTCCGGATGACCATCGACCAGATGCTCCATCCCTACGCCGGCCGGAAATTCGACAAGGTCGTCGGCCTCGAAGCGCGCGGTTTCATCATCGGCGGCGCCATCGCCCACCAACTCACCCTCGGCTTCGTGCCGATCCGCAAGAAGGGCAAGCTGCCCGGCGCAACGATCTCGGAGGCCTACCAGCTCGAATATGGCGAGGCGGTGATGGAGATCCACGACGACGCGATTCAGCCCGGCGAAAAGGTTCTGGTGGTCGATGATCTGCTGGCCACCGGCGGCACGGCGGCAGCGGGGATCAAGCTGATCGAGCGGCTCGGCGGCGAGATCGTCGGCTGCGCCTTCATCGTCGACCTGCCCGAACTCGGCGGGCGCAAACTGCTCGAAGGCCTCGGCATGGACGTGCACGTTCTGTGCAAATTCGAAGGCGCGTGAACCTTCTCTTAACCTTTTGACGCTAATCAGGGGCTGGCCTGTGGGAGCAGGCTGCTGCTTGTGCACACGTATACCCACGTGGCCCGCCCCGCTGTCACCCCGGCGGGGCGGGTTTTTATTGGGGGCATCAGGTATGGTTTTCGTTTTGTCGAAGGGCCTCGCCGCGGCGAAACCTCCGGTGTTCGCGACTTCAAGCTGCTGTGCGGCCGGGCTGGAGCCTCGACAATGCGGGGCCCGATGCCGCAGCTCGCAAGCTGGCGGAGATCGAGGCGGCCATCGTCTCGTTGAAGGCCACGTCGCACAAGGGCAGCCTCCGCGATGAAATCGCCCCTGGCCTGCATGCCAACCCGGCAAGCCGGAAAACCGTCTTGGCCTACGTTGTGGATGACGACGCAGGCGAAGTGCTGATCTACGCCGTCACCTGTGGCGGTGCGGATTGGGCCATGCGCGGCAACGCACGAGAGGGGATGAGGAGCTCAGCGGGCCGGTCTCGCCGCGATATGGCAAGCACAAGTTCAGCCTCCTCTGGCGTCGGCACAGGGCGCTGAACTTTGCCACCGACCGCGCGCCGCAGTGCCGCCAGCCCCTTGCCGAGGCAAGCCTTTTCTGGCCAAGTATATGCATGACACATGGACCGCGCTATACCCCGCTCGTCGCCAGCCTGCCAGCCACTGTGCCCTTCGTCGGCCCCGAAGCGATGGAACGCGCGCGTGGGCAGCCATTCCGCGCCCGGCTCGGTGCCAACGAGAGCGTTTTCGGCCCCTCGCCGCGCGCCGTCGAGGCGATGGCGGCGGCAGCGCGTGAGGCGTGGAAATACCCGGATTCCGAGAGCCACGAGCTGCGCGCCGCACTGGCGAAGGAGCTCGGCGTGGCGCCCGCTCACATCGCCGTGGGCGGTGGAATTGACGGTCTTCTCGGCGATCTCGTCCGCCTCACCGTCGCCCCCGGCGACGTGGTGGTAACCTCGGCCGGGGCCTACCCCACCTTCAACTACCACGTCGCAGGCTTCGGTGGCCGTCTTGTCACCGTGCCCTACAGCGGCGATCACGAAGACCCCGAGGCGCTGGTGGCGAAGGCCGCTGCGGCCGGGGCAAAGCTCGTCTACATCGCCAACCCGGATAACCCGATGGGCTCCTGGCACGCCGCCGACCGCATCCAGGCGATGATCGATGCGGTGCCGGAGGGCACGCTGCTGGTGCTCGACGAGGCTTATATCGAGTTTGCGCCAGAAGGCACCGCGCCGGTGATCGCCCCGGACGACCCGCGCGTGATCCGGATGCGCACGTTTTCCAAGGCCCATGGGCTCGCCGGCGCGCGGGTGGGCTACGCCATCGCCGCGCCCGGGCTGGTCGCGGCCTTCGACAAGGTGCGCAACCACTTCGGCATGAGCAAGGTAAGCCAGGAGGGCGCGCTCGCGGCGATCGGCGATCAAGGCCACCTCGGCGAGGTGCGCGCGGCCGTGAGTGTGGCACGTGGCCGGCTGGCCGAGATCGCGCGGGCAAACGGCCTTGCAGCCCTCCCCTCTGCGGCCAATTTCGTCGCCATCGACTGCGGCGGCAGCGGCGCGCTCGCGCGTGCCGTGCTGGAGGAACTGGGTGCGCGCGATGTGTTCGTGCGGATGCCCTTCGTCGCGCCCCAGAATCGCTGCGTCCGCGTCTCCGCCGGCACGCCGCTTATGCTCGACCTGTTCCAGAGCGCCCTGCCCGACGCGCTCGCCGCAGCGCGGGCGCGGGTGCGGTGAGCCGCCGCGCGCAAGGGGCCGCCACGGAAAGCTGGCAAATAACTTCGCATCCGCCGTCGCAATCGCCGCGATCATTATCTGGTGGACCTGGATGAATGAGCCTCGCCCCTAGTCGAGGCAGATCCCCTGCAGGCTCACCCAATCGGCGTCGGCGAGCAGCGGCTCGGCCGCGGCCATCGGCACCGGGTCGGCCTCGATCAGCGCGATCGTGGTTTCGCCGGTCTGGTCGAGCGCGAAAGCGTAGGGTGTCGCGCGCACCCGCGCCGCAGCGAAACGGGCGAGCAGCGTACCGGTGTCGAGCGGCACCGGCCGCGCGGTCAACAGGCGTTCGGCATAGGCGTCAAGCACAGGATCGGCCAGCGTTCCGGTGGTAAGCAGCCTGGCCGTAGCGATCAGCCCGGCATGGTCGAGCAATGCCAACATCGGGTCTTCGGCCTCTGCGCGGGCGGCCTCGGCGAGGATAAAGCCCGCCGCCACGTCGGGCTCTTCGTAATCCTCCACCAGCGCCCGGTTGAGCAAGATGATACCTCCGGGCAGGTGCCCTGCGTTGGCCACGCCCGCGGAGACGACAAAGAGCCTGGCCGCATCCGCGCCGAGCACCCGTGTGCCCAGTCGGCCGAGTGCGCGGCCACCGAGCGCGCCGGCGCAAGGTGTGCCCGCCACCCGGCGCACCCGGGTGAGCAGCCGGTCGCCAACGGCGGCGCGGGTCACGTCAGGCAGCACGGATAGAGTGTGGCGCTTGAGTGCACCGGGCAGCCAGACCACCGCAAACGTGACCGTCAGCGCCACCACCGCGAGCGTGAGCACCTGCCGCAGCCGCCCAGGCCGCGGGCGCGCCTTGTCGATCGCCTTTCGCACCGTTTCGATCGCGTCGATCATCTCGGGATCGGCAAGCTCAAGCTCTTCGCCCTCGTCGGCCGCGTCGGAAGGCGCGAAGAGGGCTGGGCGCTCACGCGGATTCAGCCGGTGCACGGCGGGCAGCGACCAATGGGCAAGCGCACGGTCGTTCAGATCGGTAATCGTCAACGTCGCGTCGCCGACCGACACGATCACGTCGCGCCGCTGCGCCTCAGGCGCGGGGCGCCACAGGCCCGGGGCTTCAAGCCGCTGGTATCGTGTAAGCGCCGTCATTGTGCGGGCTGGACTGCTCTTTGTGCTGTTGCGGGCAGGATAGCGCGGCGCGGGGGTGCGCGTCCAGCGGGCGGGCAGCACCCCCCCTCACAGCGCGCGCACGCGTTTTCTCAGCTCGAACTTCTGGATCTTGCCGGTCGAGGTTTTTGGCAAGTCCTCGAACACGATCATCTTCGGCGTCTTGAATCCGGCAAGGCGCTCGCGGGCGAAGGCGATCAGCTCTTCGGCGCTGGCGCTCGCCCCCTCCTTCAGCTCGACGAAGGCGCAGGGCACCTCGCCCCATTTTTCGTCCGATTTTGCCACCACGGCGCAGAGCGATACGGCAGGATGGTGCATCAGCGCGCTTTCGACCTCGACCGAGGAAACGTTTTCGCCGCCGGAGATGATGACGTCTTTCGCCCTGTCGGTGATCTTGATGTAGCCGTCGGGGTGCTTGAAGGCGATATCGCCGGAGTGGAAATAGCCGCCCCGGAAGGCTTCGGCGGTGGCGTCCGGGTTTTTCAGGTAGCCCTTCATCACCACATTGCCGCGCATCATCACCTCGCCCACGGTATCGCCGTCGGCGGGCACCTCCTGCATCGTCTCGGGGTCGATCACCGTGACGCGCTCTTCGATCACCTGCGCCACCCCGGTGCGCGCCTTCATCGCATAGCGTTCGGCGTCTGGCAGCTCAGCCCACTCGTCTTTCCATCGGCACTCGACGACGTGGCCATAGGTTTCGGTGAGGCCGTAGGTCTGGGTGACAGAAAAGCCGAGTGGCTCGATCCCGGCAAGGATGGCGGCGGGCGGCGGCGCGCCGGCGGTGTAGACGTTCACCACATGGTCGAAGGTGCGCCGCTGCTCGGCCTTCGCATTGACGATCATGTTCAGAACGATCGGCGCGCCGCCGAAATGGGTCACACCTTCGTCGGCGATGGCGTCGTAGATCGCTTTCGCGGTGATATCGCGGCAGCAGACGACCGTGCCGCCCAGCGCCGGGATCGACCAGGTGTGGATCCAGTTGTTGCAGTGAAACAGCGGCACGATGGTGAGATAGACGGTCTCGCGCGTGAGCCCCCAATCGAGCGAGAGGCCGAGCGTGTGCAGATAAGCCCCGCGGTGGGAGTAGACCACGCCCTTGGGCCGGCCGGTGGTGCCGGAGGTATAGTTGAGCGCAAGGCTTTCCCACTCGTCCTCGGGCATGTGCCATGGATACGCCCGGTCGCCGTTGGCGATGAAGGATTCATACTCCGGGTGTCGCCCCGAGGCAGGCACACCCGAGGCCGGGTCGGCCACCTCGACGATGAGCGGGGCGGGGCCCTCAATCTGCGCCACGGCAGCTTCGGTGAGCCCGAGAAAGGCGCTGTCGGCCAGCACCACCTTGGCGCCGCCGTGGTCGAGGATATAGGCCACCGTGCCAACGTCGAGCCGCGTGTTGATCGTGTTGAGCACCGCGCCGGTGGCGGGCACACCCCAATGCGCTTCGGCCTGGGCGAGGATGTTGGGCAGGAGCGTGGCCACGACATCGCCAGACGCGACGCCAGCCTGCTCGAGCGCCGAGGCAAGACGCGAGGCGCGGGCGTGGTAATCGGCATAGCTGAACCGGCGCAGGCCGTCGATGATGGCGATCTTGTCGGGAAACAGCGCCGCGGCACGGTTCAGGTGCGACAGCGGCGTGAGGGAGACAAAGTTTGCCGCGTTCTTTTCCAGCCCGGCTTCATCGTGCAACCAGCCCATCCGATCCTCCCGATTTGCGTGTGACGAGATTTGGCATCAGCCCAGGTGGGCCGTCAATCGGGATTTGCCGAAGCGGGTATTTTGCACCCCCAACCCCCCGCCCCGGACCC
>MNZL01000057.1:17614-20544 GCA_001873585.1 Rhodobacterales bacterium CG2_30_65_12 | reverse complement strand
CACCGTGACCGGCGAAACGCCGTGGGCGAGTGCGTTCGCCATCAGATTACGCGCGGCCTCGGTAAGCGAGAGCGCGTCGGCCCGCACCAGCACCGGCAACGCGCCGATCTCCAGCCGCACCTCGGTGCCGGGTGCGATCAGGCGATGGTCTCCGGCCTCGACGATATCGAGTGCGATATCGCGCAGATCGACAGTTTCACGCCGGGCGGAATCGATCCGGTGCACGACGAGGGCGCGCGACAGCATCTGGTCGAGCAGCCGCCCGAGGCTGACGCTGCGCTTGTGAATGCGGGCCACGAGCCGGTCGCGCCGGTCCGGATCGGGCTCATGCGCGGCAAGATCGGCCTGCGCGCGCAGTGCCGCCACCGGGGTGCGCAACTGGTGGGCGGTGTCGGAGATCAGCCCGCGCATCGCCTCGAACTGGCGGTTGAGCCGGGCCATGAAATGGTTCATCGCCCCGACGATGCTGGCGATTTCGCGCGGCACATGGGTATCGAGCGGGGTCAGGTCTTGCGGATCGCGCGCGGCGAGCGTTGTGGCGAGCCGATCGAGCGGGCGCAGCGCCGAACGCACCACCAGCAGCGCCAATGCGATCAGCGCGAAGCCGCCCACCGCCAGCCCGATCAGCGCGTCGCGGGTGATGGCGTAGGCCAGCTCATTGCGCGCGCGCAGGGTCTGGCCAACGATCACCTCGACGCTGCCCGACAGGCTGCGCTCGGCAAACCGGCGGGTAACGTGGATGTAGCGCGCGGGTTCGCCCTTGAAGCGGGCATCGTAAAAGGTGGCGTCGGCGGCCCTGCGGGGCGGTGGCGGCAGATCGGCCTCGCCGGTGAGCACCCGGCCACCGGGCCCCCGCACCTGGTAGGCGATCCGATCATCAGGGGCGAGCGCGAGAAGCTCGAAGGCGGAAACCGGCAGGTCGACCACCGGTTCGCCATTTTCCACCTCGACGGCGGCGACGATGCTATTGGCGGCGCCGACCAGCAGCCGGTCGAAGGCGTCGCGCGCTGCCGCCCGGCCATAGCCGAAGGCCGCGAAAGACAGCACCACGCCGCCGACCACGAGCAGCCCGGCGAGCCCGACCGCGAGCCGTGCCGCCAGCGAGAGCGTGGGGCGGGCGGCATCAGCCATCGACGTCGAGCCGGTAGCCAAGGCCGCGCAGGGTGCGGATTTCCACCCCGCTGCCGATGAGCTTCTTGCGCAGCCGGGCCACATAAAGCTCGATCGCGTTCACGCCCACGGTGGCGTCGTCGAACGAATAGATCCCCTCAAGCAGCCGCTCCTTGGCCAGCACCTGGCCGCGCGCACGCACCAGAATGCCGAGCAGGGCAAACTCGCGGCGGGTGAGGTTGAGCCGGTTTCCGGCCACAGTCGCCACCTGCCCGCTGGCGTTGTAGCTGAGCTGGCCGAGGATCACCTCGGTGGCCTTGTCGCCATGTTCGCGCCGAACCATCGCGTGCAGCCGCGCTTCGAGTTCGCGGTGATCGAAGGGTTTCACGAGGTAGTCGTCGGCGCCGAGATCAAACGCCGAGATCTTGGCTTCGAGGGAAAACTCGGCGGTGAGCATCAGCACCGGCATGTTGCGTCCTGCCCGGCGCATTGCGCGCAACAGATCGGTGCCCGAGCCGTCGGGCAGGTTGATATCGAGCACCACCGCATCGTAGCGCTGCACACCGATGCAGGCCTCGGCCTCGGCAAGGCTCATCGCAAGGTCGCAGGCGATGCCAGAGCGCGCAAGGCGGCCCTGCGTCGCCTCGGCCAGGTCTTCGGCATCCTCGACCAGCAATACCCGCATCTCGTTCCTCCCGACGCGGCTGACAGGGTGTGACAGGTTGATGACAGGTTCAACCCGTATCATGTGGGCGATCCGGTTGGGCGAACCCCGACCGGACAGATCAGTGGAGGACACAACATGGCTTTCAAACTCATGCGCGCCGCAGCCGCGGCGGCAGGGCTCACCCTCGCCGCGGGCGCGGGCTTCGCCCAAGGCTTCATGCCGGAAAACCCCGAGTGCATCGCCCCGGCCAACCCGGGCGGCGGCTGGGATTTCACCTGCCGTCAGGTCGGCAAATCGTTGCAGGATCTCGGCCTCATCGACACGACCATGCAGGTCGTCAACCTCGCCGGCGGCGGCGGCGGTGTGGCCTTTGCCGAGGTGATCAACAAGCGCAATGACAACAACAACCTGATCGTTGCGGCCTCCTCGGCCACCGCCACGCGGCTGGCCCAGAACGCCTTTCCGGGCAACACGATGGACCAGGTGCGCTGGCTCGCTTCGGTGGGCGCCGACTACGGCGTGGTCGCCGTGGCCAAGGACAGCGCTGTGCAGACGCTGCCCGAGCTGCTCGATATGATCAAGGCCGATCCGACCAGCATTTCGATCGCCGGTGGTTCGGCCGTGGGCGGCTGGGATCACCTCAAGGTGCTGATCGCCGCCAACGCCTATGGCATCGACGATGTGCGCGCGGTGAAATACATCGCCTTCGATGGCGGCGGCGAGGCCGTGACGCAGCTGCTCGCGGGTTCGGTGCAAGCCTTTACCGGCGACCTTTCCGAAGCCAAGGGCTTTGTCGATTCGGGCGATATCCGGGTGATCGCGGTGTTGGCACCGGAACGGCTTTCCGGCGACTTCGCCGATCTTCCGACCGCGCGTGAGCAAGGCGTGGATGCGATCGGCGCCAACTGGCGCGGCTTCTACGCCCCCGGCGGCATGTCGGACGAGGCCTATGATGGTTGGGTCGAAAAGATCGCCGCGCTCTATGCGTCGGACGAGTGGAAAGCGGTGATGGAAGCCAACGGCCTTGCCCCGCTCGATCTGCAGGGCGCGGACTTTGAAGCCTTCGTGGCCAACTCGGTGTCGCAAATCCAGGCGATCTCGCGCGAGATCGGTATCATCAAGTAGGCTATCTGCAAGCCATCGGCGCGGCGGG
>MNZL01000057.1:14697-17597 GCA_001873585.1 Rhodobacterales bacterium CG2_30_65_12 | reverse complement strand
TCGGCCCCGCCGCGCCATCTGATCGGGAGGGGACCATGAGCGACCGTATATTCGGAACTGTCGGGCTGGTGCTCGCGCTGTTCTACGCCTGGGCCACGCTGCAGATACAGGAGAGCTTTCTCTCCGATGCGGTCGGCCCGAAAATCTTTCCGCTCAGCGTCGCGGTGATCCTCGGGCTCGCCTCGATCGCAATCATCCTGCGCCCCGACAGCGAGCCGGAATGGCCCCACCTCAGCCGACTGGTCGAGATTGGAGCGGCAATCGTGGTGATGATCCTCTACGCCGAGTTTCTCGATGTCGTCGGCTTCGGCATCGCCACCGCGCTCGCCACCACCTACCTCACATGGCGGCTCGGCACCGGGCCGCTCCAGTCGGTGCTGGTGGGTCTCGCCACCTCGGCTGGTATCTACATCATCTTCCGGCTCGTGCTCGGCCTCTCGCTGGCGCGCGGGCCGCTCGGTTTCTGAACGGGGGCAGACCGATGGACACCCTCACCAGCCTCGCCGAAGGCTTCGTGATCGCGCTGACATTTCAGAACCTCGCGCTCGCGTTGCTCGGCACCTTTCTGGGCACGATCATGGGCGCGCTGCCCGGCCTTGGCCCAGCCAACGGCGTGGCAATCCTGATCCCGCTCGCCTTCACCATGGGGCTCGGCCCCACGCCGGCGATGATCTTGCTTACCAGCGTCTATTACGGTGCGATGTATGGCGGACGGATCTCGTCGATCCTGCTCAACATACCCGGCGACGAACCGGCGATGATGACCTGCCTCGACGGGCATCCGATGGCAATCCAGGGCCGGGCCGGCGAGGCGCTCGCGCTCTCCGGTGTGGCAAGCTTTGTTGGCGCCTTCATCGCCACCTGGGGGCTGATCCTGCTGGCACCGCAACTCGTCAAATTCGCGCTGCTGTTCGGCCCGGCGGAATATTTCGCGCTGTTCGCGCTGGCCTTCGCCACACTTGGCGGCGTGGCCTCGACCAACCAGGCCAAATCGGCCTTCGCGGCGATGTTCGGCCTCGCGCTCGCGGTGGTCGGGGTTGATACCCAGACCGGGGTGCCGCGGCTCACCTTCGGTGAAGTGCACCTCTACGACGGGCTCGATTTTCTCGTTGCCATCGTTGGCCTGTTCGCGCTCTCGGAAGTGTTCATCTTTCTCGAACACCGCCACGGCGCATCGAGCGCGGGGCCGGGCACGATCAAGGTCGGCCGGATCACGCCGTCGTGGAAATTGCTGAAATCGACCACGCCAACGATGCTGCGCTCGTCGTTCCTCGGCTTCGTCGCCGGTGTGCTGCCCGGCGCCGGGGCCTCGCTCGGCTCGTTCATCGCCTATTCGTTCGAGAAGCGGCTGGTTGACCGTAAGGGCACCTTTGGCCACGGCGATCCGCGCGGGGTGGCGGCGCCCGAGGCGGGCAACAATGCCGCTGCCGGTGGTGCGCTGGTGCCAATGCTGGCGCTGGGCGTGCCGGGCTCGGGCACCACGGCGGTGCTGCTTGCGGTTTTGCTCTCGCTCAATATCACCCCTGGCCCGCTCCTGTTTACCAACAATGCCGATGTGGTCTGGGGCCTGATCGCCGCGCTGTTCATTGCCAACTTCATGCTGCTGGCGATGAACATTCCGATGGTTGGGCTGTTTACCCGGCTCTTGATGGTGCCGCCGCGCATTCTGATGCCGATCGTCGCGATGATCAGCTTTGTCGGTATCTATGGTATTTCCGGCTCGTCTTTCGATCTTCTGGTGATGATCGGCTTCGGCGTGCTCGGCTGGCTGCTGCGCAAGCTTGACGTGCCGCTGGTGCCAGTGATCCTGGGCACCCTGCTTGGCAACACGATGGAGAACAACCTGCGCCGGGCGGTGACGATCTCGAATGGCGATTACTTCACGCTGGTGGGCAGCCCGCTGGCGATCGCACTTTGGACCGTTGCGGTGATCGGCTTCATCCTGCCGATTTTCGTCGGGCGAATGGTGCGGGCGCGGATGCACGCGCGGCGCGATACCGAAAGCTCGACGGCCGACTGAGCCCGGCGCGCCGCTTCAGCCGTGCGCGGTCGCATCGACGATCCGGCCATCGTCAAGATAGATCTGCGTCGCGCAGCCCTCGGCGATCTTCTCGTCGTGGGTCGAGATCAGGAACGTCGTGTGATCCTCCGCGTTGATCTCGCGCAAGAGCTCCATCACCTGGGTGGCCGATTCGCGGTCGAGGTTGCCGGTAGGCTCGTCGGCAAGCACCAGCTCGGGCGTGTTCATCAGCGCGCGGGCAATCGCCACGCGCTGTTTCTGCCCGCCCGAAAGCGCTGTGGCGCGGTAGTCGATCCGGTCCGACAGGCCAACGCGGGCGAGCAGGTCGGCGGCGCGGGCACGCGCCTTGCGGGTTTCGCGGCCGGCATGGACGGCGGCGGGAAACATCACGTTTTCCAGCGCTGTGAGGTCGGGCAAGAGGTGGTGGAACTGGAACACGAAACCGATATGGCGATTGCGAAACTCGGTAAGATCGCGTTCGGAGATGTTGCGCAGATCCTGACCCAGCATTTCGTGGTGGCCTGATGTGGGCCGCATCAGCGTGCCGAGAATTGAAAGCAGCGTGGATTTGCCCGAGCCGGAGCGGCCTTCGAGCGCCGCGAAGGTGGCGCGCGGGAGCGCCATGTCGATCCCCTTCAACACCTGTTGCGCCGCACTGCCTGAGCCGTAGCTCTTGGTGATCTTTTCGATTGCCAGAATATCGCCGGGCGCGCTCATTGGCTGATTACCGTAACCGGGTCGACCTTGGCTGCCGCGCGGGCGGGCAGGATCGAGGCGATGATCGCGCCGATGAAGGTCAGCGCTATGGCGAGGCCAAAGCCGCCTTGCGCCAGGTCGATCGGGAAGCCGCCGGGCTCGATCTCGCTGGCGGGTGGAAACG
>MNZL01000057.1:6695-14687 GCA_001873585.1 Rhodobacterales bacterium CG2_30_65_12 | reverse complement strand
GAGCGCGAGCCAGCCGAGCCCGGCGCCCACCAGTCCGCCGACAAGGCCGATGAGCGCGCCCTGAGCCACAAACACCATCACCACGAAGCCCTTGCTCGCCCCCATTGCCCGCATGATGCCAATCTCCGACCGACGCCGGTAGGTTGACAGAAGCAGCGCGCTGGCCACACCGATGACGATGGTGATGAGTGCGAAGCCCTTGATGATGTCGCCCGAGCGGGCCTGGGCGTCGAGGCCGGAGAGGAGCTGCGCGTTGGTCGCCGTCCACGGTGTTGCCTCCAGCCCGGTGGCTTGCGCTGCCTCGATGGCAAAGCCGGGCGCGGCCCAGAGATCGTCGATCCGAAGCTCGATCCGGGTGACGCCGTAGCGCAGGCCAAACAGGCCCCGCGCCGTCTTGAGGTTCACATAGATCGTGCGCTTGTCGAGGGCGTCGAAGCCGAAATCGTAAAGCCCGGCGATCGAGAGCGTGGTATCCACCCCCCGGTCGGAGCGCAGCCGCAGACCTTGGCCAACGCCCACACCGAGATCTTCGGCGAGCTTCCGGCCGATCAGCGCCGTGCCGATGGGCAGATCGGCACGCCCGGCCACAATATTGCCCGCCACGTTGGCGATGGCCGACACCTTGCCGGGCTCCACCCCCACCACCGAGACGGGTTTTACGATCGCGCCCCTGGTGACAAAGCCATTGCCGACGATCTGCGGCGAGACGGCGGCAAGCTCTGGCAACTGCGCCAGCGTGGCAATCACCTCGCCGGAATTGCGCAGCGCAGACTCGCGCCCGGAGGCGCTTTCACTGGCGATCAGCGCGCCGTCGTCGGCGGCATAAAGCGAGGCCGGCGCAAGATTGGGCTGGGACACGGTGACATGGGCGATGCTGCCAACCGTCTGGTTGACGAGATAGACCGCGAGCCCGCCGATCAGTGCGCTCATAAAGACAAAGACGAACACGCCCACCGCCACGCCCAGCACCAGGAGGCCGGTTTGCACCAGGTTTGAGGTGAGATAACGCCAGCCAATCTTGATCTGGTAGAACATGCGCGCCTCACGCCCCCGGCGCTTCGGCCACGAGCGCGCCCTCGGCCACGTCTTGCGGGTCGGTGATCAGCCGGTCACCGGCCGCGAGCCCTTCGGTGATGATCAGCCGGTCCGACGGCCAGTTGCGCGGGCGCACCGGCGCCTTGCGGGCAAAGCCGCCAACATCGAGCATCACGTAAGCCGCACCGTCGAGATCGCGGATCGCCGCGCGCGGGGCGGTGATGGCCGTCTCGAAAGTGTCGATCACAACGTTGACCGACATCGTCAACCCGCTCGGCAACGGCTCCTCGGGCGGGGTATTGAAGCTCAGCCGAACGGTGCGCCCGCCAGTGTCGGGGTTCACCGTCGGCGCGAGGAATGTCACCACCGCGTCCACCGCGTCCTGACTGCCGACCGGGGCCACCTGTGCCGCGAGCCCCAGTTTCATCCGCGCGCCATACACTTCGTCAACATCGGTTTGCACCAGCGGGGCGGACAAATCGCCCACGGTGAACAGCATCGTCATTGTGCCCACCACCTGACCGACCTCGGCGTTGACGTTCAGCACCGTGCCCGCGATCGGCGATTTGACCTGGTAGAGCGAGAGCTGCTGGCGGGCCTGGGTGAGCGCGGCGTCTAGCTGGCGCACCCGGGCGGCGGCGGCTTCGGCGGTAAACCGGGCGCTGTCGAGCGCCTGCGTGGATATATTCGCGGCGAGCGCTCTGGCGCGATCATAGGCGGCCTGCGCCGCGGCCGCGTCGATCCGCGCCGATTCGAGCGAGGCTTCGGCCTGGTCGAGACTGGCGCGGGCGATGGTATCGTCGAGCCGGGCAAGCGGCTGCCCTGCGGCAACGATATCGCCTTCCTTCACCGGCACCGCGATCAACTGCCCCGCCACCGGCGCGCCAAGCTCGACCTTGTTGGCGGGCAGGATCTGGCCGTTCACCGCAAGCACCTCTGCAGCCGGGCCGGGAGTGACCGTCTCGACCGTGATCACTTCCGGCTTCGGCTCCCAGGGCTTTGCCCACCAGGCGTAGCCCGCGCCGGCACCGGCCAGCACGAGAAGCAGAAAGACGCGGCGCAGGATGCGGGACGTGCGCGGAGACGGCATCAATGAAAACCTTCACGACAAGGGGGCACGGGGCAAGGGGGCAAGGGGCGCGAGTGCGCCCGGTTTCGGCCGTGACCGGAAAAACTCAACGCTTTTGCCCCCTGCTGTTTGCAATCAATACGTTACGGCGCGGCTCGCGGATCATCCGTGCGAGGCCGGATCACAGATCATAGCCTTGGTGCAGGCGGGGCATCTCCAAGCTGTCTGCGCTCAGGCTGTGCGCGAAGGCGTGCATGCTCTTGTCTTCGCCATGCACGAGGAAGGTGCGCTCAGGGTGGCCAGTGCGCGCGTGCCAGCGCTTGAGATCGCCGGCCCCGGCATGGGCGGAGAAGCCGTTGATCGTATGGATCCTGGCCCGCACCGGCACCTCGTCGCCAAACAGCTTCACCCGTTGCGCGCCGTCGATGATGATCCGCGCCAACGTGCCCTGCGCGGCATAGCCAACAAAGATCACGCTGCAATCGGCGTGCGGCAGGTTGTGGCGCAGGTGGTGGCGGACCCGGCCCCCGGTGGCCATGCCCGACCCGGCAAGGATGATCGCGCCCGATCGCACCCGGTTCAGCGCCATCGAGTCGTGCGCCTCGCGGGTGAAATTGAGCCCCGGCAGGCCAAACGGATCGCGCCCTGCAGCAATCATCCGGGCCAGCTCGGGCCGCATCGCATCGCCGTGGCGGGCAAACAGCCGGGTGGCCGAGATTGCCATTGGTGAATCGAGGTAGACATCCCAAGTCGTGCTGAGCTTGCCCGCCGCCATGCCTTCGCGCAGGAACCACAATAGCTCCTGCGCACGTTCCAACGCGAAGGTGGGAATGATGACGTTGCCGCCGCGCTGCTCGGCATCGCGGATTGCGGCATAGAACTCCTCGACCGAGGCGTCGAGATCGCGGTGGTCGCGGTCGCCGTAGGTGGTTTCCATCACCACGATGTCGGCATCGTCGGGCGGCGCGGGATCGTCGAGCAAGGGCCGGCCGGTCGGGCCGATATCGCCGGAGAACAAGAGCTTGCGGGTTTGGCCCTGCTCGGTGAGCGCCAGCCGGATCGAGGCCGAGCCGAGGATGTGGCCGGCGTTGAAAAAGGTGGCGATGACGCCGGGGAATAGCTCGATGGGGTCGAGATAGGTGGCAACCCGGCCGAAGCGGTCCATCGCGTCGAGCGCGTCCATGGTATCGTAGAGCGCTTCATTGTGCCCGCCGCGCTTGCCGTGGCGGTGGTGGCGGCGGGCCTCCTCTTCGTGCAGGTGGGCGGAATCCAGCATGATCAGCCGGGCCAGATCGCGGCTGGCGGATGTGGCGATGATCTCGCCGTGAAAACCGCGCTTGGCAAGCAGCGGCAGCCGCCCGCAATGATCGAGGTGGGCGTGGGTCAGCAGCACCACGTCGATTGCCGAAGGTGAAAATCCGAAAGGCGCGGCGTTGTCATCATAAAGCTCGCGCCCACCCTGGAACATGCCGCAATCGACGAGGATCTTGCGCCCGCAGCACTCGACGAGGTGGCACGAGCCGGTCACGCCGCGCGCGGCGCCGTGGAACGAAAGTTTCATCCGCTGATCCTTTCTCACCGCTCGTCTGCCATGTTGCCTGCGAGTATAACCCGAACCGCCCCCGGTTCACACGATCCAGGTCAAGTGGCGCGGCTGGCCTGCGGCGGTATTTCCAGTTGATCTGCAGCCAGATCTCCCGATAGTGGGGGCCAGACCAGTTCTGGAGGCCTTGCCAGACGCAATGCGCGAAACCGGCACCCTGACCGTGAAAACCCTGCTGGGCGCCTTTGCCCAGGCCTTCGCGCTGTTTGCGATGCTGGTGCAATTCGCGCTCTACGCCGACCATATCGGCGCCGCCGCAGTGGCCGGGATCGGCGCGGCGGGGCCGGGCGAGCGGCTCGGTTTTCTCGAAATCTGCACCGGCTCTGGCGTTCAGCGCGTCAGCGCCGATGGCACCCCGGCAGTGGACGGGCACAATGATTGCCCGATCTGCACCAACGCTTCGATTCTCGCCTTCGGTGAGCCTGCCGCGCTCGCTACCCCGGTCTTCGATTTCGTCCCTGTCGCAGAAATCCGGATGGTGGTCGTTGCGACCTCGCCCGCCGAGGCCCGTTTTCCCGGCGCGAAGCCGATCCGTGCACCGCCTGTCTGAGCGCGCGCCTGAGCCGTCGTTTGACGTCCCTTCAACGACGGCTCGGGTTCCCGCGTAGCCCCTTCCTCTTCCAACGTCTGGCCCGCGCCTTCCTTGCGCGTGAGAGCCGTGGGCGTTGGGTGACAGCATGCCCAGACAGGAAAGACACACCCCATGAACCGTCGTGATTTCATCCTTACCACCTCCACCGGTGCGCTGTTTGCCGCCGGCACCACCGCCGCCAACGCGCAGATGCAAATGCAGAGCGGCCCGGCCTGGACCGCCGAACATGGCCTTACCCGCTTCCTCAAGGTCGATACCAACCCGCTGGAGAATGAATTCGAGAAATACCCCCGCTGCCCCTATTGCGGCATGATGCGCCAAGCCTGGAGCCATACCCGCCACCTGATCGTTTATGACAACGATACCGTCGATGGCACCTGCTCGATTCATTGCGCCGCGATCAGCCTTGCGCTCAACATGGATGCCGGGCCGAAGGCGATCTATGCCGGTGACGCGGGTGCCGAGGCGGATGTAAAGCCGCTGGCCGAGGTGTCTGACATGACCTACGTCATCAACCCCGCCAAGATGGGCACGATGTCGGCCACCTCGAAATGGGCCTTTACCGACAAGGCCAAGGCCGAAGCCGCCGCCGCCGGAGGCGAGGGCACGCAGATGGTGGGCTTTGACGGTGCATTGCGGCGTGCCTATGCCGATATGGCCGACGACACGATCCGCCTGCGTGCGCGCCGGGCTGAACGGCGCGCGCGCGACGCTGCGAGCTCGGGCAACTGATCTTGCCAAACCAAACCGTTCGGGGCCGCGTGCCCCGAACGAACACCCCATGTCGCCAACAGGACAAACCCATGAGCCAGACCCATATCCCGTGCCCGGATCGCCGCCGGGTGCTTGCCGGCCTTCTCGGCACCGCCTCTGCCGCCGGGCTGGGCTTCGTGCCTGCCACCGCTCGCGCCGAGGCGGCCCTGGTTGATCTGCCGCCGCCCGGCCCGCGCGATGCCTGCCCGGTCTGCGGCATGATCGTGGCCAAATATCCCGAGTGGACCGCCGCCGTGCTGTTTGACGATGGCGCGGCGGTATATTTCGATGGCGCCAAGGATTTCTTCAAGTATCTCAATGATATGGAAAGATATGCCCAAGGCCGGACCGTGAGCCGGATCGCCGCGATGGGGGTGACGGAGTATTACGGGCTCAAGATGGTCGACGCCCGTGCCGCGCGCTATGTGATCGGCTCCGATGTTTACGGGCCGATGGGCCATGAGCTGATCCCGCTGCAAACCCAGCTGGATGCCGACGATTATTTCCGCGATCACGCCGGTGTGCGGCAAGTGGGCTTTGACGAGGTGACGAAGGACACGCTCATCGGCCTCGACGAAAGCCGGTTCGAGTGAGCCAGAGGCCCACCACGGCTGTGTTTGCCAGCTTTGCCGCGCTCGGGCTCGCGTTCGGGGCGGCGGGCCTGCATGCCGCGCTCTCTGGTCCGGCGCAGGCGGCGCGCATGACGGCTTCGGCACGGCTGGTGGGCCAGGTCGGGCTGACCGACCTCGCGCTGTTCACTGAGGCGCGCTATGCCCGGCACCCGTCGATGGCCGATCTTCACACCGCATTTCAGGATAACCCGATGAGCTTCGAGCATTTCCCTGCCGGCAGTTTCGTGCCCTTGCCCGAGAGCCTGGGGCAGGGGCGGCTGGGCTTCAGCGAGGCCGAGGTGGCGCGATGAAACGGATGCTGCGCCGCCAGCGCGCGCTGGCCGATTACACCCTCGCGGCCTTGTCCCGCCGCTGGGGCAAGAACCTTGCGCTGATCTCGGTGTTTTCGCTGGTGGTGTTTGTCGTGGCTTCGGCGATGCTGTTCTCGGCGGCACTCAAACGCGAGGCCGACGTTGTGCTGCAATCGGCCCCCGAGCTGATCGTGCAGCGCATGGTGATGGGCCGCCACGAGATGATCGAGGCCGATGCGGTTGCGGCGCTCGCCCCGATCCGGGGGGTGATGCGGGCCAAGGGGAGGCTCTGGGGCTATTTCTACGATGCTTCTTCGGGGGCGAATTACACGTTCATGGTGCCCGACGATCCTGCTCTTGTCCCTGGCCCCGGCGAGGCAATCATCGGTGAAGCCGTGCCGCGCGCGCGGGGGCTTGATTGGGCCGGCGCGCCACTGTTTCTCTCGCGCCGCTCGGGCGATCTGGTGAAATTTGCGGTGGCAAAGGTGCTGTCCGCCGACAGCGCGCTGGTGAGCGCCGATCTGGTGCTGATGAACGAGGCCGATTTTCGTGATTTCTTCGAGATCGGGCCAGACGTGTTTACCGACATTGCCGTGACGATCCGCAACCCCCGCGAGATCGGCACGATCATCGCCAAGGCCGAAAAGCTTCTGCCCGCGGCGCGCTTCATCACCCGCGACGAGATCAGCCGAACGTACCAGAAGCTGTTTTCCTGGCGCGAGGGGCTTCTGGTGGCGCTCGCCGGCGCGGCGATCCTCGCCTTCGCCATTTTCGCCGCCGAAAAGGCCTCGGGGCTCTCGGCGGAAGAGGCACGCGAGATCGGGGTCTTGAAGGCGATCGGCTGGGATACGCGCGACGTGATCGCCATGAAGCTGTGGGAGGGCGCGCTGGTTTCGGTGGGTGCCTTCCTGATCGGCACGGTGCTGGCTTACGGCCATGTGTTTCTGCTCGGCGCGGCCCTGTTTGCCCCGGTGCTCAAGGGCTGGTCGGTGATTTACCCCGAATTTCAGCTCGCCCCGCACATCGACGGGCTGCAGCTTTCCACCCTGTTCCTGATCACCGTGGTGCCCTACGTGGCCGCCACCCTTGTGCCGATCTGGCGGGCGGCTTCGGCCGACCCAGACCGGATCATGCGATAGGAGGCGGGCGATGATCGAATTGCAATCCGTGACGAAGCTCTACAACGAAGGCCGGCCGAACGAGGTGCGCGCGCTCGGGCCGGTGGATCTGACCATCGAGCGGGACGCGGTGACGGTGTTCAAGGGTCCGTCCGGCTCGGGCAAGACCACGCTTCTCTCGATCGTCGGCTGCATGGCGCGGCCCACCGAAGGCCGGGTGATCCTTGATGGCAAGATGGTTTCGGGCCTGCCCGAGAGCTTCCTCACCGAGCAGCGCCGCTCCACCTTCGGTTTCGTGTTTCAGCGGTTCAACCTGATCCGCGGGCTTAGCGTGATCGAAAACGTGATGCTGCCCTCCGCCCCGCTCGGCGAGCCATTTGCTGCAGTGCAGGCCCGCGCCGCCGACCGGCTTGCCCGGCTCGGGCTGGGCGACAAGGCGCGCACACCGGTTGAATACCTTTCGGGCGGCGAGACCCAGCGCGTCGCCATCGCCCGGGCGCTGATCAACGATGCCCCGGTGCTGATCGCCGACGAGCCCACCGCCAACCTCGACACGGTGCTCACCCATCGTTTTCTCGATAGCGTCGCCGAGCTGCGCGCCGAGGGGCGCACGGTGATCATCACCAGCCATGATCCCCGGATCTGGGACGCCGACCTGGTGAACGCCGTCGTCGAGATGCAGGACGGCCAGATCGCCGGGGTGTTCGCATGATCGGCCAGACCCCGATCATCGCTCTGCTCATGGTCTCGGCGCTGGCAAGCCTGGTGGCTCTGTGGTCGGGCTGGTTCGCCGTCAAGGTGCTGCGGGGCTGGAACCTTGCCAGCGGTGGCCGCGCCCAGTTGCAGATGGAGCGGCAGACCGAGCTTGTCTCAACCCTGTTTGGCTTCGTCATGGCGGCT
>MNZL01000057.1:1190-6672 GCA_001873585.1 Rhodobacterales bacterium CG2_30_65_12 | reverse complement strand
TCTTGCTGTTTGTCTACAATGCCGACAGGATGGCCACGCTCTTTGTTGGCGCGATGTGCGCGGTGGGCACGCTTAACGTGAACCCTTACGGCTTTCCCGCGCTTTACGTCAAAATTGCGGTATTTTTCGCTGCCGTGCTCTGGCTGATCCTCGACCGGGTTGACCGCGCCGGGCGCGACTACCCGCTGACCCGCGTGAAATACGCTGCGATCCTCGCCATCGCCCCGCTGGTGCTGGTAGGGGCGGGGCTGGAGCTGGCCTATTTCCTCGGGCTCAAAACCGACGTGATCACCTCGTGCTGCTCCAAGCTGTTCACGCCGGTCAACGAGGGGTTGGCGGGCGATCTGACCGGGCTCGCCCCAAGCCTCGCGCTCGGGCTGCTGGCGGGCGTGGGCGCTGCGGTGACGCTGACCGGGGCGATGAGCCTCTGGCGCGGCGGTGCCTGGCACGGGCTGTTCGGGCTGTCGGGGCTGGCGATGTTTCTCACCGCGCTTACGGCAATCGTCTCGGTGATCTCGCTCTACGTCTACGACCACCCGAACCACCATTGCCCCTTCTGCCTGTTGCAGCCGGAATACAATTACTACGGCTACGCGCTCTACCTGCCGCTGTTCACCGGCACCGCCTTTGCGCTGGGTGCGGGGGTTACCGCGCAGTTCGGGCAGGTGGAAAGCCTCAAGGCGCGGCTGCCGGGGATGTTGCGCGCACAGGTGCTGATGGCGATGGCGGGATTCGCGCTGTTCGGCCTCGCGGTGGTCTGGGCGATTGCCAGCTCGCGGCTGATTCTGTTTGGCTGACCGCACCGTGCATGGCGGGGCCGCCCAAAAGTGAGGCGACGGTGGGCAATTCGCGCCTGATCCGCAGGCATTCGCCGCATTGCAGCATCGAGCCGGGCGTAGTCGCTTGCCGGATCGCGGGCACCGGGTGAAGCTGAAGGTGTGTCGTGGCTACAGGCACGTTCCTTCCCTTCCAGCAGGGCGCTTGCCGGGCCGTCGATCCTTCGCGCTTCTCCTCCCCGCACCGGATCGGCGGCCCGCTTCGTGTGGTGCGGGAGCCTTTCACCCTGGACCTGCGGCGCGCTATCGTGGGGGGCGATTCGCGGGCGGGGGAGAGAGCCATGACCAAAATCGACGATACGGTGGAGCTCTTGCGCGAGCTGGTGGCCTACCCGACCGTTTCGGCTGACAGCAACATCGCCATGGTCGACAACCTTGCAGGCTGGCTCGAAAGCGCGGGCGCACGGGTAGACATCTATCACGACGAAACCGGGCAGAAGGCCAACCTGTTTGCCACCATTGGCCCTGAGCGCAACGGGGGCATCCTGCTGGCAGGCCATACCGACGTGGTGCCAGCCCAGGGCGACGATTGGACCAACGATCCGTTCGAGATGGTCGAGCGCGATGGCAAGCTCTACGGTCGCGGCACCTGCGACATGAAAGGCTTCATCGCCGCTGCCGTGGCGATGGCCCCGGTGCTGGCCCATGCGGTGCGTGAGCGCCCGTTGCACTTTTCCTTCACATACGACGAGGAAGTGGGCTGCATGGGCGCGCAGGCGCTGGCCGATACGCTGGCGGCAAGGGGGCTGCGCCCCGGCGTGGCGATCATCGGCGAGCCCACCAGCATGCGGGTGATCGAGGGCCACAAGGGCTGCTGCGAATATACCACCCGGTTCGAGGGGATGGCCGGGCATGGCTCGCGCCCCGAGCTTGGGGTGAACGCGGTGGAATACGCCGTGCAATATGTTTCGCGGCTGCTCGAATTGCGCCGCCCGCTGCGGGCGCGGGCACCGAAGGAAAGCCGTTTCGAGCCGCCCTGGACCACGATCAACCCCGGTTCGGTGATCGGCGGGGTGGCGCACAACGTGATCGCCGACCGCGCCGACGTGCAATGGGAGATGCGCCCGGTGCAGCCCGCCGATGGCGCCTTTGTGCGCGAGGAAATGCGCCGTTATGTGCACGAGCACCTGTTGCCACAGATGCAGGCCGTTGCGCCTGGGGCGCGTATTGTTACCGAGGTGATCGGCGAGGTCGACGGGCTGGAGCCTGCCAGCGAGAACGAGGCGCGCGATATCGTCATGGAGCTGACCGGGGCCAACAGCGGCGAACTGGTGGCCTTTGCCACCGAGGCGGGGATATTCCAGAAGCTCGGCACCGATGTGGTGGTCTGTGGCCCAGGCTCGATCGAACAGGCACACAAGCCAGACGAATACCTCGCCCTCGACCAGATCGCACAGTGCCTGGCGATGCTGGAGGGGCTCGCACCGAAACTCGCTGGAGAGACGACATGACGGCCGACAGCGCCCAGACCATCGCCCGCACCGCTGCTGATCTCGCCTCCCGGATTCTCGCGCTGCCCGAAACCGACGCCCGCCGCCTCGTGGCCATCGCCGGCCCGCCCGGTGCGGGCAAGTCAACCATCGCCGAGGCGGTGGTGGCCGATCTGGTGGCGCGGGGCGCGGCGGCGGTGGTGATGCCGATGGACGGCTTTCACCTCGATAACCGCCTGCTCGAACCGCGCGGGCTGCTGGCGCGCAAGGGTGCGCCGGAAACCTTCGATTTCGGGGGCTTCGCCGCCACCCTCACGCGGGTGCGCGATGAACCGTCGGTGATCCTGCCGGTGTTTGACCGCGCGCGCGAAATCGCCATCGCTGGTGCCGGCGAGATTGGCCCGCAGACGCGCATCGTCGTGGTCGAGGGCAATTACCTCCTGCTCGACGAAGACCCGTGGCGCGCGCTTGCGCCGCTGTGGGATTATTCGGTGTTTCTCGACGTGGCGTTTTCGGAGCTTGAGCGGCGGTTGATCGCCCGCTGGCTGGGCTACGGTTATGCGCCCGAAGAGGCCCGCGCCAAGGCAATGGGCAACGACATTCCCAACGCGCGCCGGGTGATCCGAAACGCGCGCGCGGTCGATCTGCGGCTGAAGGGGTAGCGCGGCTCAGATGCCGCGCACGAGAATCTCGCCGTTGATGTCGGGATCGTCGTCGTGGTATTCGCTGCGGTCCACGCCCTGGAAGCGATCGAACTGCTCCATCAGGTTGACCGGAAACATCGTTACCCGGATCGATTCGAAGCCCGGCAACTGGCGCAGGATCGTCGTGATCGCGTTGGTGCAAAAGGCCTGCGGCACCGCACCATAGCTCTGCACCAGAGCGCGCGCCTGTTCGGCCACTGCCGCTGGCACGACGAGATCCTGCTTGACCACCCGCCACGACGTGCGGGAATGGTAGTCGATGTAGAAATCCACCGCCGGATCGGACATGCCGTGGATCACGTCGTTGCGCTCGGGCAGGCGCGGATGATGGAAACTTCCGGCCGGGTCGAACAGCACCCTCTCGGAGGGCGCATCGACCAACAAGGCGGCATGGCCGCCGTTGCCGGAATTGACGTTGATCACCGTAAACAGCGTGAGCGTGGGCGGATTCGAGCTGGAATAGTGCGCTTTTTCAACCGCGTCGTCGGGCGCCCAGACGGGCTCGCCGGCGCAGGCGGCAAGGCCGAGAAGAAGCGTGAGCAATACCAAGAGGCGTTTCATGGCGGCGGTCTATCCCAAAACTGCAAAACTGATATGACATCCGGGGAGCGGCCCCCGGATGCCGGTGGTTGGCTTTTGTCAGGCGTTGAAAATCGCCAGAAGCACGACGAGCACGATGATCGTGATCACTGCCCGCGCCGCCATCTTGACGAACCCTTCGAAGGTCTTTTCCTGAGTGCGAATGTTCATCGACCCGTGTTGATGTTCGGCCATGGTGGTCTCCCTAACCATCTTTTCGTGGTTGCAATGTAATGAGCCATAGACGATTTGTCGCGGCCTGTCACCGCCCCGGGTGGGGGTTAATGGTACGGCGTGGCGCGGCAGTCGCAGGCAAAGGTTTTCCCTTGCCTGCGTGTAATATCCGGCCTATACGCCCCACTCGATCCGCGCGTCCGGCCCAAGTGGCATGCCGAGTCGCGCGCAATTCAGGTAACCTCGAAGGAGCCCGAAATGCCCAAGATGAAGACGAAATCGAGCTGCAAGAAGCGGTTCAAGATGACGGCCTCGGGCCGCATCGTGCGGGCGCAGGCCGGCAAGCGCCATGGCATGATCAAGCGCACCACCAAGTTCATCCGCCAAGCGCGGGGAACGACGTTGCTGTCAAAGGCTGATGAGAAGATCATCAAGCCGATGATGCCCTATTCGCGCTAAGGAGGTCAGCACATGTCCCGCGTTAAAGGTGGAACCACGACCCACGCCCGCCACAAGAAGGTGATCAAGGCTGCGAAAGGCTACTACGGTGCTCGCTCGCGCAACTTTCGCACCGCGACCCAGGCCGTCGACAAGGCCAACCAGTATGCAACCCGCGACCGCAAGCAACGCAAGCGCAATTTCCGCGCGCTGTGGATCCAGCGGATCAACGCCGCCGTGCGGATGCACGACGACGCGCTGACCTATTCGCGCTTCATCAACGGGTTGTCGCTCGCCGGGATCGAAGTAGACCGCAAGGTGCTCGCCGATCTCGCCGTGAACGAGCCCGATGCGTTTACCGCCATCGTCGACAAGGCGAAGGCCGCGCTCGCGTAACACCCTCACAGGGTCAGGTTTTCAGAAGCTGCGGGCCTGCAAGGGTCTCGCGGCTTCTTGCGTATCGGCCCTTCGTTTCGTAAGCGGGGGCGACTGTAACCAAGGGGGTCCGGGATGGACGATCTGAGGCAGAAATACCTTGAAGCAATCGCCGGGGCCGAGACCGAGGCGGGCTTGGAAGAAATCCGCGTGGCTGCTGTGGGCAAGAAGGGCGAAGTGGCGCTCCAGATGCGCGAGCTGGGCAAGATGAGCCCGGAAGAACGGCAGGTGATGGGGCCGAAGCTCAACGCGCTGAAGGATGAGATCAATTCGGCGCTCGCCGCCAAGAAAGAGGCGCTCGGCGATGCCGCCCTCGATGAGCGGCTGCGCACCGAGTGGCTCGACGTGACCCTGCCCGCGCGCCCGCGCCCGGCCGGCACCATTCACCCGGTTTCGCAAGTTACCGAGGAAGTGACGACGATCTTTGCCGACATGGGCTTTTCCGTGGCCGAAGGCCCGCAGATCGAGACCGACTGGCACAATTTCGACGCGCTCAACATCCCGCCGCACCACCCGGCGCGGCAGGAGTTTGATACCTTCTACATGCACCGCGCCGAGGGCGACGAGCGCCCGCCGCACGTTCTGCGCACCCACACCTCGCCGGTGCAGATCCGCGCGATGCTGGCACAAGGCGCGCCGATCCGGGTGATCGCGCCGGGGCGGGTGTATCGCTCCGACTACGACCAGACCCACACGCCGATGTTTCACCAGGTCGAGGGCTTGGCGCTCGGCAAAGACATCTCGATGGCCAACCTCAAGTGGACGCTGGAAGAATTCTGCCGCGCCTTTTTCGAGGTCGACGAGGTGGAACTCCGCTTCCGCGCCTCGCACTTCCCGTTCACCGAACCGAGCGCCGAGGTGGATCTGCGCTGCTCATGGGAAGACG
>MNZL01000057.1:0-1182 GCA_001873585.1 Rhodobacterales bacterium CG2_30_65_12 | reverse complement strand
AAGGTGGGCGAGGGCGACGACTGGATGGAAATCCTCGGGAGCGGCATGGTGCACCCCAAGGTGCTCGAAGCCGCCGGCGTGGACCCCAACGAATGGCAGGGCTTCGCCTTTGGCATCGGGATCGACCGGCTGGCGATGCTGAAATACGGCATCCCGGATTTGCGGGCGTTCTTCGACTCGGATTTGCGGTGGTTGAGGCATTATGGGTTTGCCGCGCTGGACGTGCCGACGATGCGGGGGGGGGCTTAGTCGGTAGCATGGCGCTGAAGTTTTTTCCAAGGGCGGGTCAGATTTTTGTTGGTGACTTCACTGACCTCAAGGTTCCCGAGATCACCAAGACGCGCCCTGTAATAGTAATATCGCCTAAATTGCCCTACCGGTCAGAACTTGTGGCAATCGTGCCCATCAGCACGACTCCGCCGCGGCACGAATTGCCGTTTGTTTACAAGTTATCGAAGAACTTCACACCTTGGGGCGAACCGGAGCAGGACAATTGGGCAAAGTGCGATCTGGTCATGAACATTGCCATTCGTCGGCTGACGGCCTTCAAAGTGGGTCGCCGAAATTATGTGTATCCGACATTGCCACCTGAGGAACTTGCAGCTGTGCGCAAGGCGGTTTTGGCTGGGCTCGGGCTGGATCGTCATTGAATTGCAACCATTGTTGGACTATATATCAAGATGTAGCCCGGACGTCGGGCATTAAGACCTAGACTACTAGGCAGGCTGCTCGCCGGTTGATGACAAAGCCAGAGTAGTCTAAATACTGTCAGCGTCCCAAGACCCCGCCATGTGCGGGGTCTTGTGTTTTGGGATTCTGGACATTTGTTGGAACCCAACCTACACCGCACCCACATTCACATCCAACCGAACCGGCACCTGCCAACCCACTGGACCATCCCCAATGACCGACGACATGGAAGACCTGCAAGTCACCTACCCCGGCGCGGGCACGTTCAAGTTCGGCGACAGCGCCGCGCTTTCCGCCGAGCTGATCGCCCTCGTGCGCTCCGGCAAGAAGCGGGCCACCTGCGGGGCGCTCTCCGAGTTCGCGGACGATCCGGCGTCGATGCCCAAGGTGGGCCGCTGCGACGTTGCCGCCAACTGGGACGGCACCCCGGCGCTGGTGATCCGCACCACCCGCCTGCACGAAATCCGCTTTTGCGACGTGCCCTACGCGCTG
>MNZL01000021.1 GCA_001873585.1 Rhodobacterales bacterium CG2_30_65_12 | reverse complement strand
CCGCCTGCCCCGCCGCCCGCCCAGTGGCGAGGCAGCCGGTGATCAGGTAGCCGCCGGTCGGCGCTTCCCAGTCGAGCATCTCGCCGGCAACAAACACCCCCGGCACGGCGCGCAGCATGTAACCGTCGAGAGCCTCCACCGCGATGCCCCCTGCCGTCGAGATCGCCTCGTCGAGCGGGCGCAGACCCGCATGGCGCACGGGTAAGGCTTTTACCAGAGCGGCAAGCGCCGCGCCCTCCGGTAAGGGCCGGCCAAACTCCAGGAGCAGCGCAAGGCGGGCCGGATCGAGCCGCAGCGTCTTGCGCAGGTGTGCCGAGAGTGTGGCCTTGCCGCGTGGGCGGGAAAGGCGGGCCGCCACCTCCGCTTCGCTCCAATCCGGGCACAGATCGAGCCGGATCCCGGCGCCCTCGCGCACCATCCGGCTCACGGCGTAGATCGCGCTGCCTTCGAGCCCCCGCGCCGAGATCACGAACTCGCCGCGCACCGCCACGCCGCCCGCGTCGAGCCGGGCCACCTTCACCGGCGCGCCGTAGTGGCGGGCCATGTGCTGCGACCACGCCACGCGCAGCCCTGCGTTAGCCGGTTGAAACGGCGCGAGTGCTGCGCCTTTCGCGGCCAGCCAAGGCGCCCAGGCCCCATCGGAGCCGAGCCGAGCCCAGCTTGCCCCGCCGAGTGCCAACACCGTCACATCCGGGTGTAGCACCGCGCGGCCCTCTGGCGTGTCGAAGGCCAGCCCCGCGCCGTCGAACCCGGTCCAGCGCCAGCGGGTGCGCAGCGCGACCCCCAACCCGGCAAGTTCGGCCAGCCAGGCGCGCAAGAGCGGCGAGGCTTTCATCACCTTGGGAAATACCCGGCCGGATGAGCCGGTAAACACCTCCTGCCCCAGCGCCCGCGCCCAAGCGGCAACGGCCTCGGGCCCGAAGCTTGCAACCGCGTCTTGCACCAGCCCCGCCACACTCCCGCAGTAGGCAGCGCGAAACCGCTCGGGCGGCTCGTCCTTGGTGAGATTCAGCCCCGATTTGCCGGCCATCAGGAGCTTGCGCCCGACCGTGGGCTTGGCCTCTGCGACCACCACCGCGAGCCCGGCCCGCGCCAGCGCGCCGGCCGCCATCAGCCCGGCAGGACCGGCGCCAATGACGAGCGCCCGCCTCACACCGCGTCCTGCCCCTTGATCTCGATCACCCGATGCGGATAGGGGATCTCGATCCCGGCTTCTTTCAACGCGTTCCAGATCGCAAACAGCACCTTTGAGGTGTATTTGTTGCGGCCATCGTCGATGCCGTTCACCCAGAATTCACAAGCAAAATCAATGCCAGAATCGCCAAACCCGCGCAGTTCGCAATCCGGCTCCTCGGGTGCTTCGAGCACGAAATCGAGCCTCTCCACAGCGGCTTCGATAATCTCAGGCACAAGGTTGATATCGGTATCGTAAGAGACGGAAAAAGGCGCTTCGTAGCGGTTGGCACTGCCACTGTCGGAATAGTTCGTCACCCGCGTGGTGATAAAATCCTCGTTCGGCACCACGACCCAACGGCCATCGAAAGTTTCCAGAATCGCCGCGCGGGCGGTCATTTTCACGATCGTGCCCGCCTCGCCGCCGTCAAGCTCAACGAAGTCGCCCACCGTGGCTTGCCCTTCGAGCAGCAGGATCACACCGGAGATGAAATTGGAGGCGATCTTCTGCAAGCCAAACCCGAGGCCCACGCCGATCGCGCCGCCAAGCACGGCGAGCGAGGTAAGCGATACGCCCATGATGTTCATCAGCAAAAGGAAGGCCGCGCCGAAAATGGCGATCTCGGCGGTCTTGGCGGCCAGCGTGCGGGTCGCCGGGCGCAGCGCTTGCTTCTTGCCGATGAAGGCCGCCGACTGGTCGTTCGACCAGCGCCCGAGCCAGAACAGCAAGCCCCCCGCGATCGCCCCGCGCGCCACCGCGAGCACGGAAAAGGAAATGTTGCCCATCGTCACCGTGAGGCCGCCGAGCCAAGCCACGATTTCGTCGGTCAGCCCGAGAGCGTAGAGCGCCGCCACCGGCACCAGCACATAACGCCCCATCAGCCGCAGGAACGGGTCGGTGACGATATCCTTCACCAGGATCCGCGCAGCGAGAAAGAGAAACACCCGCTTGCCGAAGGCGATCACCGCGCCGGAGCCGAACACAGAGCGTGTCACCTGTTCGCCGGCGGCGGTGAAGCCATAGGCGAGAAGTGGCAGTAGCAGCGGGAGGAAAATCAGCGCGAAACGGCGCGTATTGGCGATGGCGTGGGCCTGCGCTTCGGGTGGCGCGATCAGCCGCTTCAGCACCGGGGCAAGGCGTTTGGCTGCCAGCACCGCCGCGATCCACGCCAGCAGCAGAAGCGCGAGTTGCGACCATGCGGCGGGCGAGGTCAGCCAGGCTTGGGCGATCTCCCATCCCTGTGCCCCGAGCGCACGGGCCTTTTCCACCAGATTTTCCATAAGCCCCTCGTTACATGCAGCATCCGTTCCGGCGTCTACCCTGTGGCATCGCGGAGGCCGCGACACAAGGCCGGGAAGTGCGCCGATCCCGCCCGATCAGCCGATCATCGCCTTGATCGCGGCCACTTGGGCGGGGTCGGCCCCGAGCGCATCGGCGGCCAGCGCGGCGACGGTATCGGCAAGGGCTTCAGTTGGCGCCAGCCGGTCAATCAGGCCCCAGGCAAGCGCCTCCTCCGCTTCGATCTTTTGCCCCGCCATCAAGATCAGCTTCGCCCGCGCAGGGCCTATGAGTGCGGCAAGCCGGGACGGGTCGGAGGGCTGCGGCAGAAAGCCGAGCTTCATCACCGGGTAGAAAAACTTCGCCCCCGGCACCGCCACGCGCAGATCGCAGGCCAGCGCCATGCCGAACGCGCCGCCCGCGAGCGTGCCATTGAGCGCGGCGATGGTCAGGATCGGTGCCGTGGCAATCGCGCTCGAAAGCCGCTCCCAGAGCGGGCTTTTCGCCAGCCCCGCCCGCGCCTCGTCGAGATCGGCGCCAGCGGAAAACACCCGCCCCTCGCCGGTGAGCACCAGCACCCGCGCGGTGCGGGCCGCCTCTTCGGCAAACGCGGCCAGCGCCTCCAGCATCTCTTCCGTCAGCGAATTGGCCTTCTCGGGGCGGGCGATCGTGGCTGTCCAAAGCCCGCCATCGCGCAAAAACCGGATCATCCGCCGAGCCCCACGCGGCTGCGGATCTCGGGTTCGCGCAGAGAAACCTCGCCGCCGAGAAACGCATCGGCGTCCGGCGAGCACATCCACAACAGCGCCTGCGCCGGCCAGGTTTCCGGGATGTGGTCTTGCCATTGCATCGCCGAAACCGGGTTGACCCCCGAGGCCTTGATCTCGCGCTGCATCTCGGTGGCCACGGTGCCGGGGCTGAGCGTCATCGCCCGGATGCCAGCCCGCGCCTCTTCCTTGTGCAGCGCCTTCGTCAGCATGTGCACCGCAGCTTTCGAGGCGCAATAATGGCTCCAGCCTTCGAGCGCGTTGTGCGCGGCCCCGGAGCCCATCGTAAGCACCGTGCCACCGCCATTGCCACGCATCAGCGGCACCACCGCGCGCATCCCGTGGTAAACGCCCTTGAGGTTGATATCGAAAGCCTTTGCCCAGGCTCGCGGATCGCTGTCGCGCAGCATCGAGATCGGCTCGATCACCCCGGCATTGTTTACCAGCACGTTGATCCCGCCGAATCGCCACGCGGCCTGATCGACAGCGGCCTTGACTTGGCTCCAGGACCCCACGTCGCAGGTGACGGCAAGCGCGGTATCGCCAATCTCGCGGGCGATCGCGCCAATCGCCTCGCCCGAGCGCGCCAGCAGCACCACGTTCGCCCCCGCCCCGGCGAAAGCCCGCGCCGCCGCCGCGCCTATGCCTCGGCTCGCGCCGGTAATCACCACTGTTTTTCCGTTCAAGTCCATCCCGCATCCCTCCGTTTGGCCAATGGATAACGCGGGCCGCAGGCGCATTCCAGTGCGCGATCACTTGCGGCAGCCTGTCCGTGCGTTTACCTCACGGGCAACCATCAAAAGGACGTGGCATGACGATTTCGCTCGAAACCCTGACCCGGCAGCTTCTCGACGCGGCCAAAACCGCCGGTGCCGAAGCCGCCGACGCGCTCGCCGTATCTGGCTCTTCGGTGTCGATTGACGTGCTGAAGGGCAAGCTCGAAAGGGCCGAACGCGCCGAAGGGGTCGATATCGGGCTGCGGGTGATCGTCGGTCGGCGTCAGGCCAGCGTATCGGCCTCCGACATCTCGGCCGCGACCATCGCCGCGATGGCCGAGCGCGCCGTGGCCATGGCGCGGGAAGCGCCGGAAGACCCGACGATAGGCCTTGCCGACCCGGAGCAGCTCGCCCGCGACTGGAACGTCGCCGCCCTGGAGCTCGACGATCCGGCACCCGAGCCGGCCCCGGGGGCGCTCGAAGAAGACGCTCGCCGCGCCGAGGCCGCCGCTTTGGCGGTGGCGGGCGTGGCGCAGGTGCAATCCACCTCCGCCGGCTATGGCCGCCGCCAGATCCACCTTGCGGCCAGCAATGGCTTTTCGGGCGGCTACGCCCGTTCCGACCGCGCCATTTCTCTCGCCGCGATTTCCGGCACGGGTGCGGCGATGGAACGCGATTACAATGGTGAGGGCCGCATCTTTCAGGCTGATCTGCCAAGCCCCGAAGAGGTTGGCCGGATCGCCGGCGAGCGCGCCGCCGCCCGCGCCGGTGCAAGCCAGCCGCCCACGGGCACCTACCCGGTGCTGTTTGACGAGCGGGTTTCGTCGTCGCTGATCGGGCATTTGCTGATGGCGATCAACGGCAGCGCGATCGTGCGCGGCTCGTCTTTCCTGCGCGACAAACTTGGCCTGCCGGTGCTGCCGCTGGCGCTTTCGCTGATCGAAGACCCGCACCGCCCCCGCATCTCGGGCTCGCGCCCGTTCGATGGTGAAGGCCTGCCCACCCGCCGCCGCGCGCTGGTGGAAAACGGCATTCTCACTGGCTGGACGCTCGATCTCGCCACCGGTCGCAAGCTTGGGATGGAGAGCACCGCCAACGCTGCGCGCGGCACCTCCGCGCCGCCCTCGCCCAGCGTTTCCAACGTTACGCTCAGCCCTGGCCAAGCGAGCCGCGATGACCTGATCCGGGATATGGGCACCGGCCTTCTGGTGACCTCGCTTATCGGCTCATCGGTGAACCCCAACACCGGCGATTACTCACGCGGCGCGTCGGGGTTCTGGGTGGAAAACGGGGAGATCGCCCGCCCGGTGAACGAGTGCACAATCGCTGGCAACCTGATCGATATGCTGCTCAGGATCATCCCCGCAAACGACGCCAAGCCGCATCATTCGCGGCAAGTGCCCTCCCTTCTGCTCGAAGGAATGACGCTTGCCGGAAACTGATGATCTTGCCCTGCTGATCGACGCCGCCCACGCCGCCGGCAAGATCGCGCGCGGCTACTTCAATCGCGCCCCGAAGACCTGGGAAAAGCCTGACGCGGCCGGCCCGGTAACGGAAGCCGACCTCGCCGTGAACGAGATGCTGGAACTCCGCCTGCGGGGCGCGCGCCCGGGCTATGGCTGGCTCTCGGAGGAAAGCCCCGACGAACCGGCCCGGCTTGAGGCCGCCCGCGTTTTCGTGATCGACCCGATCGACGGCACCCGCGCCTTTATCGAAGGCGATCACGCCTGGGCACATGCGCTTGCCGTGGTTGACCGTGGCCGGGTGGTGGCCGCCGTAATCTACCTGCCGATGGCCGACACGCTCTATTCCGCCGCCCGGGGCGGGGGTGCGTTCCGCGATGGCGCGCGCATCGCTGTCTCGTCGGCCGAGGAACTCGACGGGGCCACAGTTC
This sequence comes from Rhodobacterales bacterium CG2_30_65_12, assembly GCA_001873585.1. Taxonomy (GTDB): domain Bacteria; phylum Pseudomonadota; class Alphaproteobacteria; order Rhodobacterales; family Rhodobacteraceae; genus Sinisalibacter. Next base: position 2,205 of record MNZL01000021.1, on the reverse strand, counting down.
TTGCCTCGCGCACCAACTTCGAGCCTTGGCACTGGGTCGAGGCTCGGGTGCCGCAAGTGCGCCGCAAGCTGCGCTCGTCGCTCGCCTACCGCCTCGGGCTGGTCGGCGAAGGGCGGTTTGACGCGATGATCACGCTGCGGCCAACTTGGGAATGGGACGTGGCCGCCGGCGCGCTGATCGTTCAAGAGGCAGGCGGGCGGGTCACCGACCGGCGCGGTGCGGCGCTTGCCTTCAACGCTGCCCGGCCGCAGCTAAACGGTGTGATCGCCGCCGGGCCAAGGGTGCATGACGAGATCACCCGCCGCCTGGTCTGATCAGCGCTACCGTTACCGGTATCCGCTTTGGTTTTGATACTTTGACAATCGGTATGCGTTCGCTAACATTCTGACAATACTCGCGTGATCGGATGGACTCCAATGAATGACGTCGCCCGCAAGCCCCGTAAACGCCCGCTCACCTTGCGCGATGTGTCGGAAATCGCGGGCGTTTCGGAAATGACCGTGAGCCGGGTGCTGCGCAACCGCGGCGATGTGAGTAATGCCACCCGCGCCCGCGTGCTCACCGCCGCCAAGGATCTGGGCTACGTGCCCAACAAGATCGCCGGCGCACTTGCCTCGCAACGGGTCAACCTTGTGGCGGTGATCATTCCGTCGCTCGGCAACCTGGTCTTTCCCGAGGTGCTCACGGCAATCTCCGACGTGCTCGACCAGACTGCGTTGCAGCCGGTGGTGGGGGTGACCAACTACCTGCCCGAGCGCGAGGACAAGGTGCTTTACGAAATGCTGTCTTGGCGCCCCTCCGGGGTGATCATTGCCGGGTTGGAGCATTCCGACGCCGCCAAGGCGATGATGCGCGGCGCTGGCATCCCGGTGGTGGAGATCATGGATACTGACGGCACACCGATTGATTCGGTGGTGGGCATTTCGCACCGGCGCGCGGGGCGCATGATGGCGCAGGAGATCATCAAGGCGGGTTACCGCAAGATTGCCTTTCTCGGCTCCAAGTTGCCGCTTGATCACCGCGCCCGCAAACGCTTCGAGGGCTTCACCGAGGCACTGGCCAAGGCCGGGCTGGAGATCGTCGATCAGGCATTCTACGAAGGCGGCTCGTCGCTGGCGAAAGGCCGCGAGATGACGGCCAGAGTGCTTGCGCGCAGCCCCGGGATCGACTTTCTCTATTACTCGAACGACAAGATCGGCCTCGGCGGGCTTTTGCATTGCCTTGATGCCGGGATCGACGTGCCGGGGCGTCTGGGCCTTGCCGGATTTAACGATATCTCGCTGCTCGACGGCTTTTCAAAGCGGCTGGCAACGATGGATTCAGGGCGCGCCGAGATCGGCCGCAGGGCTGCCGAGATCATCGCTGCCCGGGTTGAAGCGGACGAAACCGACGTTTCGGGCGAGCGCATCGAGCTCACGCCCAAGATCAACCGGGGCGACACCCTGCGCGCCCGCCCATCGCAGGGCGATTATCCGGAATAGGTATTTGCCGGAGCTTCACACCTGTTCGAAATCGACGGAGCACGAAATGAGATTGGTCAAAAAGCCGCTGCGAATAGCTGCAATTCTCGGAGTCCTTGCCACGCCCGCGCTGGCAGATATGGAAATGGAGTTTTCGTGGGGAGATATTCCGCGTTGCACGTCGGGTAGACCAAACACCGTGTCGAACCCGGAATTCGTGGTTTCCGGGGTTCCAAATGGAACTGCCACTGTGGAGTTCAGATTGAAAGACTTGAATGTTCCTTCCTACAACCACGGAGGAGGAAAGCTCAGAATGTCGGCTGACGGCAAGGTGCCTTCGGGCCTATTCAAATACAAAAGCCCCTGCCCACCAAACGGTTCACATACCTATCAGTGGAAGGCCACTGCGAGGGACGCATCTGGCAAAGTTCTCGCCACAGCAAAGGCTGAACGCACCTATCCTTGAGACCAAAGTTGATCGGGTCGGGTGAAAGCCCGCGGAAGAAATTCGGCGCGATCAAGCGTGGACAATCGACGTGTAACGCGGCATCAAGTCGGCGCGTGGCCCCGTGGCTCAACTGGATAGAGCAGCCCCCTCCTAAGGGGCAGGTTGCAGGTTCGAATCCTGCCGGGGTCACCAAAGTTTTTGGCTATATCATTGTTTTGCAATCATGTTTAGAGGTGTTCCCCAGCCAGCCCCCCACCGCGCGCCCGAACCATTCGTAATTCGCTGGAATGAACAGGC
>MNZL01000175.1 GCA_001873585.1 Rhodobacterales bacterium CG2_30_65_12 | reverse complement strand
GCCGCACCACAGAAACCGCCGCGCACCCGTTTCGCGGCGGTTTTTCTTTGCACTATCGGTAAGTTACGGCGCTTTCTTCAACGCCAACACGGCATTGAGCCCGCCAAAGGCGAAGGCGTTGGACAGCACCGCTTCCACTTTGGCCTCACGCGCCACATTTGGCACCACGTCGAGCGCGCATTCCGGGTCTGGCTCTTCGTAGCCGATGGTTGGGGCGATCACGCCCTCGCGCAGCGCCATCAGCGCCGCCACCAGCTCCACCGCTCCGGTGCCGCCGATGATGTGGCCGTGCATCGACTTGGTTGACGAGATCATTACCCGATCGGCGTGATGCCCGAAGGCATCGGCCACCGCCGCGCTTTCAACCTTGTCATTTGCCGCTGTGCCGGTGCCATGGGCGTTGATATAGCCCACATCTTCGGGGTTCAGCCGCGCATCGCGCAGGGCCCCGGTGATCGCGCGCGCGGCGCCCTGCCGGCTCGGCATCACGATGTCGCCCGCGTCCGCCGTCATCGAGACCCCTGCTACCTCGGCGAGGATCTCGGCGCCGCGCTTTTTCGCGTGCTCGTATTCCTCGAAAACGAAAACCGCCGCGCCCTCGCCCTGCACCATGCCATTGCGGTTGGCCGAGAATGGGCGGCAAGCGTCTTTCGACATCACCCGGAGCCCTTCCCAGGCCTTGATGCCGCCAAAACAGAGCATCGCCTCGGTGCCGCCGGTAACCATCACGTCGGCGAGTCCGGCACGGATCATCAACAAAGCCTGGCCCATCGCGTGATTTGACGAGGCACAGGCCGAGGCCACGGTAAAGCTGGGCCCGCGCAGGTTCCACGCCATCGACACCTGGCTGGTGGCGGCGTTGTTCATCAGTTTGGGCACCACGAAGGGGTGCACCCGGTTCTTGCCCTCTTCGTAGACGGTGCGGTAATTTTCGTCGAGCGTGCCCAGGCCGCCGCCGGAATTGCCGAGGATCACCCCCGAACGGTTGGACAGCTCGCCCGAAAACGTAAGCCCCGCCTGCCCCAGCGCCTCGCGCGCGGCGAGCAAGGCAAACTGGGCGAACCGATCAAGAAGCGCGATCTGCTGGCGGTTGAAATGCGCCTCCGGCTCGTAATCTCGGATCTGCGCGCCGATACGAATGGTCAGCCGGTCAACGTCGGGAAAATCAAGCGGCCCGATCCCTGAGCGGCCTTCCTTCATCGCCGCCATGGTGCTGGCCACGTCTGATCCCAGCGCGTTGATCGTGCCTGCGCCGGTGATGGCGACTCGCCGCACGGCGCTCAGCCTTTCTGCTCGGCGACCAGCCCGGCCACGGCTTCGACGATGGCGCCGACCGACGAAATGTCGAACCCGCTCTCGGTGGGGTCATTGGCGTTGAACGGCACCGAGATATCGAACGCCTCCTCGATCGCAAAAATCGCTTCGACCAGGCCAAGGCTGTCGATGCCGAGAGTTGCGAGCGATTGCTCGGGCGTCACGTCGGACGGCTCCAGCACGGCCTGTTCGGCAATGATCTCGATGACGCGCTTCTGGATGTCGTCAGCCATCTGTCTCCCCAAGCTCGGCTACGGGCGAGGCCCGTTTAGTCGTTTTGCCCGATCAAGGAAACAGAATAATGACCGCACCCCGCTCCAGGCACGGTCAAATCTCCACGTCGCGCGACGCGGTTCAGCTCTCAAGCCCCGGCAGCCGCACGCCGGCCTGTTCCAGTGCCGCCCAGACCTTTGCATCGCGCCCGTAAACATCGGCGCGGTAGCTCATGTTGCCGCGCAGATCGGAAAACGCCGTGCGATAGACCAGGTGCACCGGCACCACCGGGGTAAGGTTCACCTGAGTTTCACGCCCGGTTCTGAGCACCGACTGGAAAAAACTCTCAGGATCGCTCTGCTGCGGCGCGAGCAGCGCATAGGCAAAATCGAACGGCTTTTGCAACCGCACACAGCCATGCGAATAGGTGCGCACCTCGTTCTGGAAAAGGCCCTTCGACGGGGTATCGTGCAGGTAGATGTTGTAACGGTTGGGAAACATGAATTTCACCAGCCCCAGCGCATTGCCGCGCGAGGGCGGTTGCTTGAGATCAAAGGGGAAGTTGCGCGGCGTAACCGTTGCCCAATCAATCGCCGAGCGTGGCACCACGCGGCCCGCCCCGTCGATCAGCTGCAAATGCCCTGCCGTAGCCCCGCCCGAGGCGATCATGCCCGGCAGGTATTCCTTTTCGGTGATCGAGCGCGGCACGTTCCATGACGGATTGACGATCAGGTGCTCCATCGTGTCGGAAAACTCGGGCGTTTGGGTGTCACTCCGATTCTGACCAACAATCGAGCGGGTCTGAAAGGTGATCTTGCCGGCATCGACGATGCGCGCGGTGAAATCGGTGAGGTTGACCCAGACGTAGCGTTTTGAGCGGTCTATCGACAGCCAGCGCTCGCGTTCCATCGCCACAATGATGGATTTCAGCCGCTCCTGCATCGGCACGTTGATCGCCTTGATCGTCGCCGCCCCGGCCACGCCATCGGGGTTGAGGCCGGCATTTTCCTGAAAGGTCTGCACCGCGCGCTGAATATCGGCGTCGTAAGTGATCGTGGCGGAGCGGTCGAGGTAGCCCATGGCGATGAGCCGGTTGCGCAATTGCACCACCGCAAGCCCGCTTTCGCCCGGCTTGAGCGCGCCAGCCTGCACAATCGGGCCCCAGCCGCCCTGAGCGATCTGGCGCTGAAGCTCGAATTTCTTGTGCATGAGGCGGGCGTATTCGTCCGAGGTCGGCACCAGCGTATGCATGAACGCCTCGGGGTTGTCCGCCGCCATGAAGCTGTTGAGAAGCTCGGTGCCATCGCGCCGGTTGGGATCGCGCACCATGTATTTGTCGATCGTCTTCGGGGTCAGAACACCTGTCTGGATCTGGTGCGCGTAGCTCAGAAACAACCGCGACAGCGCCACTTCCACCCGGCCCCGCTCGCGCGGGCTGGAGATCGCGCGCATCATCGCCCTGAGCTCGGTGGTGTCATAGGTTTCGGCTGGCAGCCCGTGATCTTCGGCCGAGAGGATCGCCTTGAGCAACGCCGTGAGCCGCGCCTTTTCGGCCTCGCTCGCGCCGGTCCAGATCGGCTGGTAGCCGTTCGACCGATAGAAGGCGCCCACCTCGTCTGCCCCGAGCGCGGCTTCAGCCACAGCCTGCGCGAAGGCGGGGAATCTCAGGTCGGCGTCCTGGGCCTTAAGAACCGCAGGCGCGACCAGGCCAAGCATCGCAGCGGCTACAATAGCGTGAAAGACTAACGTGCGGCGACGCGGCAGCGGCATGGTTTTTATCCCTTTTTCCCGGCACAAATCGGGGGCCGGCCTCCCAATCCGTCAAAGTGTGCCATACTCGCGCGCGCTGTCCACTCACAAAGGCGCCAGATGCAGGATTAGCCCCCTCTGAGCGCCCGGTCCTGAGGTATTGCCGCCACAATTAACCGGGACTTCAGCATTTTCAGCAAATTTCTGCCGATTTTCCTTCGCTTTTCGGGGCGCGGGGAAAACGTGCTTGGCCGACGATTCGTTGTATGCAATAACCTCTCTGCACCGGGGGATAAGGTGCAACAGTCGGTTCGCGCGTCCACATGCGGGGCTGACAGCCAGAACACGGGACGAACTGGGACAGATGACCAAATTGAGCTCCAATGGGCTGAGCCGTCGCGCTCTGCTGGGCGTTTTCGCGGCCACGGCCGTGAGCACCGCCCCGACCTTCTCGAAAGCTGCAGGGTTCCTGCGTGGGGGTGGCGATATCCGCCGCATCGCCATGTATTCCGGCCGCACCGGTGAATCGATCGATACGATCTACTGGATCGAGGGCGAATACATCAAGGAAGCTCTCAAGGAGATCAACTATTTCATGCGCGACTGGCGGGTTGACAAGGCGGTCGGGATCGACGCCCGCACCGTCGATATCATGGCCGCCGCGCATTCGCTCCTTGACGTGAGCGAGCCCTACATGTTGCTCTCGGGCTACCGCAGCCCGGAAACCAATGCGATGCTGCGCGCGCGTTCGCGCGGGGTGGCGAAAAACTCGCTGCACCTGAAGGGCCAGGCCGCCGATCTTCGCTTGAAAAACCGCTCGGTAAGCCAAATGTTCAAAGCGGCTTCGGCCTGCAAGGCCGGTGGCGTGGGCAAATACTCCGGCTCCAACTTCGTGCACATGGATTGCGGCGTGGTCCGCACCTGGGGCAGCTGAACCTCGTAACCAGACGCCCGACGTGACAGCCCCCGGCCCGGTGCCGGGGGTTTTCGTTTCTGCCGGCGGCGGCCGATGCCGGGCGGATCTATTTTCGGTATTCCGGATTGGCGTAGTCAAACCGACAGCCCGCCTGCCAGGCGGTGCGATCGTTGCCATGGTTGGAGTAGCCGCCCGCGTCCTTGAGCATGCGCGCGAGATGCAGCAGGTTCCAGCTCATGATCGTGGTGTTGCGCTGGGTAAAATCGTTGTCAAACCCCGCCGGCTTGCCATCGACCATGTCGCCATAGGACGGCCCCGGCCCGGCCTCGCCGATCCAGCCGCAATCGGCCTGAGGCGGGATCGTGTAGCCGAGATGAGACAGCGCGTAGCCGATTGTCATCGCCGCATGTTTCACCCCGTCCTCGTTGCCGGTGATCACGCTGCCCGCGACCTTGCCATAATAGATCGACTGGCCCTTGTCATTGAGCAGGCCCGACATGCCGTAGAGCCGTTCGATCAGCACCCGGCAGACGCTGCTTTCCTCGCCAAGCCAGAGCGGCGTGCCGACCACGAGAATATCGGCGGCTTTCACCTTCTGCCAGAGCGCGGGCCAGTCATCGCGCTCCCAGCCATGTTCGCTCATGTCGGGATAGACCCCGGGCGGCACCTGGTGCGAGAGCATGTGCAGGTGATCCACCTGCACCCCGTTGCGCGCCATGATCGTCGCCGAAACATCCATCAACAGCCGGGTGTGGCTCTCGTCCGGGTCTCGCTTCAGCGAGGTGTTGACGAAAAGCGCGGTGAGATCGGAAAAATCCTGCGTGTTGTCGCGGCAAAGCGCGTCTTGCTGGGCGGTGAGGGTCATGTGCGGTCTTTCCTGATTTGACGCAACCTCCCGCATCCTCCCGCGCCGCGGCCCCACATGCAAGCGCTCCGGCCCCCGCTCACCAGGCTGTGACAGGGCGCGAAAAAAACGGCCGGCCCCCGAAGGTGCCGGCCGCTCACTGTCTCGCGCTCTTGTGTCGGGTCTCTTGATCAGCCCTTGAGCCGCCAGGGCTCGTTCTGGTCGAGGTAGGCTTCCTGTTCGGGCGTCAGCTCGATTTCGTCGAAGCCCGTCACCATCGGCGCCACGTGGTGGCGGAAGCCATGACCAACGGTAAGCAGGTAGACGTGGATAATTACGAAAGTGACCACCACATAAGCCGCCAACACATGCAGATTGGCGATGATCGGCAGCCAGAACCCCGAGTTCGGCAGCGGTTCCCAGAAATTATAGGTCAGATAGAGCAGGCCCGTGCCCCAGATCGCCGGGAAGATGAACCACTTCAGCACGAAGTAGGTGGCGGCCTGCAGCGGGTTGTGCTTGCGCCAGTAAATCTTGTGGTAGGGATGCGCCTCGCCCTTGAACACGCCAAAGGCGTAAAACCGCGCCACCGCCAGCATCCCCTCGATCCGCGGCATGAAATGGCGCCAGGTGCCGGTGGTGAGGAGCCAGAACGTGGCGAAGATCCAGACCGCCAGAAGCACCAGTGCGGCGATCGTATGCAGCATCACAGCCGCCCTGAATGGAACGAGGCCATACATCCCGTTCAGCCCGAAGCCGGTGACCGCGAGGGTCACGATCAGCACCAGCTGCGACCAATGCCAGAGCCGCTCGAACCGCGGATAGACCTTGACTTGCCGCTTACTCATGGGAGCCTCCCTTCTTGCCGGCGATGAGCCGGATCAGCCCGTGTCCGATCACGCCCAGAAGCGCGGCGAACACGATCAGCCGGCCAAGTATGCCGACCAGCGATGTTGAGTGCGTGCCCGGCATGTAAACACCGGCGAGCCCCGCAAGGCGGCCTTCCTCGGCGTGGCATTCGGCGCAATCCATTGCATCCTTGGCCGGGGCGACCATGTGGGTGATCGGCCAATACATGTGGGTATCGACAAAGCCGAACTCGCCCGAATACTCCGCGCCCGCCGCCTTCATCCCGGCCTCGATCGCCTTCGGCCAGTCGAAATTGGTCCACAGCGCGGTATCGGTGGTCGGGCCCCAGACGTGGGAATAGGCGAGCTTGCTGAAACCAACGTCATAGGCCTGGCGGCCCTCCATTCGCTTGAACGGCCAGATCCGGCTCTTGCCATCCGTGGCGTCGCCCTTGATCCGGTTGATCTCGACCACCTTTGTCGGGTCGATGGTGTCGGTGGGCAGGGTGTATTCCACCTGTCCGTCGAACCAGGCGTAATAGGGCGCCACGTTTTCACCCCAGTCGAAATCGCCCTTCTGGCTCATGTAGGTGTGACGGTGCCCGCCAGTGGTGGGCGAAATCCAGTCGCTCACCGCGATCGGTTTGCCGTCTTCATCAAGTCGCCCGGCAGTCGACCAATCCCATAACGTCTTCGTCGGCACGCCCCCGCGAGCGAATTCGGGGATGTGGCAGGTTTGGCAGGCGACCACGTTGACGTGATCGTTGAGCTTCAAGCCGGCGATCATGTTCGGGTGCGGGGCTTCGCTGTGGCAGCTCTCGCAGCTTGCCGAATCCCGGGGCGCACCGGAGGCGAGATCGGGGTGGTCGGCCGCTGTCACGTCATAGCGCGAGCCCGCCCATTGGTGCTGGTCAGAGACGTGGCAGGTGGAGCAGGGAAAATTTTGCCCGTCGGGCGACATGTGGACATCCACCGAGATCTCGGGGGTGTAGAGCGCCGACGAAAGATCGCCGTGCTTCACGTTGTTGCCGCCACCGCCGTAGAAGTGGCAGTTGCCGCAATTGTCACGCCCCGTCTGGCCAACGCTCTGCGCCGCCTTTGACAAATCCACCGCCCAGGCCAGCGCGCCAGTGATCGTCTGGGTGCCGGGCTTGACCGGATCCAGTGGCGGGTGCCCCGCCCCGGTGGCCGATTTGGTGTATTGCCCGGAGCGATCATGGCAGGCGAGGCAATCGACAGCCGTCGACTGCTGCGGCGGCGGGCTCGACATGTCGTCCCAGCCATAGCCGGCGTGGCAGGAGGTGCACCGCGCCTCGTTGCCGGCCACGTTGCCGCAGAAAGAGTTGATGACCACACTCTTGCCGAGCGTCTGCCCGGCACTGGACTCGTATTTCCACTGGAAGTGGATCGAGTGCATCATCTGGTCGTCGGCCTCGGTATGGCAGGTGAGGCAGGCCGCCGTGACCTCCGGGCCGGATTTGAACGTTTGCTGCAGGATATCGAATTTCGAGTGATCAGCCGTCGTGGTGTTGGCCGGGCTGATCGGGGCCGATGGCGGCGTTGGTGTCGCCGGCGCTTGCGTTTCGGCCAGCCCGCCCCCCGCGAGGCCGATGCCAAACAACAGCGCCACTGCAATCGGGCGAAACATGAATCGCATGGTGAGTCCTCCCTACCGGCTAGACCCGGGATTTATTCCATTTTCTGAATATAACGTTTCGCTCACAGGATCGAGAGCGCCAATTGCCGCAGCCGTCCTGGGCAACCGACGGGCGCGTTCTTGACCACGGCTCGGCGGACGGCTACCCGGTGGGCCATGAAGCCGTTTCTGATTTTGCAGTTGCGCCCCGAAACCGAGGCCGCCGACAACGAGTTTGCCGCCTTTCTCGCCAAGGGCGAGCTCGACGCGACTGATGTCCACCGCATCCGCCTCGACCGCGAAAATCTGCCCGAGCGGCTGGATCTGGCAGCCTACGGCGGGGTGATCGTCGGCGGCGGGCCCGGTTGCGTGTCCGACGATCCGGCCACGAAAGACCCGCTGGAAAAGAAGATCGAAGCCGAGATCCTGACGCTGATGCCCGAGATTTGCGGCCGCGACCTGCCCTTTCTCGGCTGTTGCTACGGGATCGGCATTCTTGGCCACCATCTCGCGCCCGGGATCGTCTCGAAGCGGGCCTTCGGCGAGCCGGTGGGCGGCGTCGATTGTATGCTCACCAACGACGGCCGCAGCGATCCGCTGCTG
>MNZL01000009.1 GCA_001873585.1 Rhodobacterales bacterium CG2_30_65_12 | reverse complement strand
TTGACCAGGTGACCGACGCATTGGCACTGCTGCGCGCGGTAGGGCTTGAAGATACCGCGCGGCGCGCGGCGATCGAGTTCCTGATCCTGGACCGACAGCGATGAATCCCGCAACGGCGCGCTGGATTTCGGCCTTTCTCGAGGCCCAGTCCGCCGAACTCGATGCGGCGGAAAACACGCTGCTCGCCTATGGCCGCGATCTCAAGGATTTCGCCGGTTTCCTCGCCGCTCGGGGGCAGGGCTTCGAGGCGGTGGAGAAACCCGATATTGAGGCGTATGTCGTGTCGTGCGAGGCGCAGGGGCTGGCGGTCTCCACCCGGGCGCGACGGCTGAGCGCGATCAAGCAACTCTACCGCTTCGCCTTCGAGGAAGGTTGGCGCACCGACAACCCGGGTCTGCGGATCACCGGCCCCGGCAGGGCCAGGACACTGCCAAAGACGCTCTCGGAGGCGGAGGTGAGCCGACTGATCGAGGCGGCCCGCAGCCATGGCCGCAGCGAGGCCGAGCGTGTGCGCAACACCTGCTTGATGGAACTGCTCTACGCCACCGGCATGCGGGTATCAGAGCTTGTCGGCCTGCCGGCGGCGGCGGGGCGGGGCGATCCGCGCATGCTGCTGGTGCGCGGCAAGGGCGGCAAGGAGCGGATGGTGCCGCTTTCATCGCCCGCCCGCGTCGCGCTCCTGGCCTGGCTCAAGCTGCGCGACGCCGCGCAGGAGACGGCGCAGAAAAAGGGCGGCAAACCCTCGGCGTTCCTGTTTCCCTCGACCAGCCGCGAGGGCCACCTGACCCGGCACCGCTTCCATGGGCTGATCAAGGCCTTCGCGGTGGAGGCAGGCCTCTCGCCCGAGGCGGTCACGCCGCACCGGCTGCGCCATGCCTTCGCCACTCACTTGCTTGCCCATGGTGCTGATCTGCGTGCGATCCAGACGCTGCTCGGTCATGCCGACCTCTCGACCACCGAGATCTATACCCATGTGCTTGACGAACGGCTGAAAGTGCTGGTGCTGGAGCACCACCCGCTTGCCGATAAGGGCTGAGCCTCAGCCCTGTGCCGCGTCAAGCTTGCCCTGCGCCGCGATCCAGAGCGCCTCGGCGCGGTCGAGCCCCTCCATCACCTCGGCGTATTTTTTCTGCCAGACCTCCATCTCACCGATCCGCTCGGGCTCGTAGAGCGCCGGGTCGGCGAGCTTTTTGGCAAGGCGGTTGCGCATCCCGTCGAGCTTTTCAACCCGGGATTCGCATTTGCGCAATTCGGCGCGCAAGGTCACGATCTCGTCGCGCCCCGGCTTTTCTGCCTTCGCCTTCTGCTTGTCGGGCTTCTGCGCCGTATCGCCCGCCAGAAGCATCTTGCGGTAGGCGTCGAGATCGTCCTCGAACGGTGTCACCTGTCCGCCCTGGACCAGCCAGAGCCGATCGGCCACCATCGACAACAGGTGCATGTCGTGGCTCACCAGAACGACCGCGCCACTGTAGGCGGTGAGCGCCTCGACCAGCGCCTCGCGGCTCTCGATGTCGAGGTGGTTGGTGGGTTCGTCGAGAATCAGCATGTGCGGCGCGTCGAGCGTGGCCAACAGCAGCGTGAGCCGCGCCTTCTGCCCGCCCGACAGCCGCGCGCCGATGGTTTCGGCCTGATCGGCATTGAGCCCGAAGCCCGAAAGCCGCGCCCGCCACTTGGTCGGGCCCTCGCCGGGGCGCAGCCGGCGCAGGGTGTCGAGCGGGGTTTCCTCGCCCCTGAGCACGTCCATCTGGTGCTGGGCGAAATAGCCGATCCTGAGCTTCGGTGTGCGCATGATCTGCCCGGCAAGCGGCTGAAGCTCACCGGCAATCAGCTTCGAGAGCGTCGATTTGCCCTCGCCGTTGCGCCCCAGAAGCGCAATCCGGTCGTCCTGGTCGATCCGCAGCGTGAGCCGGGTGAGCACGGGCTTGCCGTCATAGCCGACGGCGGCGCCTTCCATGTTGACGACCGGCGGCGAAAGCTCTTCCGGCGCGGGGAAGGAAAACCGCCGCAGCGCCGCCTCCTGCGGCGTCGAGATCAGCTTGATCCGCTCGATCATCTTGATCCGCGATTGCGCTTGCTTGGCCTTGTTGGCCTTGTAGCGGAAGCGGTCGACGAAGGTTTGCAGATGTGCCCGGCGCGCCTCGGACTTGCGGTTTTCGGCTTCGGCGGCGGCAAGCCGCGCGGCGCGGGTGGCGGCGAAGGTATCGTATGGCCCCGAGTAATAGGTGAGCTTTCGGTCTTCGAGATGCAGAATGCCGGTCACCGCGCGGTTCAACAGATCGCGGTCGTGGCTGACGATGATCACACTGTGCGGATAGCGTGCAAGGTAGCCCTCAAGCCAAAGCGCGCCCTCGAGGTCGAGGTAGTTGGTCGGCTCGTCGAGCAGCAACAGGTCGGGCTGAGAAAACAGCACCGCCGCCAGCGCCACCCGCATTCGCCAGCCACCGGAGAAATCGGCGCAAGGCCGGGCCTGGGCCTCGGTATCAAACCCGAGCCCGTGCAGGATCGAGGCCGCCCGCGCCTCGGCGCTCCAGGCGTCGATATCGGTCAGCCGGGTCTGGATCTCGGCGATCCGGTGCGCATCATGCGCGGTTTCGGTCTCCGCCAGCAGCGCAGCGCGCTCAGTGTCGGCGGCAAGCACGGTGTCGATCAGGCTCGCCGGCGTCGCCGGGGCCTCCTGCGCCACACCGCCGATCCGCGCGCCCTTGGGCACGGAAATTTCGCCAGTTTCGAGCGAAAGCTCGCCCCGGATCAGCCGAAACAGCGTGGTCTTGCCGGTGCCGTTTCGCCCGACCAGGCCCACCTTGTGGCCATCGGGGATCATCGCGCTGGCGTGCTCGATCAAAGGCCTGCCTTCGACCGCATAGGAAATATCATCAATGCGTAACATGCCGCCTCAGTGCCGCAAGTGGAGCGGGGCGTCAATCGGGGCCTTGCCTTTCATCTTTCCGAAAACATCCCGGGGTCCGGGGCAGAGCCCCGGTCCGGCGCCCGCACCATTCGCGGCCTTCCCATTCCGGGCACCCCGTGCTAGCAGGCGCGCGACAATCCCGGGGGGCTTACCCGTAACCGACAAGAGGACCGACATGGCCATTCAACGCACTTTTTCCATCATCAAGCCCGATGCCACCAAGCGTAACCTTACCGGCGCGATCAATGCCAAGATCGAAGCTGCCGGCCTGCGCATTGTCGCCCAAAAGCGCATTCGGATGACCCGCGAGCAGGCCGAGATCTTCTACGGCGTCCACCGCGAGCGCCCGTTCTACGGTGAGTTGGTCGCGTTCATGGTCTCCGAGCCGGTGGTGGTGCAGGTGCTCGAGGGTGAAGACGCGATCGTGAAATACCGCGAAGTGATGGGCGCGACCGACCCGGCCGAAGCCGCCGAGGGCACCATCCGCAAGGAGTTTGCGTTGTCGAAAGGCGAGAACGCGGTGCATGGCTCCGATGCGCCGGAGACCGCTGCCGAAGAGATCGCCTATTTCTTCGCCGGGCTTGAACTCGTCGGCTGATCCGGCCTCGCCAGGTTCGTTACGGCCGCTCCACCGGGGGCGGCCGTTTCATCTGAACCGGGAGAAAAAGCCCCAGACCGCCGCCGAACCTTCGATCTCGTAAGTGGTGATGCCGGTGACCGGCAGAATTGGCCCACCCGAGGGCCAGCGGTGGCCGCCGCCCTCGACCCGGTAGCCCTCCACCGCGCCGCGCCGACAGCGATACCAACCCTTGCGGCTTACGCTCGTGCGGTCGGATTTCTGATCCCATGTCTTCGTGGCCGGCGCGCCGGTGCAACCGTTCACACGGGTGAAAAAGTCCAGCGCCTGCTCGAAGCCCATGAGCTGCATGCGCGCCTGTGGCCCCGAGATCACCGGGCCGCCCGCGAACGGCACCACGGCATCGTCGGTGCCATTGATCACCAGCACACCTTCGGGCGGATGGGCGCGGCAGTCATCGGCAAACATCTCTGGGAGCGCCGAGGCGACGATGGCAATGGCGCGCACCAGACCGGGCCGTTTGCAGGCGAGCGAAAACCCCATCATTCCACCCATCGAATAGCCGACGACGAAGATCTGGTCGGGGTCGATCGGGTGCCGCGCGCGGGTCTCGGCGATGGTGCGGTCGAGAAAGGCAAGATCGTCGCGCCGGGGCAGGAGCCGCGCGGCGCCGGGGCCTTCACCAAGGTTCCACACCCGGCCCCAGCCGGAGGGGTAGGCGACGACGAAGCCGTAGCGCTCGGCCATCGCGTCAAGCCGGTTCCGGGTGACGCGCTGCCGCATCGAGCTGGCATCTTCGAGCAGCCCGTGCAAGGCCAGCACCAGCGGCGCCGGGCCGCTGAGCCCGTCGGGCACGGTCAGGATCATTTCGCGGCTGAGCTCGCCAAATTCGAAGCTGATGATCTCGGTGCCGGCGCTGGCGGGAACAGGCCGGGCGAGCGTGACGAGCAAAAGTGCAAACAGTGCGAAACGGGTCATCGCCCAGCCTTGGCACCGGCGCTCGGCGGGGTCAATCGCGCTCTCTGCACTCTCGGCGAAGGCTCGCCGATCCGGGCGCAGGCGAAGGCGAAGGCGCGCACCATCCGCCGCAGCCAAGCGCAGCATCCGTTTTGGCACTGTGCCGCCCAGCATCAGCCCGGCATCAACCGAGCATCAGCCCGGCATCAAACCGGTCAGCAGCACGAGCTGGAACAAAAACCGCGTCAGCCGCATGCGAGATCAGTTTCCGGAAGTCTCCATGCCGGCATGATCCATGCCCGAGTGATCCATCTCATCGGTCGGTTCGACCATGAACTCGATCTCGACGTCGCCGGCATTGCGGAAGATCAGCGTGGCCGGAATCATGTCGCCTGCATCGGCGGGGCCGGTCAGGCCCATGAACATCACATGCAGCCCGCCCGGTTCGAGATTTACCGTGTCGCCGGGCGGAATCGTCAGCCCGTCAATGGCGCGCATCATTGCCACGTCGCCGTCCATGATCGTTTCGTGCACCTTCGCAGACTTGGCAAACGGCGTGCGCACGCCGATCAACTCTTCCGGTGTTTCCCCATTGTTCGAGATCGCCATGTAGCCCGCTGCAGACATCGCCAGCGGGGTGGGATCCGGGATCGACGCATGGCTGATTTCCAGATCGCCCACGGTTTTTTCGTGGGCCAAAGCGGGGCTTGCCAGCGCCAGCATGATGGGAAGTATGTATCGCATATCAGTTTCCTTGGTTGGTCTTCCGATCGAACGTTTGCCTGCCTGCCCCGGCCGGGGAATCCTCTGGCCATGGCCAGGCAGGCATGCTGCGGCGATTGGAATGCCGCGAGAGCGACGGGTTTTTCGTTTCGGCGTTTCTGTGTGGGTGATCGGTGCCCTGCTTGCCGCTCGCCATGGTGTACGATCCATGTCGGGATTGGTGCTGCGTGGCAAGGGCTGTATTGTCAGGCGAGGGTACGGCCGCGCCGCTCGGCGCGACAAGGCCGGTGGGAGCCACCAGACCGGTGCAAAGCGTTTTGCGATGCATCGGTTTGCCGCTTTTGCGGATGAGACAAAAAAAGGGCCGGGCGCTGTGATACGCCCGGCCCCGATGTCATTTCGCCAGATCAGAGACCGGGCAGGCCGGACAGGTAGCCGACATGGGCGTCGAGCTTGAAGTTCGGCGTGCCTTGGTCGTTGCTGCCGTACATCTCGACCGCTGCGGCCTCCAGCCGGGCCACAACATCCTCGGGCATCGAGGAGAGCCAGTCGCCCTGGTGCTGGTTGTTGGACATCACGTAGGCAAAGCCACCGATATTGTCGGCCACCTGAAGCCCGGTCGCCTCGGCGCCCGAAGCCTGGCTGATGACGCGGCTCAGCTTGGCGGTATCCACGTTGTAGGCCCAGACAAAGTTGTTGACGTGGGTGCCCGAGTCTTCACCGATGAAAAGGGTGCGCATTGCCGGCGAGAAGAACACGTTGTCGGGGTTGGCGATCTTGTCGGGGTTGGCGGTGTTGCCGAGCGCGTCAACCTCGATGTCTTCACCCAGCAGCGCGGCAGGCACCCGCATCGCGGTGCCGATCCAGTCGGACACGATCGGGTTGCCGTCGGTATCGAAACGACCCCCGGCAAGCGCGATCTCGTAGGTGGCGCCAGCGGTGATCTTTTCGACCTGGATGTGATCCTGCGGCGCGCCCTCTTCGGCCTGCATCCCCTTTTCATTGTAAGACATGGCGAGGTAGAGGTTTTTCTTCTGCGGATCGACGTCGAGACCTTCCATCTTGTTGAAATCGGTCGTGGCGCCGAGATACGCGGCCATGCGGCGGGCTTCAAGGAAGGCCGCGGCTTTCTCCATGCCGTCCTTCAGGCGCACGATCTCATCGCCCGAATGGCCCGCGCGGATCATGCGGTAGCCCTGATCGGCCCAGTCGGGCGTGGCTTCGGCGGTGGTCGTCTCGAAGATGTCGTCGAAGGTCACCCCGCTGTCGACGATCGCCCTGATCTCGGCATCGGTGCCGTGGCCGAGCTTCACCCAATCGAGCGTCGCGGCACCGCCGCCCTGGCCCGAAACCTGGTTCCAGCGCGCGGCATAGAGCGAGCCGGCGGAAAGGTCTTCGGCAGCATCGGCCACATACATGAACAGCGCGACGTGATTGCCGTCGTCCCCGAAATACGCGGTGCGGCTGTCGGGCATGATGCGGGCAAGCTCCCAGGTGGCGCGGCCCATCGAGTAGTGCTTGACCACCTCGGTTGAACCGTCGGCCTTCACCGTCACTTCGGGGATGTAGCCGTAATTGTAGGGGTTGGCTTCGGCCCCGCCCAGATACATCTCGCTCAGCGCCCGCAAGCCCTTGGAGGATTTCGCCAGGTTCTTCTCGCCCGAGACGGACTGGAAGTAGAGATCGTAATCCTCTTCCGAGCCAAGGTGGGTGTTCCACGGGGTCGGACCCCCGGCGCAGGGGATCCAGATCCCATCGACGGAGGAGAAATCAATCGGCTTGACCGAGGTCGCCGTCAGCGCGCCATCGGCGCCCTGCTCGACGGAAGCCAGGCTCATCGACATCGGCATACGCGAATACCAGCCATCGGCGCGGCGGGCTTCGGTGCCGTTGCCCAGGATCCAGTCGTATTCATAATGCGTGACCATGAACAGCTTGCCGTCCACTTCCAGCAGGCTGTTGGCGTCCGGCGTTTCGGCGATGATCGGATCGCCGTTCATGTCAACCAGCGGCTCGCCCTTGGCGTTGAAGAGCTGCCCGGCGGGCTGGCCGCCGACCGAATCGGTATTTTTGAACATCGAGACGTAGGACAGCGGGAATTCCCTGGCGGTGCCGTCGCTATAGCGCACGATGGCTGAGGATTTCGAATGCGTCGTCACCATTTCGGCGGCCTCGGTGGGCGCGGGTGTATCGGTGAATTCGATGGCAACGACGTCGGCGGCGAAGGCCATTCCGGCGCTCAGCGCGAGGGCGGCGGTGCCGCACAGGAGAGAGAGTTTGGTCATGTGTTCCGATTCCTTTGAAGACAAGTCTCAACGCCACTTACTTGCCAGATTGCCATGACGCCTCCGTGACAACCCGACACGGTGCGGTGGCCATGAGCGGACGACCGGAGACGCGGAGTTCTCGCTGGAGGGCGAGCGCTTTACGCGCGGGCCGGGTCAGACAGTTTTCGTGCCCCGCGGCAAGAAACATAGCTTTCGCCTCGTCAGCGACGTTCCGGCAAGGCATCTCGTCATCCTGACGCCCGGCGGCTTCGAAGGCTTCCGTGCCGAAATGGCAACAGGGCAATGTTGCATTCCCGAGGATATGCCCGCGATCGCAGAGATCGCATCGCGCTATCACTTGGCGTTTTCCGGCCCGCCTTTGGGCCTGGACAAGATGGAGGCGCGCCAATGACCGGATGACCGACCTTGGTCTTTGCCACTGCGGCAATCTTTGCCCTGCTTGGCATGGTGTGGGAGAACGAGATGGGCGCATCTTGCCGTAGGCGATCAGATTTTGCCGATCGAGGTGCCCGATCTTCTCCTTCCCCAGATCGCGCTTCAAGGTGGCCAGGGTCGCGGCTTTGCTGCGGCGCGGCGGTTTGCCTACCTCGCGCATATCGCTTATGAGGATGTCGATGAGATCGCGTGCGCGGTGGTCAGGCGGGAGACGGACGTGCTTGCAGGCGCCAACCGCTGATCCACCCGGGCTCTGCCTGGCGGGCCCAGCGAGGGGAATCGTCGCGGCTTTGAGCCGTCTCGCGCAGC
>MNZL01000025.1 GCA_001873585.1 Rhodobacterales bacterium CG2_30_65_12 | reverse complement strand
GGGGCTCACCCGCGCCCGGCTGACGAAATACAATCTTGCCGGCAGCATGCCCGATCTGCCCGAAGGCAGGCGCATCCTGGTGCCCGGCCAGGTCGAGGATGACGCCTCGATCCGGCTTGGCGCGGGCGCGGTGGCCACCAACGCAGCGCTTCTCGAAGCCGCGCGCGCGGCCAATCCCGATGCGGTGATCGTCTACAAGCCGCACCCCGATGTAGAAGCCGGGCTGCGCGCGGGTGTGGTGCCACGCGAGGCCGCGCTGCGGCTTGCCGATGTCGTGGCCGACAGCGCCGATCCGGTGGCGCTGATCGAGGCGGTGAACGAGGTCTGGACGATGACCTCTCTCATGGGCTTCGAGGCGCTGTTGCGCGGCAAGCGCGTGATCTGCCTTGGCGCGCCGTTCTACGCCGGTTGGGGGCTGACGCGCGATCTCGGCCGGGTGCCGGCGCGGCGCACCGCCCGGCCCGACCTCACCGCGCTGGCGCACGCCGTGCTGATCGACTACCCGCGCTATGTCGATCCCGTCACCGGCGCGGCCTGCCCGCCGGAGGTGGTGGTAGATCGCCTCGCCGACGGCATTGCTGCGCGCACCGGGACGGGCCACCGGTTTCTGGCCAAGGCGCAAGGGCTGTTTGCAGGCCAGGCCCGCCTCTGGCGCTGACCCGGCCCGGGGGTGCCGCGCCTCAGCCCTCGAACTCGATCAGCAGATCCTTGGCGTCGATCTGCGCGCCGGGGCCAACGTGCACCGCCTTGACCACCGCGTCGCGCTCGGCCGAGATGCCGGTTTCCATCTTCATCGCCTCGATGGTGAGCATCAGATCGCCCCTGTGCACCGCCTGACCGGGCTTCACGCCAATCGTCGCCACCACGCCCGGCATCGGCGCGCCGAGATGAGCGGGGTTGCCGGGATCGGCCTTTGGATGCGCCGCTTTCGTCGCCGCAACCTTGCGGTCGGCCACACGGATCGTGCGCGGCTGGCCGTTCAGCTCGAAAAACACCTTGGCCTCACCTTCTTCGTTGGTCTCGGAAATGGCCTGCAGACGGATTTCCAGCGTCTTGCCCGGGTCGATCTCGGCCTCGATCTCTTCGCCCGGCTCCATGCCGTAGAAGAACGTGTGCGTGGGCAGCACCCGCACCGGGCCGTAAGCCTCGTAGCGCTCGGCGTAGTCGAGGAACACCTTGGGATACATCAGATAGCCGTTGAGCTGCTCGCCATCGGGCGCGAAGCCGAGCTTTTCGGCCAGCTCGGCGCGCACCTTGTTGAAATCCGCTGCGGCGAGGTGTTTACCGGGGCGCTCGGTGTCGGGGGTCGCGCCCTTGAGCACCTTGGCCACAATCGCTTCGGGAAAGCCGCCCGGCGGCTGGCCGAGGTTGCCGCGCAGCATATCGACCACGGACTCGGGAAAGCTCACCTCCACGGACGGGTCTTCGACCTGCGCACGGGTGAGGTTCTGGCTCACCATCATCAGCGCCATGTCGCCCACCACCTTGGACGACGGCGTGACCTTGACGATATCGCCAAACATCCGGTTCACATCGGCATAGCTTTGCGCCACTTCGTGCCAGCGATCTTCGAGCCCGAGCGAGCGGGCCTGCGCCTTGAGGTTGGTAAATTGCCCGCCGGGCATCTCATGCAGATAAACCTCGCTCGCGGGCGCTTCCAGCCCAGCCTCGAAGGCCGCATATTCTCCGCGCACCGCTTCCCAGTAGTTCGAGATCTTGCGGATCTCTGCTGGGTCGAGCCCGGAATCGCGGTCGGTGTGGCGCAAGGCTTCGACGATCGAGCCAAGGCAGGGCTGCGAGGTCGAGCCGGAGAAGGCGTCCATCGCCGCATCCACGGCATCGACACCGGCTTCAATCGCCGCGAGCACACTGGCGGCCGACACGCCGGAGGTATCATGGGTGTGAAAATGGATCGGAATATCCACCGCGTCTTTCAGCGCCGTGATCAGCGCGGTGGCGGCCTTGGGCTTCAAGAGCCCGGCCATGTCTTTCACCCCGAGCACATGGGCGCCGGCGGCTTCAAGCTCTTTCGCCATGCCAACGTAATACTTGAGGTCATACTTTGCGCGGTCGGGGTCAAGGATATCGCCGGTGTAGCAGATCGCGGCTTCGCAGACCTTGCCCGTGTCGATCACGGCATCCATCGCCACGCGCATGTTCTCCACCCAGTTGAGGCTGTCAAACACGCGAAACACGTCCATACCACTTTCAGCGGCCTGTTTCACAAAGCTTTGCACCACGTTGTCGGGGTAGTTGGTGTACCCCACCCCGTTGGAGGCGCGCAGCAACATTTGCGTCATGATATTGGGCAGATGCGCGCGGATATCGCGTAGCCGCTGCCAGGGGCTTTCCTGCAAGAATCGATAGGCTACGTCGAACGTCGCGCCGCCCCACATTTCCATCGAGAACAACTGTGGCAGGTTGGCGGCATAGGCCGGCGCAATGCGGATCATGTCGACCGAGCGCATCCGGGTGGCGAGCAACGATTGGTGGGCGTCTCGCATGGTGGTATCGGTGAGAAGCACCTGTTTTTGCGCCAGCATCCAGTCGGCTACCGCCTTCGGCCCGTTCTCGTCGAGCAACTGCCGGGTGCCGGCGCGGGGGGGCTCGGCACGCAACCCCGGACAGCGCGGCGGGCGAAGCTCGGGGTGTGGCTCGGGGCGGCCCACCGTCTCGGGATGGCTGTTGATGGTGATGTCGGCGATGTAGGTAAGCAGCCGCGTCGCACGGTCGCGCCGCTTGGGAAACTCGAACAGGGCCGGCGTCTCGTCGATGAACCGGGTGCTGTATTCATTGTTGAGAAACACCGGGTGGTGCAGCAGGTTTTCGACGAAGGCGATGTTGGTGCTCACGCCCCGGATGCGGAACTCGCGCAAGGCCCGGTCCATCCGCCGGATCGCCATCTCCGGGGTCTGGCCCCAGGCCGTGACCTTCACCAGCAGAGAATCGTAGTAGCGCGTAACCACGCTGCCCGGGTAAGCGGTGCCGCCGTCAAGCCGGATGCCCATGCCAGTGGCAGTGCGGTAGGCGGTGATCCGGCCATAATCGGGAATGAAATTGTTTTGCGGGTCTTCGGTGGTGATCCGGCATTGCAGCGCATGGCCGTTCAGCACCACATCTTCCTGCCGCGCCACGCCGGTGGCTTCAGCCAGGCTCTTGCCCTCGGCGATCAGGATTTGGGCGCGAACGATGTCGATTCCCGTGACCTCTTCCGTCACCGTGTGCTCGACCTGCACACGCGGGTTGACCTCGATGAAGAAGAACTGCTCCGTCTCCATATCCATCAGAAATTCGACGGTGCCGGCGCAGGTGTAGCCGACATGGGCGGTGATCTTGCGGCCAAGCTCGCACACCTCGTCGCGTTGCGCCTGCGTCAGGTAGGGGGCGGGGGCACGCTCGACAACCTTCTGATTGCGCCGCTGCACCGAGCAATCGCGCTCCCAGAGATGGTAGATGTTGCCGTGCTCATCACCGAGGATCTGCACCTCGACGTGGCGCGCGCGGGTGATCATTTTTTCAAGATAGCCCTCGCCGTTGCCAAAGGCGGCTTCGGCCTCGCGCCGGCCTTCAAGCACCTTTTCGGGCAACTCGTCGGCAGAATGGATCGGCCGCATCCCGCGCCCGCCGCCACCCCAGCTTGCTTTCAGCATCAGCGGAAAGCCGACCTCGGCAGCCGCGCGCTGGATCGCCGCCATATCGTCGCCCAACACCTCGGACGCGGGGATGACCGGCACACCGGCCTCGATCGCCACCCGCCGCGCACTGGCCTTGTCGCCCAGCGCGCGCATGGTTTCGGCCTTGGGGCCGATGAAGGTGATTCCGGCCGCGACGCAGGCATCGACAAAATCGGGGTTTTCCGACAGCAGGCCATAGCCGGGGTGGATCGCGTCGGCGCCACATTCCTTTGCCACCCGGATGATCTCGGGGATCGAGAGATAGGCCGCCACCGGCCCCAGCCCCTCACCGATCTGGTAGGCTTCGTCGGCCTTGAAGCGATGCAGGCCAAGCTTGTCTTCCTCGGCATAGACGGCAACCGTCTTTTTGCCGAGCTCGTTGGCGGCGCGCATGATGCGAATGGCAATCTCGCCGCGGTTGGCAATCAGGATTCTCTTGAAGTCCGGCATCGGTCTCTCCCTCGGCCTTTCGGAAGGTCAGCCCTTGGTAGGCAAGGGGAAGAGTGGGTGCAAGTGGGCGCTTGCGGCGATGGCCCGCCGCGCCGGGCCCTGGCTCAGCCCTCGCCCGGCGGCAACAGCCGGTTGGCAAGCGGAATCTCTTCCAGAAAGATCGCCACAACGAAGCCCAGCACCGAGAGCACGGCGGCGATCAGGAAAATCGGGTGCATCGCCGTTACCACCACCGCGCCGATCTCGGCGCGCACCGCTTCGGGCAACGCGGCGAGGGCGGCGGGCGAGATCTCCAGCCCACCGCCACTGCCCATCGCCTTCGCAGCCGCTACAGTCAGCGCCCCGGTCTCGTCGATCATGCCATTGGCAAACATCACGCCAAACAGCGCCACGGCAAGCGAGCCGCCGATCTGGCGAAACATAAGCCCGCCGGCTGTGGCGGTGCCAAGCTGCGCGCGCGGCGCGGCATTTTGCACCGCCGTGGTGATCACCGGCATTGTAAAGCCCATGCCAAAGCCGAACAAAGCGATGAAACCGGAAAACACTGCAACCGACGTCGTTGCTTCAAGCGTAGACATCAGCCCCATGCCCACCGTCATCACCGCAAGGCCGAAGATCGGCAGTTTGCGATAGCGCCCGGTCTTGCCCATGTAGCGCCCGGCGATGATCGACCCGGCGAGAATGCCCATCGTCATCGGCAACAGCATCAGCCCCGAAACCGTAGGCGACACGCCGCGTGCGATCTGCAGATAGATCGGCAGAAAGGTAACCGAGCCGAGCATCGCTGCGCCGACGATGAAGCTCATCGCCGAGGTCACGCGAAAGACGTTGATGCGGAACAGGCTGAGCGGCAGGATCGGCTCCATCGCCCGCGCCTCGACAACTATGAAGGCAAGAGTGGCCAGCACCGCCAGCGCCGCAAGGCCGATGATTTCCGGGCTCGACCAGGCAAAACTCCGCCCGCCGAGCGCGGTGACAAGGGTGATCGACCCGAGCGCGAGCGTCAGCACCGCCGCGCCGAGCCAGTCGATCGCGTGGCGCTTGCGCAGCCCCGTGCCCTTGAACGTGGTGGCGAAAATCGACACCGCCGCGATACCGATGGGAATATTGATGTAGAAGATCCAGTGCCACGAGGCGGCTTCGACAAACCAGCCGCCGAGCATCGGCCCGATCACGGAGGCCATCGAAAATACCGCGCCGAACACGCCTTGCACCTTGCCCCGGTCTTTCGGCGCCACCACGTCGCCCACCACTGAAAGCGCCAGCACGAACAGCCCACCACCACCGAGCCCTTGAAGCGCGCGCGCGAGGATCAGCCACAGCATCGAGCCCGCCGCGCCGGAGAGCGCCGAGCCGACGAGAAACAGCCCGACAGCGGTAAACACCATCAAGCGGCGACCGTAGAGATCGCCGAGTTTTCCGTAGAGCGGCGCAACGATGGTGGAGGCCAGCACATAGGACGTGACTACCCACGAAAGGTGCTCCAGCCCGCCAAGATCGGCCACGATGGTGGGCAGCGCGGTGGAGACGATGGTCTGATCCAGCGCGGCGAGCATCAACAGCAGGCCGATCGAGACGATCACCATGCGCACCGAGACGGGTTCGGGCGCAATCTGTGCGGGATTTGCGGGCTGTGCCGGTGCGGTCATGGCGTGTCCTTTTGGGATTGGTGCGAATTACGCCGGGCCGCGAGGCTTGGCAACGACACGGTTTTGTGAAACCGGCAGATGTCCTGTTTTGGCTTGGCATCGTTGATACGACAGCCTACCTGATCAAGATCACCCATCGCAGAGATCACCCGGAGGAAAGCCCATGTGGGATGCGCGGTTTAATACCCCTGACTATGTATTCGGCAAGGCCCCGGCAGCCTTTCTCGTTGACCATGCAGAGTGGTTGAAACCGGGCAAACGCGGGCTCGCGGTGGCCGACGGTGAGGGGCGCAACTCGGTGTTCATGGCCGAACGGGGCGTCGAGACGGTGGCGATGGACTCAAGCCCCAATGCCATTGCCAAGGCCAGGGCGCTGGCCGCTGAACGCAGCGTGTCGGTTGAGCATCACGCGGCCAGCATCCTTGATTACGACTGGCAAGAGGCGGGGTTCGACATCGTCGCCGCGATTTTCATCCAGTTTCTCGCCCCCGCCGAGCGCGACCTGGTCTTTGCCCGGATGATCGCCACGCTCAAGCCCGGCGGTGTGCTCTTGTTGCATGGCTACACGCCGAACCAGATCGGCTTTGCCACCGGTGGCCCGCGCGCGGTGGAAAACCTTTATACCGAGGCGCTCCTGCGCAATGCCTTCGGCGAGCTTGAGATCGTCGAACTCAAGAGCTACGAGCGCCACCTCGACGAGGGCGATGGCCACTCAGGCCGCTCCGCGCTGATTGACCTGGTGGCGCGCAAGCCGGTCTGAGCCTTGTCCGCGCCTGCGCCCCGTGGCACAGGAGCGCATGACCACCACAGCCGCCACCAAGACCTTCCGCGATCACCTGCGCGCCCACCTCGTGCTGGGCCTGCCGTTGATCGCCAGCCACATGGCGCAAATGGCGATCGGGCTCACCGATACGGTAATGCTCGGCTGGTATGACGTGACGGCGCTGGCCTCGCTGGTGCTGGCCAGTTCCTTTTATATCGTGCTGTTCTTGTTCGGCTCGGGCTTTGCCTTCGCGGTGATGCCACTGGTCTCCGCCGCCGCCGAACAGGGCGACGAGACCCGCATTCGTCGGGTCACGCGGATGGGGCTTTGGGTGTCGGCGGGCTTTGCGCTGGCGATCCTGCCAGCGCTGTGGTTCTCGGCCCCGCTTCTGCGTGCGATGGGGCAGGAGCCGGCACTGGCGGCGGGAGCGCAGGAGTATCTGCGGATCATGGGCTGGGGGATCATCCCCGCACTCGCGGTGATGGTGCTCAAGAGCTACCTTTCGGCACTGGAACGCACCCGGATGCAACTCTTCGTGGTGATCGCGGCGGCGCTGGCCAACGCCGGGGTGAACTGGGTGCTGATCTTCGGCAACCTCGGCGCGCCCGAGCTTGGCATTCGCGGCGCCGCCATCGCTTCGCTCGCGGTGCAGGTGATCTCGGTCGCCGCGCTGGCGCTCTACGCGGTGCGCACCTTCCCGGCGCACGCATTGTTGCAACGCCTCTGGCGCCCCGACCGCGGGGCGTTCGGCGAGGTCGCCACCATGGGCTTTCATATCGGCCTGACCGTGCTGGCCGAGATCGGCCTGTTTTCGCTCTCGTCGCTGCTGGTTGGGCTGTTCGGCACGGCGGCGCTGGCGGCGCACGGGATCGCGCTGCAACTCTCCTCGATCTCGTTCATGGTGCCGCTGGGGCTTGCCAATGCCGCCACGGTGCGCAGCGGGCGGGCTTTCGGGCGGGGCGACAGCGGCACACTGCGGCTCGGCGCGCGCGCGGCGCTTACGCTCGGGCTGGGCTGGGCGGTGCTGGCGGTGGCGGTGTTTCTCGCCATTCCCGATTTGCTGATTGGTGCCTACATCGCCCCCGACGAGCCGCTCAGGGCCGAAATCCTGGCGATCGGCAGCCAGCTCCTGTTCATGGCGGCGCTGTTCCAGCTTGTCGACGCCACCCAGGTGATCGCCGCTGCCCTGCTGCGCGGCATGCACGACACCCGCGTTCCGATGCTGATTGCGGCGGCAAGCTACTGGCTGATCGGCGCGCCGGCGGCCTGGGTCTTCGGCTTCCCGCTCGGGCTCGGGGCACAGGGGGTCTGGCTTGGGTTGGTGCTGGGGCTCGCCACCGCTGCGGTGCTGCTGACCATCCGGTTTAATCGTCGCACCCTCGTCTGACGGCATTGCCCTGCGCACGATCTCGGGGCAAAACTGCCTTATCTTGCCCGTGCATCGTTCCGTGTCGAAGAGGAAATCTCGCGTTTGAGTTAACAGGGCGTTAACCCGCCTGTGCCAATCTGTCGTGGCAAAATCGGAGATGTGAATGACTGTGTTTCTTGTTGTTATCGGTTTCGTCGCCGGCACCGCCGCGGCGATTGTCTCGCTCGCCAGCGGCGCGGGGCTTGGTGCGGCGCTTTTGTCGTATATCGTGTTCGGCAGCGGCGCATTGGTCGCCGCCGGGGTCTTCGTCGGCGTGCTCCGGGTATGGCGGGCTCGCCAGAGGCGCGCGCGCGAACTTGATGCCGACGACGATTCCGACTACGCGTTGGCGCGTGTCACCGT
>MNZL01000114.1 GCA_001873585.1 Rhodobacterales bacterium CG2_30_65_12 | reverse complement strand
ACCCTCACCTTCGGCAGGCTCGCCGACGTTAAGGGGCTCGCCGGCGAGCCCAATATCTCGCGCCTCGACATCCGCGCCCAGGACGGCGACACCGGCGGCCCGGTGCTCGATGCCGGCGGCGCGGTGGTGGGGATGCTGCTCGCCTCGCCCTCGGGCGATGGCCGGCTTCTGCCCGATGACGTCGGCTTCGCCGCCAAGTCGGCCACGCTGGCCGAGTTCCTCGCCGCCAATGGCGTCGTGGTGGCCGCCACCGAGATCCAGGGCGCACTCACGCCCTATGATCTCTCTGCGCTTGCGGCCGACCTCACCGTGCTGGTGAGCTGCTGGAAGTAACGCCTTTTGCCTTTCCTGCGCGCCGGATCGAGACGCGGGGCCGATGACCCTGCCCCGCGCGTCACGCCGCCGCTTGACACCGCACGCGGACCCGGCCAACCCTGCCGGCCATGATCGACCCGCGCCCCATCGTCTACGTGATCGGCCTTGTCGTCGCCGTGCTGGGCGCGACGATGCTGGTGCCGATGGCGGTGGATCTATACTATGGCAATTCCGGCTGGGCGGTGTTTCTGACCAGCGCCGTCGTTACCATTGTTGTCGGTGGCGCGCTCACGCTGGCCACGGCAAACACTGCCGGGCCAGGGCTTACGATCCAGCAAACATTCCTGCTGACCACCCTGATCTGGATCGCCCTGCCGCTGTTTGCCGCGATCCCGTTCATGCTGGGCGCACTTGAGGCGCGGTTTGTCGATGCCTTTTTCGAGGCAATGTCGGGCATGACAACCACCGGCTCGACAGTCTTTTCCGGTCTCGATACGCTGCCGGAGGGGCTGCTGATGTGGCGCTCGATGCTGCAATGGTTCGGCGGCGTCGGGATCATCGTGGTGGCGATGGTGTTCCTGCCCGAGCTGCGCGTCGGCGGCATGCAGATTTTCCGCTCCGAAGCCTTCGATACGATGGGCAAGGTGCTGCCCCGCGCGGTCGAGATTGCCGGGCAAATCAGCTGGATCTACCTTGGCCTCACGATTGCCAACGTGCTCGCCTATCTCGCCGTCGGCATGGGCCCTTTCGACGCGATCAACCACGCGCTCACCACCATGTCCACCGGCGGGTTTTCCACCCACGATGCGAGCTTCGGCGCCTTCCAGGGTGCCGCGGAATACGTGGCCTCGGTGTTCATGATCCTCGCCAGCCTGCCGTTCGTGCGCTACATCCAGATCGTTGGCGGCACGGCGCGACCGTTGTTTCACGATCCACAGGTGCGCGGCTACCTCGTGTTCATCGTGGTCGTCACGCTGATGCTGGCGTTCTACCGCCTGTTTGTGAACGGCGACCACCTTGAGAACGGCTTCCGCGAAGGCCTGTTCAACGCCGTTTCGGTCATTTCCGGCACCGGCTATGCCTCGACGGATTACCAGCTCTGGGGCGCGTTTCCGATGGTGGCCTTTTTTTTCTTCGGCCTCGTCGGCGGCTGCGCCGGTTCCACCGCCTGCTCGGTCAAGATCTTTCGCTACCAACTCCTGTTCGCTGCGGTCAAGGCGCAGATCCGCTCAATTCACTCGCCGCACGGCATCTTCACCCCGCGCTACGGCGGCCGCCCGGTGGGCGAAGACGTGCTTTCGTCGGTGATGGCGTTTTTCGTGATGTTCGTGGTGTCGCTCGGCTTGCTCTCCGTGGCGCTCTCGCTCACCGGGCTCGATACCGTCACCGCCATTTCCGGCGCAGGCACGGCGCTGGCCAACGTCGGCCCGGGGCTGGGAACGATCATCGGCCCCGCCGGCAATTTTGCACCCTTGAACGATACCGCCAAGTGGCTTCTGGCTCTGGGGATGCTGGTGGGTCGGCTCGAAGTGCTCTCGGTGTTCGTGCTGTTCACCTACCGCTTCTGGCGCGATTGAGGAGAGAGCGAAATGAGCGATCATTTGAAAGCACCAAACGCCGCCGGCCTGCTCCACCTGCGCGGGGAGGCGTTACATAAGGGCGAGCCCATCGCGCCGCCGATCACCCCCGCCTCGATGTTTCACCTGCCTGGCGATCCCGAGCCCGGCCTGGCTGTCTACGGTCGCAACGGTAATCCGACCTGGGAGATCACCGAAGCCGCGCTTGGCTTCCTCGAAGACGCGCCGGCGCTGCTGTTTCCCTCCGGCATGGCGGCGTTGAGTGCGGCGCTAATGGCGGTTTTGAAGGCGGGTGACAGGCTACTCCTGCCGGCCGACGGCTATTATGTAAGCCGCCGGTTTGGCGAGACCTTCCTTGCCCGGTTCGGGGTAACGGTTGAAGCCCGCCCCACTGCGCGCTTGGGCGAGGGCGGCTTTGAGGGGGTCGCCGCGGTGCTGATCGAGAGCCCGTCAAACCCTGGGCTCGACCTCGTTGATATTGCCGCCGTCACCGCCGCCGTCCGGGCGGCAGGCGCGGTGAGCATCGTAGACAATACCACCATGACGCCGTTTGGCCAACGCCCGCTGGCGCTCGGCGCCGATATCGTCGTCGCCTCCGATACCAAGGCGCCGGGCGGGCACTCCGACCTGCTCATGGGCCACGTCTCAAGCCAAGACGAGGGCCTGATGGCGCGGGTGCGTGAGTGGCGTTCGATGTCGGGCGCGATCCCCTCCGCCTTTGACGCCTGGCTGCTGCACCGCTCGCTGGAAACGCTGGAGCTGCGCTTTGAACGGATGTGCGACAATGCCGAGGCGATCGCCGCGCGCCTCGCCACGCACCCCAAGGTGCGCGCCCTGCGCTACCCCGGCCTTGCCTCCGATCCCGGCCAAGCCCTTGCGCGCGCGCAGATGCGCCGCCCCGGTTTTCTGATCGGCCTCACGCTGGAAAGCCGCGAGGCCGCCGAGCGCTTCATCGCCACCTGCGCGCTGATTACCCCCGCCACCTCGTTTGGCGGGGTGCACACCAGCGCTGAACGACGCGCGCGCTGGGGCGATGATGTGGCGACGGGCTTCGTGCGGCTGGCGGTGGGCACCGAGCCGCTGGAGCCTCTCTGGACCGCGATCGACGCCGCGTTGCCCTAGACGGTTCACGCTAACCGCAGCGGCTGGGGCGCCCCGGCATTTGGCAGGGCTTCCTGCATGGCCAGAAACGCGTCGGACCCCGATGATGTCAGATGGCACACTTTTTGGCCGTCGATGACCGAAACCGACGTATCGTTGCGGATCATGGCGCCGATATCGCGCGTCAGCGGCGGGCAAATCACCCAGGCTCCGCCAGCCACCTCCACCATCTGTTCCGCTTCAAACGCAACGGTGATCAACCGGGCGCGTTTCGGCGGGTCGGCAAGGCGTATCTTGCGAAACGCTTCAAGGTCGGCCGCGCGCACGGATACGAAGCCAGTGCCGATTGCGTCAACAAGGTCGGAATCATGCATGATCACGCGCATATCCTGCTGCAGCAGAAATTCGGTTTGGTTCCCCAAGGCGCCCGGCGGCACCAGGAGAGGACGCACCACAGCCGGACAATCAAAAGGGTCCAGCCAGATCTCCCTTTGTTGCACGGCCGACGGGTTCATCGCCGCCGTTGGCGACACCTGAATGCGATCTTCGCGGCTCAATGTTTCGACCACGCGAGAGCCGGACGCAAGCCGGATCGGCGTACCTTCGACAAAGCCGATGCCCCCACAAAAGGAACAGCCTATATCTGATAGCATGCGGGCGCAGACGCGCCGGTGAAATGGAAACATTTTCGATATCGTTCTTTCAAGGTTTGCATGGGGGAGGGGCGCAGGGCAAAAAACTACGAGAACCGCTACAGGGGGACGCGAGATTGTTTTTGTACATAACTTTACGCGCGTACAATTAGTGTCGCAATCAGGCGACTCAATACGGCGCCGAAAAGTGTGTTTGGCATCACTTCAGCGCGTTGTGGCAGGGCCGGATTTGCCGGACGAGGAAGCTGCGAGGCCCAGCGCAGTTCCTGTCGATCCGCGATTTTTCACCGTAACAAACTGCGATGAAAGAGAATATTGCCGCCGCGTGTGCTGTGATTCAGATTGGGCTACGCGCCCGGGATGGGCCATTTTTTTGGGCTCTGGCCCAGACATGATTTAATTCGATAAGCAAGAAATCGCCCATGCCGTGTGGTCTGGGCAGACAGGCCCGCACTTGTGGCCGCGTTCTGCACCGGCTCAAAGCAATCCGCGCCAGGCTATGGCCGCAAGCGCCAGCGCCAGAACCATGAGAATGTTGAAGGCATTGCCGGCAAGCCAGTTGACCGCGAAGGTCTTGCGCCGCTCCCAGGGGTCGATCCGCTCCAGGGCGTGCTCGGCCGCTTCGCAGGCGGCGGCTATCCGGGCGTCATCCACCTGCCGGGCGAGCTTCGGGTTTGCCGCCATGCGCTCGGCCAGAAGGAGCTGTTCGCCGGCCTCGCGCACCGCACGCGGCAGCTTGCGCCCGCCCCGGCCGAGCTTGGCCGCAAGCCCGTGGCCACGCACGTCGAGCCGCTCTTCGATCAATCGGGCCAGCCGCTCGGCCCGCGCCTCGAAATCCATCACCCCTCCCCCTCCACACCAGCTTATGCCAAGGCATCTTGCGGCTCAACGCTTCGCGCGTATGTTGGCCCCATGCTGGCGATGCAACAGTTTGGAACCGATACGGCCAAGCCGCCGATCCTGATCGTCCACGGCCTGTTCGGCTCGGGGCGCAACTGGGGTGCGATCGCCAAGCACCTCGCCGAAACCCGCCGCACGGTGACGGTCGATCTGCGCAACCACGGCACATCGTTCCGCGCCCAGAGCCAGTCCTACCCGGAGATGGCAGCCGACCTCGATATGGTAATCGGCGAGATCGGCGGCGTGGCCGACGTGATCGGGCATTCGATGGGGGGCAAGGCGGCGATGGTGCTGGCGCTGACCCGGCCCGCGCGGGTGCGCCGCCTGCTGGTCGCCGATATCGCCCCGGTGCCCTACAGCCACGGCACCAGCCACCATAACCTGATCGCGGCGATGAAGCGGCTCGACCTTGCGCAGGTGCACACCCGTGGCGAGGCCGACCGCGCGCTGGCCGCCGAGATCGACAGCCCGAGCGTGCGCGCCTTCCTGCTGCAATCGCTCGACGTGAAGCAAAAGCGCTGGCGGCTCAATCTCGACGTGCTCGACCACGAATTGCCGACGATCCTGGATTTCCCGCAGATCGACGCCAGCTTTGCGGGCCCTACCCTGTTTCTCGCGGGCGGGCTGTCGGACTACATCCGCCCCGAACACCGCGCGGCGATCAAGGCGCTGTTTCCGAACGCCCAACAGGCCAGGCTGCCCGGCACCGGCCATTGGCTGCACGCGGACAAACCCCGAGACTTCGAGGCGACGGCGCGCGCCTTTTTCGGCGGCTAAGCCTTTTTCCTGGGAAAAATACTCAAATCGACGGCCCGCAGGGCAAACATCGCGTTGCATGATGCGGATGCTGACGGATCGCCGCCGGGGGCCACGCCGCGCTCCGCGCTCGCGGTGTTGCCTCAGTGGGTCCAGGCCGAGCGCCGGCCGGGCGCAAAGTTTTCACCGTAGCCACCGGGGCGGACGTTGAACTTGCGCTTGTGCGGCTCGGTCACGGTGGCCTCGATCCCGCGTTCCGCCGCGTAATCGAGCGCTGCCTGCTGGGTGGAAAACCGGATGCGCACCTGTTGTTGGGTATCGGCTGAGCCGGTCCAGCCCATCAGCGGGTCGATCGCCTTGCCGCCGTCGGGCGCAAATTCGAGCACCCAGGTTTTTGTCCGGGCCTGACCGGAGGTCATCGCGTTCCGCGCGGGCTGGTAGATACGGGCGCGCATGGGCGTCTCCTTCATCCTGACGGGTAATGCCTAGGGTTATCCAGAAAGAACCCCGCTTTCGCAAGCCGAAAACGGGGTGGGCGGAAATCTGGTCCGGCAGGTTGGCTGCCGGCCGCCGACGAGGGAGCTAGGGGTGGGGTGGGTGTTCGTCGGGGCCGGCAGCCTGGTCTGCTGCTTGCAATCAGACCCTAGCCTGCGGCTGATATAGAAATCAACAGAAAAATACCCTTATAGTTGTAGCAAATTGCATACAAAACCATCCCAGGTAGTAATACTTTGTTAACAATTGCCGCAGCCCGCCCGCCTCTGCCGAGCCGTGCGTGGCAAGGTCGCGCACCTCCCCCGCCACAGCCGGCCCTTGCGCCGCCGATGAAACGGCACGAACATAGGGCGAACAGGAGATCCGCCATGACCACTGCGCCGCTGACCCAGCCCGCCCCCGCCAAGCGCCCCAAGCTCGAAGGCGGCAAACCCTTCGTGATGCACAGCAGCTTCGAGCCCGCCGGCGACCAGCCTACCGCCATTGCCGAACTTTCCGCCGGGGTAAACACGGGCGAGCGCGACCAGGTGCTGCTTGGCGCCACCGGCACCGGCAAGACCTTCACCATGGCCAAGGTGATCGAAGAAACCCAGCGCCCGGCGATCATCCTCGCCCCCAACAAAACGCTCGCCGCCCAGCTCTACGGCGAGTTCAAGAGCTTCTTTCCCGAGAACGCGGTGGAGTATTTCGTCAGCTACTACGATTATTATCAGCCCGAGGCCTACGTCGCCCGCACCGATACCTTCATCGAGAAGGAAAGCCAGATCAACGAGCAGATCGACCGGATGCGCCACTCCGCCACCCGTGCGCTACTGGAGCGCGACGACGTGATCATCGTCGCCTCGGTAAGCTGCATCTACGGTATCGGCAGCCCCGAAACCTATACCGCGATGAGCCAGGATCTCGTGGTCGGCACCGAATACGACCAGCGCGAAGTGATGCGCGATCTGATCGCCCAGCAGTATAAACGAAACGATAACGCCTTCGCGCGCGGCACCTTCCGGGTGCGCGGCGATAGCCTTGAGGTCTGGCCATCCCACCTCGAAGATCGCGGCTGGCGGTTTTCGTTTTTCGGCGAAGAGCTGGAGGCGATCACCGAGTTCGACACCCTTACCGGTGCCAAGACCGATGCGCTCGACAAGGTGCGCATTTACGCCAATTCGCACTACGTTACCCCGACGCCGACGCTGAAACAGGCGATGAAGGGGATCAAAGAAGAGCTGCAAAGGCGCCTCGCCGAATTCGAGGCGGAGGGAAAATTGCTCGAAGCGCAGCGGCTGGAGCAACGCACCCGGTTTGATCTCGAAATGCTGGAAGCCACCGGGCATTGCAGCGGCATCGAAAACTATTCACGCTACCTGACCGGGCGCGCGCCCGGTGAGCCGCCGCCCACGCTGTTTGAGTATATCCCCGACAACGCGCTGGTATTTGCCGATGAGTCCCACGTTTCGGTGCCGCAGATCGGCGGCATGTACAAGGGCGACTTCCGGCGCAAGATGACGCTGGCCGAGCACGGCTTTCGCCTGCCTTCTTGCATGGATAACCGCCCCCTCAAGTTCGAGGAATGGGACGCGATGCGGCCGCAGAGCGTTTTCGTCTCCGCTACTCCGGGCCGCTGGGAGCTTGAGCGCACCGGCGGCGTGTTTACCGAGCAGGTGATCCGCCCCACCGGCCTGCTCGATCCGCAGGTAGAA
Organism: Rhodobacterales bacterium CG2_30_65_12; assembly: GCA_001873585.1. Classification (GTDB taxonomy): domain Bacteria; phylum Pseudomonadota; class Alphaproteobacteria; order Rhodobacterales; family Rhodobacteraceae; genus Sinisalibacter. Next base: position 817 of record MNZL01000114.1, on the reverse strand, counting down.
ATCCGCCCGGTGGAAATGCAGGTGGACGATCTGCTCGACGAGGTGCGGCGCGTCTCTGCCGCCGGAATGCGCACGCTGGTGACCACCCTCACCAAGCGCATGGCCGAAGACCTCACCGAATACATGCACGAACAGGGCATCCGCGTGCGCTACATGCATTCGGATATCGATACGATCGAGCGCATCGAGATCCTGCGCGATCTGCGGCTCGGCGCGTTCGATGTGCTGATCGGCATCAACCTGTTGCGCGAGGGGCTCGACATTCCCGAATGCGGGCTGGTGGCCATCCTCGATGCCGACAAGGAAGGCTTCCTGCGCTCCGAGACCTCGCTGATCCAGACCATCGGCCGCGCCGCGCGCAACGCCGAAGGGCGGGTGATCATGTATGCCGACCGTATCACCGGCAGCATGGAGCGCGCACTGGCCGAAACCGACCGGCGGCGGGCGAGGCAGGTTGCCTACAACGTTAAGCACGGGATCACGCCCGAGACGATCCGCAAGAACGTCGACGATGTGCTGGCGGGCCTGTACGAGGGCGACACCGACATGAGCCGCGTCACCGTGAAGGTCGACAAGGCGATGGTCGGCGCGAACCTTGCCGCGCATCTGGAGGCTTTGCGCACGGATATGCGCAAGGCGGCGGAGAACCTGGAGTTCGAGGAAGCCGCAAGGCTGCGCGACGAGATCCACCGGCTCGAAGCGGTGGAGCTGGCGGTGGCGGATGACCCGCTGGCAAGGCAATCGGCGGTGGAAGCGGCGGCGGAAGCGGCCGTGAAGGGCGCGGTCAAGGGGAGGAGCACGGCGGGGCGGCCGGGGA
>MNZL01000089.1 GCA_001873585.1 Rhodobacterales bacterium CG2_30_65_12 | reverse complement strand
ACGGCGTGGAGGTAATCGGATTTGCCCACCATCTGCCCCGGCATCCGTCCCGGTTTTTCAAACAACACGCCAACCTCGCGGCCAACCATGCCGGCCATGACCTCGGCGGCCTGTTCGGTGATCAGCGCCTGCAGCCGGTGCAGCCGGTCGGAAGCTTCGGCGGCATCCACCAGCGTGCGCTCGGCGGCGGGGGTGCCGGGGCGGGCCGAGTATTTGAACGAGTAGGCCTGGCCGTAGCGCACGGCGCGAATGAGCGCCATCGTCGCCTCGAAATCCTCCGCCGTTTCCTCGGGGAAGCCGACGATGAAATCGCCCGAGATCAGAATGTCGGGCCGCGCCGCGCGAATGCGTTCGATCAACGCCAGATATTGCCCGGCCGTATGCCCCCGGTTCATCCGCTTCAGAATACGGTCAGACCCCGATTGCACCGGCAGGTGCAGATAGGGCATGAGCTTTTCAACCTCGCCATGCGCGGCGATCAGATCGTCGCTCATGTCGTTGGGGTGCGACGTGGTAAAGCGGATGCGCTCCAGCCCGTCGACCCTGGCCAGCTCACGGATCAGCCGGGCGAGCGACCAATTTCCCTCCACCCCCGGACCGTGGTAGGCGTTCACGTTCTGGCCCAGAAGCGTGATCTCGCGCACCCCGCGCTCGACCAGCTCGTTCGCTTCGCGCAAGATCCGCGCTGCGGGGCGGCTCACTTCGGCGCCGCGGGTATAGGGCACCACGCAGAAGGCGCAAAACTTGTCGCAGCCCTCCTGCACGGTGAGAAACGCGGTGGGGCCGTGCCTGGCCTTGGGCCGGTTTTTCAACGCCTCGAACTTGTCTTCGGGCGGAAAGTCGGTGTCGATCACCTTCGCCCCGTGCCCGGCCCTCGCCACCATTTGCGGCAGTCGGTGGTAGGCTTGCGGCCCGACCACGAGATCGACGATTGGCTGCCGGGCGATGATCTCTTCGCCCTCGGCCTGCGCCACGCAGCCGGCCACGCCGATCTTGAGATCGGGATTGGCCGCTTTGAGATCCTTGTAGCGGCCGAGCTCGGAATAAACCTTTTCCGCCGCCTTCTCGCGGATGTGGCAGGTGTTGAGCAGGATCATGTCGGCATCTTCCGGCCGGTCGGTCTCGTCATACCCGTCAGCGCCCAGCGCCTCGGCCATGCGTTCGCTGTCATACACGTTCATCTGGCACCCCCAGGTGCGGATGAAGAGCTTTTTCGGTTGGGTCATGCAGCACTCCGGTGTTGGCCGCGGTCCTACCTCATGCGCCCCCGCCCCGCAACGGTTGCATTGGCGCGCGCGATGGGGGAATCTGCGCGCACGGGGGCAGCGAGAGGCAGGCATGCGCTATTCATCGCTCAAGGATTTTCTCAACCGAGGCGGCGCGGCGCTGGCCAAGGGGCCGGTGGCGCTGATCCTGGCCGAAGACCTCGTCGAGGTCGAAAGCACGATCCGCTACCACCAGCTCGCGGGCTTTCGCGCCGTGGTGGTTTTTGCGCCCTCCGAGCTTGGCCTGCCACCGGCGCTTGAAGATACGATCCACCGGGTTGATTACGTGATGGCGGCGGAACACGCGCTGGAGACGGCGGTGAACGCGGTGATCGACGCGGCGCCGGGGCTGTGGCTCTACTACGGTTACAACGGCGAATACCTGTTCCACCCGTTCTGCGAGACCCGCAATGTGGGCGAAATGCTGACCTTCCACGCCGAGGAGCGGCGCGACGCGATGCTGACCTACGTGGTCGACATCTACGCTGGCGACCTGCACGCAAATCCCAACGCCGTCTCGCTCGACGACACCTGGCTCGACAAATCGGGCTATTACGCGCTCGGCCGGCCCGACCCGGCGACAGGCCACCCGAGAGAACGCCAGCTCGACTTTTTTGGAGGCCTGCGCTGGCGCTTCGAGGAGCACATTCCCGAAGGCCGCCGCAAGATCGACCGGATCGCGCTGTTCAGAGCGAAGGATGGGCTGCGCCTGCGCCCCGACCACACCTTCAACGACGAGGAATACAACACCTACGCCTGCCCTTGGCATCACAACCTGACGGCGGCGATCGTGAGCTTTCGCACCGCCAAGGCGCTGAAGACCAACCCCGGCAGCACCTTCGATATCCGCACCTTCAAATGGCACAACTCGGTGCCGTTCGAATGGACCTCGCAGCAATTGCTCGATCTCGGGCTGATGGAACCGGGGCAGTGGTTCTGAACGGCGCGCCGCCGGTTGCCCTTCATAATCGCTTTTTTGCATGGACAGGGCAAAATCCGCTGGATATGGTCCGCCGGATGGCTGCGACAATTTGTCTCACAGGAGCGGCCGAGGATCAGGGAGGGTGTAAAGTGACCAAGTTTGTGGCGGTATTGAACGTGATTGCATGGGCGGGCTTCTGGGCCTTCGGGTTTCTCGCCCTCACCGCCGATTCGGCGAACATGACCGAGATCGTCATCGCGGGAACCTTGGCAGCGCTGGGCGGCGGAATTGGACTGTTTACGTTCTTGCGCTGCTCGCGGTATTGCGAGGCAACCGGCTACGCCAAGGCCCACAAGCGCGGCGTACCAACGTTTGAGACCTCCGAAACGGGTAGCTGAAACCGGCACAGCCCGGATCCAATAGCTTCTGAACGCAAGACAGCAGCCGAGCCGAAGCGCCCGAGCCTTCCGCATAAGGCTGGCGGCGGCGGTGCCGTTGGCGCGCCCGGGTTTACATCGTGCCGGCACACCCCCATGGTGGGACAAACCCCGCGAGCACCCGGAAAGCCCCGGCCTCGCTGAAGCCATACACCCCAAAAATCAGGAAAAGCACGCATGACCCAGGTCAAAGAGGGCGATACCGTCCGTATTCACTATTCCGGCACACTCACCGACGGCACCGAGTTTGACAGCTCCTCCGGCCGCGATCCGCTCGAATTTACCGTTGGCTCCGGCCAGATCATCCCCGGGCTCGACGCGGCAATGCCGGGGATGAAAGTGGGCGAGAAGAAGCGCGTCGAGATCAACGTCATGCAGGCCTACGGCCCGCGCCACGCCGACCGCGAGATCGAAGTGCCGCTGGAGCAACTGCCCGCCGACATCCCGCGCGAAGTGGGCGTCACCCTGGCAATGCGCGGCGAAGATGGTCAGGAAATGCCGGTGCGCGTGGTCGAAGTGAGCGAGACCCACATGAAGCTCGACGCCAACCATGCGCTCGCCGGCGAAGACCTCGTGTTCGATATCGAGCTGGTGGCAATCGGCTGATCGAAGGGCGATCGCGGCGCGCCCGAAAAAGCCAAAGCCGCGCTTGCAAAGGCGCGGCTTTTTCTTTGGCTGGAAGGGTCCGCTCAGATCCGGCGCAGGCGGATCACCACATCGACCCTGGAAACTTCCGTGCCCTCGGGCGGGGTCGGCAGGTTTGACACCCGCACCTCGTGCTCGGGTGCGTCGTGGCCGGCATCGTGAAGCTCGCCGGTGTCTTCCCAGTAGAAATGCGCGTGGTTCGTCGTGTCGGTGTCGAAATAGACCTTGCCACCCGTCACATGGATTTCGCGCAACAGCCCGGCCTCGGAAAACGCGCGAAGCGTGTTGTAAACGGTGGCAAGCGAAACCCTTTCGCCGCAGCCGCGCACCGCATCAAACAGGCTTTCGGCGGTGACATGGCGATTGTGGCCGTCGCCCATCAGGAGCGCGGCCAGTATCTCACGTTGACGGGTCGCGCGGATGCCGCCGTTTTCGAGCCACAGGGCCGCTTTGCGTTTCGCTTCGATCATCGCCATCGCGTCATCCCGCGCATATCATAATCTTGCCATATAAGCGGAGTCGTGCATCAATTTCAAATGATAATACGTCCAGCGCCGCGATTCATCCGCGCAAGCCCTTCGCGCCCGCGCCCTTGCCAGCTCTCGGGCGGCGATGGTAGAGCCATCATGCAACAGAAAAAGACAAAAAGCGAGCGGCCCGGATGGCGGAATATCCCACGAGTTTTTCCAAGGAAGACCTTCTCAAATGCGCCGCCGGCGAGCTGTTCGGCCCCGGCAACGCCCAGCTCCCCGCCCCGCCGATGCTGATGATGGACCGGATCACCGACATCTCCGGCGACGGCGGCTTGCACGGCAAGGGCCACGTGGTGGCCGAATTCGATATCACGCCCGATCTGTGGTTCTTCGCGTGCCACTTCCCCGGCAACCCGATCATGCCCGGCTGCCTCGGTCTTGACGGGCTGTGGCAGCTCACCGGCTTCAACCTCGGCTGGCGCGGCTGGCAGGGGCGCGGCTATGCGCTGGGGGTTGGCGAAGTGAAACTCACCGGCATGGTGCGGCCCGAGCGCAAGATGCTCACCTACAAGGTGGATTTCACCAAGGCGATCCAGACCCGGCGTCTGACGATGGGCGTGGCCGATGGGATCGTCGAGGCCGATGGCGAGGTGATCTACATCGTCAAGGACATGAAGGTGGCGTTGTCGGAGAGTTGAGGGGGCTTTCTACTCAGCGCATCTCGATACTCTTGCCCCGTCTTCTTGCGTATCTAACTTGTGCGTATAGGCAACGCACTCTTGATCAATTTGGATACGCGGGAAACGCACCGTGTATGCCAAATACCCGAAAAGCCGCACTTGAAATTGCGCTTCCGGGGTGTTGCCGCGGAAAGCTATGCCGTGGAATGGCGCCGGTTTTCTCGCAAGCGACGTGTTGACCACACTCTTGGCGAAACGCTCATCTTGCTCGGAAAGTGCTCTCCGGATTTCTTCAAGACCGTTATCTTGTCCGTAGATCGCGGCACCAACGACCAGCGCGGCAAACTCGAACGCGATCTTCAATGGGACGAGCGGGCTAAGAGCGGTTTCTTTGAAAGTCGGCGTTGCGGGCACATCGCGCCATCTTCGGACAACTATGCCTTTTCCAAGGTCAAGCAACTCTGTTTCTGGCGCGTTTCTCCATTTCGAAATCGCCGCGTCGCGTTCAGAACCAGAGGCGCCGCATTTACTCAGCATTGACCGGATAATGCTTTCGGCATTGCCGTCGGGCGTGATTATGGAACCGTCATCCAGCTTCGCAGGTCCTATCGTTCCATCTCGCCGGATGCGGGCCTCCACAACCTGGCCGTCAAACTCGTGCCGATAATTGGCGCCAACTTCTAGTTTTTCGGCCAAACCCGCGCATTCACCCGTGTGCGATGCTGCGCGCCGCAATTCGGGCGCAAGACGTGCTTTGGCTTCAAACCCCGATCCAAATCGGCTGTTGCAGTTCTGACAAAGGAAACGGCAGGTCAGTATTCCGCCTAGGCTGTCGGGAATGACATGTTCAACAGTCAGTTTTCCGGCTTGCATGCAGATGATGCAACGAGGGTCATTCCATTCCAATGTTTTCGCCATTGGGAACCACCACGTCGGAGAGTCGCCATGTTTCGTGTCGCATCGCCGTTTGCAACAAGTCAAGAAGCGGTTCGACAATTGCCTTGAAGGCTTTGCGAGTTTACCTAGCTCCCCCTTGCCCCACCTCCCCGCTCTGGCCTACACACATCCCCAACCAAAAAGGAGAACACCCATGCGTCGCGTCGTCGTCACCGGGATGGGGATTGTTTCGCCCATCGGCAATACTGTCGAGGAAGTGCGCGCTGCGCTGATGGCGGGCAAGTCCGGGATCAGCTTCAACGAAGACATGGCCGCGCATGGCTTCCGCTCTCAGGTGGCCGGCGATCTCAAGATCGATATCGCGGCGCACATCGACAAGCGGAGCTTGCGGTTCATGGGGCCGGGGGCCGCCTATGCCCATATCGCCATGGGCCAGGCCATTGCCGACGCGGGGCTGTCGGACGACATGGTTTCCAACCCGCGCACCGGGGTGATCGCCGGCTCTGGCGGGCCGTCGACATCGGCGCTCTTCGCCGCGCACCAGTCGGTGCTCGCCACCGGAGCGACCAAGCGCGTGGGGCCCTTCGCGGTGCCCAAATGCATGAGTTCGACGATCTCCGCAAACCTCTCGACCGCGTATCGGATCAAGGGCATCAGCTACTCGATCACCTCCGCCTGTTCGACCTCGCTGCACAATATCGGCGTGGCCGCCGAGCAGATCATGATGGGCAAGCAAGACGTGATGTTTGCCGGCGGCGCGGAAGAGCTGGACTGGACGCTCTCATGCCTGTTCGACGCGATGGGCGCGATGAGCTCGAAGTATAACGACACGCCCGAGAAGGCGAGCCGCGCCTTCGACGCAGGGCGCGACGGCTTTGTGATCGCCGGCGGCGGCGGCATCGTGGTGCTCGAAAGCCTTGAGCACGCGCAGGCGCGCGGGGCAAAAATCTATGCCGAAGTTACCGGATTTGCCGCCACCTCCGACGGGCACGATATGGTTGCCCCTTCCGGCGAGGGCGGCGAGCGGGCCATGCGGCTGGCGCTCGACACCCTGCCGAAGGATCGAAAAGTATCATATATCAATGCACACGGCACCTCGACTCCGGTGGGCGATGTTGGAGAAGTGCAAGCGGTGCGCCGGGTGTTTGGTGCCGGCAGCACCCCGCCGATCAGTTCCACCAAGTCGATGACCGGCCACAGCCAGGGCGCCACCGGCGCGCAGGAAACGATCTATTGCCTGCTTATGCTCGAGGGCGATTTCATCGCGCCGTCGATCAACGTTGAGACCCTCGATCCGGCGATCGAGCCCGGAGAGATTGCAACGGCGTTGGTGGAAAACGCGGGGCTCGATACGGTGATGACCAACAGCTTCGGCTTTGGCGGCACCAACGGCTCTATGCTGCTCAGCAAGTTCAGGGAGTGAGGACGATGGGCAATCTTCTCAAGGGCAAACGCGCGCTGATCATGGGCGTGGCCAACGAACGCTCGATTGCCTGGGGCATCGCCAGGGCAATGGCGGGCGAAGGGGCGGAGTTGGCTTTTTCCTATCAGGGCGAGGCCTTCGGCAAACGGGTGGCGCCGCTCGCCGCCTCGCTCGGTTCCGATCTCCTCGTCGACATGGACGTGACCAACGACGACGCCCTTGATGCAGGCTTTGCCGCGCTCTGGCAGCGCTGGGACCAGATCGACATCCTGGTGCACGCGGTTGCGTATTCCGACAAGACCGAGCTTACGGGGCGCTTTCTCAACACCAGCCGCGCCAACTTCAAGAACTCGCTCGATATCTCCTGCTACAGCTTCATCGAGGTGGCGCGGCGCTGTGTGCCGAAGATGACGCAGGGCGGCACCCTGCTCACCCTCACCTATGGCGGCTCAAATCGGGTCACGCCGTTCTACAACGTGATGGGCGTGGCGAAGGCGGCGTTGGAGGCAAGTGTGCGCTACCTCGCCAACGATCTCGGCCCCGACGGCATCCGGGTCAACGCGATCAGCCCCGGGCCGATGAAAACGCTCGCGGGTGCAGCCATTGGCGGTGCCCGCAAGACCTATCGCCACACCGAGGAAAACGCGCCGTTGCGCCACAACGCAACGCTCGAAGCCGTGGGCGGCACCGCCGTTTTTCTTGCCTCCGATTGGGGCAATTGCACCACCGGCGAGATCGTCACGGTCGATTCGGGCTTCCATGTGCTCGGCATGCCGCAGCCGGAAAACCTCTGAACGCCAGGGGTCGGGGCGTCAGTCTTCGCCCCGGCCGCCGCGCGCCTGCCAGCCCATCCAGATCACGAACCCGCCGACGATGAAAAGCGAGCCGGGCACCAGAAAGCCCTGAGCCAGATCTTCAGTGCTGCCGCCCGTGCGCAGAATATCAACCGCGCCGATCAGCGAAACACACCCGAGCGCGATAAGCAGCACGCCGATTATCGAAGAGATCACTCGTCCCATACCTTTTCTCCTGCGCCGGCGCGCGCCCCCAGCGGGCCCCGTTATCAACCGCGCCCGGTGTCGCTGCGGTTTTTGTCGCGGTCAAGACGCCGGGGTGGAGAAACAGTCTTTTTCCGCCTCGTTGATTGCTCAATTGCCTCGAATTCGGCACATTTGCATCTCGGGCCGCGCGCGATCCTTCCCTCGTTCATCTCTCCGCGCGGCCCCCTGTGGCTCCCGAGGTCTGATGGCCCAAGTTTTCCTCTCCATCGCGCTGGTTGCAGCCATGGCTTTCGTGGTGCGCCCCGCTTTCGCCTCTGATCCGCGGCTGCCCGTAACCGCTGCCGACGGGCGCGCGGTGGTTGCCATCTTCCCCGCCTTCCTGTTTGCCACGGTGGTGATCGGCCTCGATTTTGCGCTCGCGGCGATGCTCGCCTTCGCGGTCAAAGAGCTCGGCCATGTGATCGGCTTTCGGCTCGCCGGACACGCAGACGCGCGGTTCCGGCTGATCCCGCTGCCGGGGGGGCCGGGCATATCGGCCCGCGCGCCGACGAGCGATCTCGCCCAGCTTTTCGTGCTGCTGATGGGGCCCGGCTTCGGCCTCGCGCCGATGGTGGTCGCCGTCGCCCTTGGCGATACGCTGGCCACGACAGCCCCGGCGCTTGCCGAAACCGCCCGGGCCTATGCGCTCGCCGCCGGGGCGGTGAATTTTGTCGCCCTCATGCCACTTTGGCCGCTGCCGGGCGGGCGGCTCTTGCGGCTGATCGTCGAGGCGCGGTTTCCGCACAGGGGCGGGCTTGGCGCCGCTGTGCTCTGCGCCTTCGTGATCGGGCTGGCGCTCACCTTGCACTCGGCCCTGTTGATGCTGCTCGGCCTGATC
>MNZL01000064.1:1345-8547 GCA_001873585.1 Rhodobacterales bacterium CG2_30_65_12 | reverse complement strand
CTGCCCCTCAAACTCCCCGAGGTATTTGCCGACCAAAGAAGACCGGTCAGGGCAGCGTGGCGAGGATAGCCTCGGCGGTTGCGCGAGGATCCGAAGCGCGAACGATCGGGCGGCCGATCACGATATGATCCGCCCCGGCGTGGATTGCTTCGGCCGGGGTCATCACCCGCTTCTGGTCGCCCAGTGCGCTGCCTGGCGGGCGCACACCGGGGGTGACGATGAGACGGCCCTCGGCCTGAGGCAGAGCGCGGATCAGCGGCGCTTCCAGCGGGCTGGCGATCACGCCGTCGGCACCCGCGTCAAATGCGCGCGCGGCGCGTTCGACCACGAGGTCGGCCACATCGCCGGGTTTGATCAGCGCGGCATCGAGATCGGCGCGGTCGAGCGAGGTGAGGATCGTCACCGCGAGGATGCGCAACTCGGAGCCACCCTTACCCTCGGAAGCGGCGCGCACGACATGCGGATCGCCATGCACGGTGAGAAAATCGAGCCCGTAATGGGCAAGACCGCGCACGGCGGCTTCGACGGTGTTGCCAATGTCGAACAGCTTCATGTCGAGAAACACGCGCTTGTCCATCTCGTCGATCAACTCGCGCGCCAGCGCCAGCCCGCCGCCGGTGAGCATGCCGAGGCCGATCTTGTAGAAGCCGCAGGCATCGCCGATGGTCTGGGCCAGTTGCAGACCTTCGAGCGCGTTCGGCACATCGAGCGCAGTAATCAGGCGTTCATCGGTCTGGGTCATGGTGCGCTCCTTTGGCTCGGGTCGCGCCCTTTTCGGCCAGCCGGGGCGCTCCGGTCAAGCTCAAGGGCGCGCCGAAATCCGGGCCTGCGCGATATTCACCTCGATCCGGCGTTTGCCACGGCGAAAGCCGGGCATCCGGTGCGCCTGGCGCAGTGCGTCCGCGATCAGATCGCGGGTGACAATGGCAGAGGGGCAATCGCGCGGCTGCGCGGCGTGGCAGAGAAATTGCAGGTGTATCGGCGGACCGTCTTGCGCGGGCCGAAGCTCGATCGAAACATAGCCCTGGTAGCCTTCGGCCCCGGCGCTGAAGTGCAGATCGGCAATGTCGATTTTTGTTGCATGTATCGGTGAGGCAGCGCCGCTCTCGTCCATCTTGTGCGTCTTCAATACCAACCTTCCGCAGATGTTTGACCATTCTCCTGATTGGATGTGCCGAAGCGGTGGAGATTCAAAAAGGGGATATCTTGAGATTTTTTCCCCCGTCCCCATCTCTGATCAGAGGCCCGAAAAGGGGTGTGCTGCGAGGCGGGCACCTCGGAATCCGGGCGCTTTGAAAAGGAGAAGACCATGAACTTGGATAAGTTCACCGAGCGGTCGCGCGGGTTTGTTCAGGCTGCGCAGACGATCGCCATGCGCGAGAACCATCAACGACTTGCCCCTGAGCACCTGCTCAAGGCCCTCATGGACGATGAAGAAGGCATGGCGGCCGGCCTCATTCGCAAGGCAGGCGGCGAGCCGAAACGCGTGGTTGAGGCCGTCGAAGCCGCGCTGCGCAAGATCCCGTCGGTGACGGGCGACGCGGGGCAGGTGTATCTCGATTCGGCAACCGGCAAGGTGCTGGACGAGGCCGAAAAGCTTGCCAAGAAGGCGGGCGACAGCTTCGTGCCGGTCGAGCGGTTGCTCACCGCGCTGGCGCTGGTGAAATCGCCGGCGAAAGAGGCGTTGGAGGCGGGGGCGATCAACGCCCAGAACCTCAACGCCGCGATCAACGACGTGCGTAAAGGGCGCACGGCGGATAGCGCCAGCGCCGAAGACAGCTATGAGGCGCTGAAGAAATACGCGCGCGATCTCACCGAAGCCGCCGAGGAAGGCAAGATCGACCCGATCATCGGCCGCGACGAGGAAATCCGGCGCACCATGCAGGTGCTTTCGCGGCGCACCAAGAACAACCCGGTGCTGATCGGCGAGCCGGGAACCGGGAAAACCGCCATCGCAGAGGGCTTGGCCCTGCGGATCATCAACGGGGACGTGCCCGAGAGCCTGAAGAACAAGAAGCTGATGGCGCTCGACATGGGCGCGCTGATCGCCGGGGCGAAATATCGCGGCGAGTTCGAGGAGCGGCTGAAAGCCGTGCTCAATGAGATCACTGCGGCGGCGGGCGAGATCATCCTGTTCATCGACGAGATGCACACGCTGGTGGGCGCCGGCAAATCCGAAGGCGCGATGGATGCGGCCAACCTGATCAAACCGGCCCTGGCGCGGGGTGAGCTGCATTGCATCGGCGCCACCACGCTCGACGAATACCGCAAGTATGTCGAGAAAGATGCGGCCCTTGCGCGGCGGTTCCAGCCGGTTCTGGTCGAGGAGCCGACGGTGGAAGACACCATCTCGATCCTGCGCGGGATCAAGGAGAAATACGAGCTGCACCATGGCGTGCGGATCTCCGATTCTGCGCTGGTGGCGGCGGCGACCCTTTCGCACCGCTACATCACCGACAGATTCCTGCCCGACAAGGCGATCGACCTTATCGACGAGGCGGCGAGCCGGCTGCGTATGGAGGTCGACAGCAAGCCCGAAGAGCTTGACCAGCTTGACCGCCAGATCCTGCAGATGCAGATCGAGGCGGAGGCGCTGAAGAAGGAAGACGACACGGCGTCGGTTGACCGGCTGGCCAAGCTTGAAGAAGAGCTGGCCGGGCTTCAGGAACAATCCGACGCTATGACGACCAAGTGGCAGGCCGAGCGCGACAAGCTGGAAGGCGCGCGCGAGATCAAGGAGCAGCTTGACCGCGCCCGTGCCGATCTTGATGCCGCCAAGCGCGAGGGCAATCTGGCGCGGGCTGGTGAACTTTCCTACGGGGTCATCCCCGAGCTGGAGCGCAAGCTGGCCGAGGCCGAAAGCCGCGATGACGACATGATGGTGGAAGAGGCCGTGCGGCCCGAGCAGATCGCCGCTGTGGTCGAACGCTGGACGGGGATTCCCACCAGCCGGATGCTCGAAGGCGAGCGCGACAAGCTCTTGCGGATGGAAGATGGCCTGCACAAGCGGGTGATTGGCCAAAACCTGGCGGTGACGGCTGTTGCCAATGCCGTGCGCCGGGCGCGGGCCGGGCTGAACGACGAGGGGCGCCCGCTTGGCAGCTTCCTCTTTCTTGGCCCTACCGGCGTGGGCAAGACCGAGCTGACCAAGGCCGTGGCCGAGTTTTTGTTTGACGACGAAAACGCCATGGTGCGGGTTGATATGTCGGAGTTCATGGAAAAGCACTCGGTCGCCCGGCTGATCGGCGCGCCTCCGGGCTATGTGGGCTATGACGAGGGCGGGGTTCTCACCGAAGCTGTGCGGCGTCGCCCCTATCAGGTGGTGCTGTTCGACGAGGTGGAAAAGGCGCACCCTGACGTGTTCAACGTGCTGTTGCAGGTGCTCGACGATGGTGTGCTCACCGATGGCCAGGGCCGCAAGGTGGATTTCAAGCAGACGCTGATCGTGCTCACCTCGAACCTCGGCAGCCAGGCGCTGAGCCAGTTGCCGGAGAACGCCGACGGCGCGCAGGCCAAGCGCGATGTGATGGATGCGGTGAAGGCGCATTTTCGGCCCGAATTTCTCAACCGGCTTGATGAGACGATCATCTTTGATCGCCTGACCCGGGCCAACATGGATGAGATCGTCGAAATCCAGCTTGGGCGGCTTGGTCGACGGCTGGCCAAGCGCGGCATCACCCTCACGCTCGATCAGGGCGCGAAGACCTGGCTTGCCGATCAGGGCTATGATCAGGTGTATGGTGCGCGGCCGCTCAAGCGGGTGATCCAGCGCGCCTTGCAAGACCCGTTGGCCGAACGCCTGCTTGCGGGTGATATCCTCGACGGCGAGGTGGTGCCGGTGAGCGCCGGAGTTGACGGGCTGATCATCGGCGAGAAAACCGGCAGTTCACATCAACCAAAGCCGGATGACGCCGTGCTGCACTGAGCCTTCAAAAAGGCTTGAGAATAGCCCCGCCGGAGTGATCCGGCGGGGTTTTCATTGTGGCAAAAGCCGATCTGGAAAAACGGCACACCTTGCGCGGTGCGGCAATCGCGGGCAGTTTGGGCCAAACCCTGGCGCGAGATCCGGGTGCGGAACGGCGATGGAGGCAAGAGGCATGACACCGGCAGTCGGGCGGATTCTGAGAAAGCTGGCCGGGGGCAAACCCGTTTCGGCGAAGAACCTTGTGATCACCCACACCCGGGTGGCGGGCCAGCCGGTGAGCTTTTGCACCAACATGGAAAACGATCCGATCCAGCGCAATCACCGGCGCGGGCGGTTTTATGAACAGCGCGAGCTTGGCCAGCTCAAGGCGCTGTTTCCCGAGGGCGGCAGCTTTATTGATATCGGGGCGAACGTGGGCAACCACACGCTCTATGCCGGGCTGATCCTGAAGGCCGGGCGGGTGGTGCCGGTGGAGCCAAACCCGCGTGCCTGGCGGCTGCTCGTTCACAACGTCCTGGTGAACCGGCTCGAAGGCGTGGTGGAGCTTGGCAAGCTTGGCGTGGGGCTGTCGGACCAGCGCGCCGAGGGCTACGCGATGGAAAACCGCGCGCGCAACCTTGGCGGCGCGAAGATGCTGCCGGGCGCGGGCGATCTGGTGGTTCTGCCGGGCGACGAGCTTCTGGCGGGCGAGACGCCCGATCTGATCAAGATCGACGTCGAGGGCATGGAGATGCAGGCGCTGGCCGGGCTGGAAGCGACCATTTCGCAGCATCGCCCGGTGCTGTTGGTCGAGGTCGATAACCAGAACGAAGCGGCGTTCGCGGATTGGGTGGCCGGGCATGACTATGATGTGGCCGAGACGGTGCAGCGCTACCGGCTCAACAAGAACCACCTGCTCGTGCCTAAGGCGGTGGACAAGGTGAAGCCCGCGCGCAAGAAAGCCGCGTCCAGCAAAAGCAAGCCTGCGCCCAAGAAAACCGCCACGAAAAAGGCCGCAGCTTCCACCAAGAAATCTGCGGCCTGAGGCCTGGTTTGAGCAGGAGGGGGCAAGGCCGCCTCCCGCAAGCGCAGCGATCCGTCAGATGATGAAGTCCGACGCGTCGATCTGGCCCCATGCCCCGACGATGATGAGCAGGCCCGAATTCGGCGTCGGCGTGATGGGGTCGTTGAGAAGGTCGAGGTCGATCACCGCGTTGCTGCCAGACTGGCTGAGCGCCCGGCCAAGCGCCAGTTCAACAGTGTCCACCCCGAATCCGGCAAGGACGATCTTGTCGATGCCGGCTTCAAAGTCGAGGATGCGGTTGGTGCCGAGATCGTCAAGCCAAACGGCGAAGTCGAACACGTCGGCCCCCGCGCCGCCAATAAGCTGGTCGTTGCCGCTGTCGGCAAAGAGCGTGTCATCGCCCCCCTGGCCCCTGAGCACGTCATTGCCGGTGCCGCCAAGCAGCAAATCCATGTCGGTGCCACCGAAGAGCTTGTCATTGGCAGCGCCGCCATAGAGTTCGTCAGCGCCGGTGCCGCCATAGAGTATGTCATCGCCGCCATCGCCGTGGAGGATATCGCCATCGCCGCCGCCGCGCAAGGTGTCGGCCCCGGCGCCGCCGACCAAGATATCCCTGCCAGCGCCACCGACGATCAGGTCGGCGCCGCCGTCGCCTTGAAGCCAGTCATCGCCATCGTCGCCGTAAACCGAGTCTGCCCCGTCTTCGCCGAAGATCGTGTCGTTGCCGCCTTCGCCATGGATCAGATCATCGCCAGTTTCGCCATTCAACGCATCGAGCCCGGCACCGCCATAAAGAGTGTCGTTTCCGGCCCCGGAATGCAGCACGTCGTTGCCGTCTTCGCCGGCCATCCAGTCGTTGCCGCCTCCACCGCTCATCCAGTCATCGCCAGACCCGCCAAACATCCGGTCATGCCCCGCGCCGCCAGCCATCCCGTCGGATCCTTCATCGCCAAAGAGCGAGTCATTGCCGCCACGGCCGTTGATCTCGTCGTCGTCGAGGCCGCCGATCAGGGTGTCGCTGGCGCGGCTTCCGGTCAGAACGTCAAGGCCGGCCCCGCCTTCAACCACGCCGTCAACCCATCCAGTGCCGAGGCCTAAGTAGCTGTCATCGCCGGCACCTAGGATGACATCGCCGACAAAGGTGCCGGCATTGACGATGCTATCCGTGTTCACGCCACCCAAATAGGCGGCGGAGCTTAATAGTGCCGGTGTCATGGGATCCTGCGCGTTTGGCGGGGCAACGGACCGCGCCTTGATCACACCGCCTTCGTTGTTGAAGAGCTGCATTTCCGCTGCTGAATTGTAGATCCCGACAAGCCCGCCAACGATCCTCCCATCGTTCTCGATCCGGGCATGGTCGCCTTCGAGCCCGATCGCCATGTTGTCGCTGCGGATCAAGCCGCTGTTTTCGATCGTGACGTTGAAGAAACCCTGCGCGATAGCGCCGATGCTGCCCGCGTTAATCCGGCCACTGTTGATGATGGTGTAGGAGTCGACAGTCGCAGGGTTGCCATCTTCCACCACCACGCCTCTGGAGCCCGTAATCGCGCCGCTGTTGTTCACAAGCGAGCCATCGCCACCCATCACCACGGCAAAGCCGGTGCTGTGGCTTGCTCCGATCTGGCCCCGGTTCATCAATTCACTCGATGCCCCGTAAAGGAGCACAGCGTTCGTGGTGCCGGTTAACAGCCCGTCGCTGGCGACCCGCACCTGATTGCCTTCGGCGTCCGCCAGGCCGACGACTGCGCTGCCGACGGCACCCGAGACTGTGCCGCGCACGATCAGCGTGTTGCCGTCGGTGGTGTCGAAGTTGAACGCCGGGGCGGCGTCGCCAATCAGCGTTTCGCCCTGCTGGATGAGATAGACATTCTCACCCCCGATCGCGGTGTAATTGTTGGTGATTGTTGTGCCAACGCCAGAAATGAGCGCCATGTTACCCTCCATCCTGAAAAAACAGGGCAGGGCAACGCGTACTGGGCGGCGACCCCACCATTCGCAAGCGATCCCCAACTCACCGTTGCTCAAGTCGCCTTGATCTCGAACAAGTTGGCTCCGGTCGGGGCGGGCGCTGCCTGCGTTACAGGCCGCGCGCAGCAACGTGAACCATGTTGTTTTTCCCTGCGCGCGGCGATTTGGTAGGTAGGGGCGGTGAATGCAGAAAGGTGCGCGATGGGCTACAAGAGCAAACTCACCTGGGGCGACGTGACCCCGAAGGCAAGCTATCTCAACCGCCGGCAGATCATGGCCGGGGCGGCGGGGCTGGGGCTGGGGGCG
>MNZL01000064.1:0-1338 GCA_001873585.1 Rhodobacterales bacterium CG2_30_65_12 | reverse complement strand
CCCCGCTCGCGGCGGAGGTGCCGCTCGACCGTGAGCCGACCGCGCTGGACGCCATCACCAACTACAACAACTACTACGAGTTCGGCACCGCCAAGGAAGACCCGGCGAAATACGCCAACCGGCTCAAGACCGACCCGTGGAGCGTGAGTATCGACGGGCTGGTGGAGCGGCCCGGCAGCTATGATCTGGCCGATCTGCTCAAGGGAATGGATATCGAGGAGCGGATTTACCGCCTGCGCTGCGTCGAAGCATGGTCGATGGTGGTTCCGTGGAACGGGTTCGAGCTTGCTGCACTGCTGGCCAAGGTCGGGGTGCAGCCCTCGGCCAAATACGTTGCCTTCGAGACCGCGCTGCGCCCCGACGAGATGCGAGGCGTGCGCTCGCCGGTGCTCGACTGGCCCTATGTGGAAGGGCTGCGGCTCGACGAGGCGATGCATCCGCTCAGCCTGATTGCCACCGGCATCTATGGCGAGAGCTTGCTGGGCCAGAACGGCGCGCCGCTCCGGCTGGTGGTGCCGTGGAAATACGGTTTCAAGTCGATCAAGTCGATCGTGCGGATCACGCTCACCGACAAGGAACCGCCGACAAGCTGGAACAAGGCCAATGGCCGCGAATACGGTTTTTACAGTAACGTGAACCCGACCGTGGACCATCCGCGCTGGAGCCAGGCAACCGAGCGGGTGATTGGTGCGGGCTTCTTCGCGCCGCGGATCGACACGCTCATGTTCAACGGCTACGCCGACGAGGTGGCGGGGCTTTACAGCGGCATGGATCTGGCCAAATTCTTCTGATGGCGCTGGCCGACACGATCAACCGGGCGGCGCGCAAGCTGCCCACGTGGCCTCTTTATGGCTTCGGAGCGCTGCCGCCGTTCTGGTATCTCTACCTCGGCTTCACCGGCGGGCTCGGGGTGGAGCCGATCTCGGCGCTCGAACACCGGCTTGGGCTGCTCGCGCTCCAGTTTCTGATCGCCGGCCTGGTCATCACCCCGCTGCGCATCTGGGCGGGGGTGAACCTGATCCGCTTTCGCCGCGCGCTGGGGCTGCTCGCCTTCTATTATATAAGCGCGCACCTGCTGGCCTGGCTTCTGCTCGATGTGCGAGACCCGGCCCGGATCTGGGCCGATATCGTCAAGCGCCCCTATATCACCATCGGCATGGCTGGCTTTCTGATGCTGGTGCCGCTGGCGATCACGTCCAACATGGCCTCGATTCGCAGGCTCGGCGCGCGCTGGCGGCAGCTGCACTTGCTGGTCTACCCGGCGGTGCTGGCGGGGGGGCTGCATTTCGTGATCCTGCGCAAGGGCTGGCAGGTCGAACCGCTCGCCTATCTTGCGGT
>MNZL01000074.1:0-8621 GCA_001873585.1 Rhodobacterales bacterium CG2_30_65_12 | reverse complement strand
AGCTGGTCATCAACGCGAAACGGGTCTTCCCAGGCGAAACTCGACAGCTCGGGGCGGCTTTGCGGGGGCAAGTCGTGGGGCATGGTTGATCTCCTGTGGTTCCCCGATTTGTGGCCGGGCGGCGGCGTGAGGGCAAGGGGGCGCGGCGGGTTTGCTGCTACATTGCCGGAGCCGCGCCCGAATGCTAGGCCGAGACGAAACAGGAGAATGCCGATGAAACCGCTCGAAGGCCTCAAGGTGGTCGAACTCGCCCGCGTGCTCGCCGGGCCATGGGCCGGTCAGGCACTGGCCGATCTCGGGGCCGACGTGGTGAAGGTGGAAAGCCCGTCGGGCGACGACACCCGCCATTGGGGCCCGCCCTGGATCGAGCGCGAGGGCGACCGGAGTGCCGCCTATTTCTACGCGGCGAACCGGGGGAAAACCTCGGTGGTGGTGGATTTTTCCACCCCCGAGGGCCAGGCGCAGGTGCGCGCGCTGGTGGCCGGGGCCGACATCGTGATCGAGAATTTCAAGGTCGGCGGGCTGGCCAGATACGGGCTCGACTACGCAACGCTCGCCACGCTCAATCCGGCGCTGATCTATTGCTCGATCACCGGGTTCGGGCAAGATGGCCCGCGCGCGGCGCAGCCGGGGTATGATTTCATCATCCAGGGGCTCTCGGGGTTGATGTCGATCACCGGCGAGGCCGAGGGCCCGGCAATGAAGGTGGGCGTCGCCGTTACGGATGTGGTTGCCGGGCTCTACGCCACCATCGGCATCCTTGCCGCCGTCGAGCAGCGCCACCACACCGGGCGCGGCCAGATGGTCGATATCTCGCTGCTCGACAGCGCCACCGCGCTACTGGCAAACCAGGCGATGAACTATCTCGCCACAGCCACGAGCCCGGGCCGGCTGGGCAACGCCCACCCCAACCTTGTGCCCTACGAAGTGGTGCCGGTGGAGGAGGGGCAAATCATCATCGCCGTCGGTAACGACCGGCAGTTTCGCGCCCTCGTCACCCTGCTCGGCATGGAAAATCTGGCCGCCAACGCGCTCTTTTGCAGCAACGCCGCGCGGATCGAGAACCGCGAGATGCTGATGGCGATCATTGCCGAGGCCACCGCCGTATGGGACCGCGCGCCGCTGCTCTCGGCCTTGGAGAAGGTGGGCGTGCCCGCCGGGCCGATCAACGACATCGCCGAGGCCTTTGCCGACCCACAGGTGCTGGCGCGCGGCCTTCAGATTGCCCCGGAAGGCGTGCCCGGGGTGCGCGGTCCGTGGCGGTTTTCCGATGCCGATCTGGCGCTCGACAAAAGCGCGCCGGTGCTGCCGAAGCGGCGCTAGCCCCTCAGCAGTTCGGCACGTTGACCGCGAGGCCGCCGAGCGATGTTTCCTTGTATTTCTCGTGCATGTCGCGCCCGGTGGCGGCCATCGCTGCGATGCAGCTGTCGAGCGGCACGAAATGGCTGCCGTCGCCGCGCAGCGCCAGCGCGGCGGCCGATACGGCCTTGATCGCACCCAACCCGTTGCGCTCGATACAGGGCACCTGCACGAGGCCCTTGACCGGATCGCAGGTCATCCCGAGGTGATGTTCCAGCGCAATCTCGGCAGCGTTTTCCACCTGTTGCGGGCGACCGCCGAGCACCGCCGCAAGCCCTGCGGCGGCCATGGCTGCCGCCGAGCCCACCTCGGCCTGGCAGCCCAGTTCCGCCCCCGAGATCGAGGCGTTGTGCTTGATCAACCCACCGATTGCCGCCGCCGTAAGGAGAAACTCGGCCACCCGCGCACCGCTCGCACCCGGCACATGATCGAGCCAGTAGCGCAGCACCGCCGGCACCACGCCGGCAGCGCCGTTCGTGGGGGCAGTCACCACCTGGCCACCGGCGGCGTTTTCCTCGTTCACCGCCATCGCGTAGACCGACATCCATTCGTTGGCGATATGCGGGGCGGCGATATTGCGCCCGGCTTCGGCCTGGAGCGCCGCGTGGATCGCGCCAGCGCGCCGTTTCACCCCGAGCCCGCCCGGCAGAATGCCTGTTCCATCGAGCCCCTGTTCGATGCTGGCGTTCATCACGGCCCAGATCCGCGCGAGGCCATCGTCGATCTCGGCGCGGGCTCTGTGCTCAAGCTCGTTGGCGCGCTTCATCGCGGCGATCGACTGGCCGCTCTCCACTGCCATGGCAAGCATCTCGGCGGCGGTTTCGAACGGGTAGGGATGGGCCTTGATGTCGGCCCGCTCGCGCAGCGGCTCGGCAGCCTGTTCGGCCTCGGTGACGACAAAACCGCCACCAATCGAGAAATAGGTCTCACTCACGATCACGTCGCCTTGCGCGTCGGTGGCCATGAGCTTGAGCCCGTTGGGGTGGCCGGCGAGCGGCGCGCCCTTGTCGAACACCAGATCGCGCCCGGGGGCAAAGGCGAGGCGCGGCAAGCCCTCGGGGGCCACCGCGCCCTCGGCCCTGATCGAGGCAAGCGCGGCTTCGGCGGCGCCGGCATCGTAATCGTCGGGCCGGAAGCCGGCAAGGCCGAGGATCACCGCCCGGTCGGTGGCGTGGCCCACGCCGGTATGGGCGAGCGAGCCGTGCAGGCTGGCGCGCAGGCCGTGGATCACAAGGTGACTCTCTCGCAGCTTGTCGAGAAAGCGCCCGGCAGCCACCATCGGCCCCATCGTGTGTGACGACGACGGGCCGATCCCGACCTTGAACATCTCGAACACCGAAAGAAACATGCGCGCGCTCCCTGTTGCCTGGCCAGCATGGTTACGGCGGGCGCGCCGGCAAGCCCGAAAACGACGCTTGGCCCCCGGTTTGGCGCGGTTGCGCATCCGGGCGCCCGCATTGGCGCCGCACACCACGCTCAGGTGGCGCTGCCCTCGGCTGGGACGGGGTAGCGCGGGGCGCTGAACGGGGTGGGGCCGAGCCCTTCGGCCGCCTGCGCGCGGGCCACCGAAGGGCGGGCCTCGATCCGCACGGCAAGCGCGGCGAGCCGGGGCCAGTCGACGAGGCGAAACCAGCCCGTGCCGCCAACCGGATAGAGCGCCAGCCAGCGCAGAATCACCGCAATGTAAAGATCGAGGATGGAGGGGGCGGCGGCGGCAAACCAGCCATGGCCTTGCCCGGCGAGTGTGTCGAGCATCGTCAGCATGTCGGCAATGCGGGCGCGGGTGTGTGCGGTGAATGCAGCCGGATCCGGCCCGGCGATGGCCTCGGGATAAAACAGCCCACGCAGATCGGCATGAAGCCCGTTCGACACCGCGAACAGCCACGACAAGAACGCCCCTCGCGCAGGATCTTGCGGCTGCGGCGCAAGCTTTCCGGTGATGTCGGCGAGCCAGAGCAGGATCGCCGCCGTCTCGAACATCGGCCCATGCGGCGTTTCCAGCACCGGGATCAGCCCGCGCGGATTGAGCGCGCGAAAGGCCGGGAGCCGCTGGGCCGCCCGGCGCCGGTCGACCAGCACGGTCTCGAATGGCAGGCGCAGCTCATCGAGCGCGAGGCGAACGATAAGCGAAGCGTTGTCGGGGGCATAGTGAAGACGCATCATCGCGGCGAGGATAGCGCGGTCTTGCCGCAATTGCACCCCGTCCGCGCCGATTTGCCCCTCGCGTGAAGCCCCCGGATTTTCTATAACCACAGCAACGCCAGCCAGAGGGAATCGCCCATGTCCGCCAATCTTTCCCCGATCGACACCGCCAAGTTCGTCGCCGCCAAGCGCGCGGTGGACTTTGTCGAAGACAAGATGCGCGTCGGGCTCGGCACCGGCTCCACCGCCGCCTGGATGGTGCGCGCCCTCGGCGAACGTGTGCGCGAAGAGGGGCTGAAGGTCTTGGGCGTGCCCACCTCAACGCGCACCGCCGAGCTGGCGGCGCATGTTGGCATTACCGTGGTCAGCCTCGACGAGGCGCGCTGGCTCGATCTCACCATTGACGGCGCTGACGAGTTTGATTCCGATCTCAACCTGATCAAGGGCGGCGGCGGTGCGCTATTGCAGGAAAAGATCGTTGCCACCGCCTCTGACCAGATGATCGTGATCACCGACGCCTCGAAACAGGTCGAGCATCTCGGCGCCTTCCCGTTGCCGGTGGAGGTGGTGCCCTTCGGCTGGCAGACCACCAAGGCGCTGATCGAGGAGAGCCTCGACGGGATCGACGTGCTCGGTCGCTCCGGCACGCTGCGGATGAATGGCGAAGCGCCCTTTGTCACCGACGAGGGCAACCATATCGTCGATCTCCACCTGCAACAGATCGGCGATCCGCGCAAACTGGCGCTGATCCTCAACCAGATCCCCGGCGTGGTGGAGAACGGGCTGTTCATCGACATCTGCGACAAGGTGGTGATCGGCCACCAGGACGGGCGCGTGGAGGTGATCGACGTCAACGAGGGCACCTACCAGGAAGACACGATCCTGTTCGCCGACGACGACAATATCTTCAAGGATCTCTAGAGCTTTGGCCGAGGAGAGCCTCTTCGTGGTTCTGCCCGCGCGCAAGCGGGCCAAGGCGGTGCAACTCGGTGTGTTTGCCGTTTTCGGCCTCGCCGCCATCGGGCTGGCGCGCTTTGGTTCCTGGGGCTGGGTCGGCTGGCTGGTCGGCGGCGGCCTCCTCGGCCTTGCGCTCGGCAAGGCGATTGCGCTTGGCCGGATGCGCTACGTCGCCCGGGTTGACGCCACCGGGGTAACGGTGTGCCTGCCCACCGGGCGCGAGATCGCCGCGCGCTGGGGCGAAATCCAGGCCCATACGATTGATCCGGAAAAAGGGCTGGGCGGCCTCGTGGTGGGCGATGCCAGAAGTGGCAGGGTGCGGATCGTCCCGATCGCCACGCGCGATATCGGGCCGGAGGCGGCGCGCGAGCTGATCGCGGCGCTCAAGAAACGCCTGCCCAAGCTCGAATACCGGGTGCCGACTCTCGGGCAGCGCTGATCCCCGGCCCGACCGCAACCACTGGCCTTCCCGGTCGGGCTGCGTTAGCAACAGCCTGAACAAAGCGAGGGCGTTGCCATGGCCACATTCGACTATGACCTTTTCGTGATCGGCGGCGGGTCCGGCGGCGTGCGCGCGGCCCGGATGGCAGCCGAGACTGGGGCCAAGGTGGCGCTGGCGGAGGAATACCGCATGGGCGGCACCTGCGTGATCCGCGGCTGTGTGCCGAAAAAGCTGATGGTGTTCGCTTCGCATTATGGCTCTGCCGCTGCGGACGCGCGCGATTACGGGTGGGATTTTGAGGGGGGCAGCTTCAACTGGTCGCGGTTCCAGCCGGCGCTGCACGCCGAGCTTGACCGGCTTGAAGGCATCTATCGCCAGAACCTCGCCAATGCGGGGGCCAAAATTCACAACGCCCGCGCCACCGTCAAGGATCCGCACACGGTGGCGCTGTCGACCGGCAAGGAGGTCAGCGCCAAGCACATCCTGATCGCCACCGGCGGCGCGCCCTATGTGCCACACTTCGACGGCTGCAATCTGGCCATCACCTCGAACGACATCTTCAATCTCGAAACCTTCCCCGAGCGCATCCTGATCGTTGGCGGCGGCTACATCGCGTGCGAATTCGCCACGATCTTCCGTGGCCTCGGCGCCCATGTCGCGCAATGGTATCGCGGCGCGCAGATTCTGCGCGGCTTCGATGACGAGGTGCGCGGCCATCTGGCAGAACTTATCCGCGGTCACGGCGTCGATCTGCACGTCGGCCTCGAGGTCGAGCGGATGGAAAAGCGTGGCAAGCGGGTCTGGGTCAAAGGCACCGATGGCCGCGAGGATGAGTTTGACCAGGTGCTCTACGCCACCGGCCGACATCCCAACACCACCGGGCTGGGCCTCGCCGAGGCGGGCGTGGAGCTTGGCCGCTGGGGCGAGGTGAAGGTAGACGATTATGGCCAGACCAGCGTGCCCTCGATCTACGCCGTGGGCGACGTGACAAACCGCATCCAGCTCACCCCGGTGGCAATCCGCGAGGGCATGGCCTTCGTCGAGACGGTGTTCAAGGGCAACCCGACCAAGCCCGATCACGAGCTTGTGCCCTCGGCGGTGTTTACCACGCCGGAATACGGCGCGGTGGGGCTGACCGAGGAGCAGGCGCGCAAACGCGAGCCGGTGGATGTGTATTGCGCGGCGTTCCGACCAATGCAGAAAAGCTTTATCGGCCGGGCCGAGCGAGTGTTGTTCAAGCTGATCGTGTCGAAAGCGAGCCAGAAGGTGCTCGGCTGCCACATCGTTGCCGATGGCGCCGGCGAGATGATCCAGCTCGCCGCCGTGGCGCTCAAGATGGGGGCCACAAAAGCCGATTTCGATGCCACGGTGGCGGTGCACCCGACCATGGCCGAGGAAATTGTGCTGATGAAACAGCCCACGCGGAGCCATTAACGGCTTCGGCGGGTTGAAAACACCGGGGCGCGGGCACAGATCAACGTCAAACTGCTTGGATGAAAGATGAGAGGAACCGACCAACATGGCCAGTGACAATGGCGGCCCTTGGGGCGGCAGCGGTGGCGACCGACCGGGCTCAGGCGGCAGCGACGACCGCGGCGGGCGACGCCCGCCAAATGGCGGTGGCAATAACGGACCGCAGATTCCCGAGATCGACGACCTGATGCGCAAGGGCCAGGAGCAACTGCGCGTGCTGATGGGCGGCAAGGGCGGCGCGCGTCGCACCGGCGGTAACGGCGAGGGTGATGGTCCTGGGCCGAAGCTGGGCCGCAGCGGCATCGCGCTGGTCGGGTTAGCCGTGGTCGCGGCATGGCTGTTTGCTTCGTTTTACCGGGTAGACACCTCCGAGCAATCGGTCGAGCTTCTGTTCGGCGAACGCTACAAGGTTGGCACCGAAGGCCTCAACTTTGCGCCCTGGCCCGTGGTGAGCAAGGAAATCTATCCCGTTACCCGCGAAAACATCATTGATGTCGGCACCGGGCTTGACTCGGGGCTGATGCTGACCGGTGACGAAAACATCGTCGATATCGACTTTCAGGTGGTCTGGAATATCGGCAACATCGAGAAGTTCGTCTTCAACATTGCCGATCCAGTCGACACCATTACAGCCATTTCGGAATCGGCCATGCGCGAAATCATCGGTCGCTCGACTCTCGCGCCGATCCTCAACCGCGACCGGGCGGCGATTGCTCAGGAACTCGAGGAGTTGATCCAGGCGACCCTCGATAGCTACCAGTCGGGCGTGAACATCGTGCGGGTCAACTTCGACCGCGCCGACCCGCCGCGCGAGGTGATCGACGCCTTCCGCCAGGTGCAGGCGGCCGAACAAACCCGCGATACGCTGGAAAAGCAGGCTGATGCCTATGCCAACACGGTGCTCGCCGGAGCGCGCGGTGAAGCCGCGCAACTGCTCGAAGAGGCCGAAGGCTACCGGGCACGGGTGGTCAACGAGGCCGAGGGCGAGTCAGCACGCTTCATCTCGGTCTATGACGAATATGCCAAGGCCGAGGACGTGACGCGCAAGCGGCTGTATCTCGAAACCATCGAGCGGGTGTTTTCGGGCGTCGACAAGATCATCATCGACGAAGGCACCGGCAGCGCCAGCGGTTCGGGCGTGGTGCCCTACCTGCCGCTCAATGAGCTGCGCCGATCAACCACCGACACGGGGAGCACGAATTGATGCGACGGACACAGATTCTCATCGGCGTTGTTGTGCTCGCGGTCATTGCCGGGCTCAATTCCTTCTACATTGTCGACGAACGCGAAACAGCGCTCAGGCTCTGGTTTGGTGAAGTTACGGCCGAGATCGGCGATCCGGGCCTCTATTTCAAGGTGCCGATCCTGCACGAGATCGCCAAGTATGACGACCGGATTCTGCCGCTCGACACCAAGCCGCTCGAAGTGACCCCGGCCGATGATCGCCGGTTGGTGGTCGACGCGTTCGCCCGCTGGCGGATTTCCGACGCCACCCAGTTCCGCCGCGCGGTGGGGGCCTCGGGCATTCCCGGTGCTCGGACGCGGATCGAGCGGATTCTCAACGCCGAACTTCGCCAGGCGCTGGGCAAGGTCGATTCCGGCGCGGTGCTCTCGGTCGACCGGGTCGCGTTGATGAACGAAATCCGCGATCAGGCGCAGAACGAGGCGGCCGCGCTGGGCGTGCAGGTGATCGACGTGCGGATCAAGCGCGCCGATCTGCCCGAGCAAAACCTCGCGGCCACCTACGAGCGGATGCGGGCTGAGCGCGAGCGTGAGGCGGCCGACGAGATTGCCCGAGGTAAAGAGGCGGCGCAGCGGGTGCGGGCCCAAGCCGACCGGACAGTGGTGGAAACCACGTCGGACGCGCAGAAACAGGCCGATATCATCCGCGGTGAGGCCGATGCGCGGCGCAACGCGGTGTTTGCCGGGGCGTTCGGGCGCGACCCCGAGTTCTTCGCCTTCTACCGCTCGCTCAAGGCCTATGAAAAGAGCCTGCAGGGCTCGAATTCGACGATGGTGCTCTCGCCCGACAGCGAGTTTTTCAACTACCTGAAATCGAACGTCGGCGCGGCGGCTCAGTAATTTGGGCTGGATCGCGCTGGGCCTCGGCCTTGTTCTGGTGATCGAGGGGCTGGTGTTCGCACTGGCCCCTTCGCGTCTTGATGGCATCTTCGCGCTGATAGCTTCGATCGGGCGCGACCGTCGCCGACTGATCGGACTTGTGGCCATGGCGCTGGGCGCCGGGCTG
>MNZL01000124.1 GCA_001873585.1 Rhodobacterales bacterium CG2_30_65_12 | reverse complement strand
CAGGAAATGTTGCGGTTGCCCGACAGGATCGGGTCAAAGAACAACAGTTGGCCAAGCCGGGCCTGGGCTTCGTCGAAGCGGGGGAAATCGGAGGCTTGCAAAGCTCGGGGAAGTTCGGTCCCATGCGCCGGAGCGCCCGCGAGCGCCGCAACACAGGAGAAAACATGAAGCAGCTTGCCCTTGCCCTTTGGCTTGTCGCCACGCCGGCCCAAGCCGAGATCGAGACCGCGCGCGATCTGATGGACGCGGGCGATTACCGGGCCGCGATGCAAGAGCTGATCCCGGCGGCGAATGCCGGCAATGCCGAGGCAGAGGAATTGATCGGCGTGATGTATGCCTCCGGGCTTGGCGTCGCGCGCGATGACGCGCGCGCCTTCGAATGGTATCTGCGCGCGGCGATGAAAGGCCATGCCGGGGCGCAATCGGGCGTGGGCTGGTATTTCGAGGTCGGCCGCGGCATCCCCGAACCCGATCTCGTGCGCGCCTATATGTGGTATGTTCTTTCCGCGATCGGGGGTGATCCCGATGCTGCCATTTCCCAGGAGGAAGTGGTCAAGAAGATGAAGCAGGAAGAAATCGAAAAGGCGCATGTTATGGTCGATGACTATCGTTCATGGCTGTATCCGTTCCGGTAGGGACCGGCATCGGGGGAAGACCCGGGTGCCATCGCCGCCCCGTTACGGCCTGCGGCCCCTGTTTGCGAGCGGGATGCGATTGGCGGGTGCGGCACGATGCGCCGCACCCGGTGTCGGGTCATTGGATGTCGGCTGCGCGCGCGGCGCTGATCTCCGCCTCGGCCTCATCGACGGCCGCGACCAGCGCGTCGAAAATTTCCGGACCGCGGTCGACGTTGACCTTGAACCAGTCGTAGACCGGAGCGGCGGCCTCGCGGAACGCCGCCTTCTCTTGCGGCGTCGGCACATAGAGATCGCCGCCACCCGCGACGAAATCGACATAGGCCTGGATTGATTTGCGCTTCGGCGAGGCGAAGGTGGCCTGCTGCAGCGCCGCAAACCCGTCAACCACGACCCGGCGCAGGTCCTCCGGCATCGACATGAACTTTTCGTTGTTCATGAACCACAGCGCGCCCATGTAGGCGTGGCCGTCAAGCGTCAGGTATTGCAGGCCGGCATCGGGGAACTTCATGCCCATGATGTCGGTGATCCCGTTCTTCGAGCCCTCGACCACACCGGTCTGAAACGAGGTGAAGAGCTCGGGCCACGGGATCGGCGTGGGCGAGGCGCCGAGCGCTCGCACCAGCTCCTGCGGCAGATCGGCGACCACGGTGCGGATCTTCAGCCCCTCGAGGTCGGCGGGGGTCTGCACCCGGCGCTTGGTGTTGGCAAAGTTGCGCCAGCCGCCGGTGTTGCCGATGGTCATCAGCCGGATCGCGCCGCCCGAGTCTTCCAGCGCCATCTCGCGCACCTTGCGGGTGAAATCGCCCGCCAGCACCGCTTCCGCGATCCTGTCGTCGGCCATCAGGTAGGGCAAATCGAGCACCTGCACGTAGGGAAAG
Organism: Rhodobacterales bacterium CG2_30_65_12; assembly: GCA_001873585.1. Lineage (GTDB taxonomy): Bacteria > Pseudomonadota > Alphaproteobacteria > Rhodobacterales > Rhodobacteraceae > Sinisalibacter. The sequence goes on along the minus strand of MNZL01000124.1, from coordinate 7,161 downwards.
ATGCCCGCCGCGCCGCCGGAGGTGGAAATATAGGCGTCGATGGTGCCATCGGCCACGCCCTGCAAACACTCGGCGCCATTGGCGCACAGCTGCGTGCCGATGAACATCTCCACCTCGATCGCGCCGTTCGAGGCGCTTTCGACCAAATTCTTGAAGACCACGAGGCCGTCATAGTCTTCGTCGTTTTCGTTCGAGTTGGCGGTGGCGCGGATGGTGTAATCCGCCGCCTGCGCCGCCAGCGCCGAAGCGCTGAGCATCGCGGCGGTCGTCAGCGCCTTCAGGGTTATCTTGAGCATTTTTCTCCTCCTTTATGGGTGTTTGAGTCGTTTTTTTCTTATTGGACGAACCCGGTCAGCCGGGGGATCGTCATGGACAGGGCGGGAACATAGGTGATCAGGAAGATCACGATGATCTCGACCATAAGGAACGGCAGGATCGCGCGAGAGATGGTTTCGACTTTCTCGCCGGACACCGACGAGGCGACAAAGAGCACAAGCCCCATCGGCGGCGTTGCGAGTCCGACGGTGAGGTTGACCGACATGATGATCGCGAAATGCACCGGGTGGACCCCGAGATTGACGAAGATCGGCCCCAGGATCGGCCCGAGGATGATGATCGCCGGGCCGGCGTCGAGAAACATTCCGACAATGAACAGAAGCACGTTGATGAGGAACAGCAGCACCAGAGGGTTATCGCTGAGCTGGAGCATGAAGGCGGCCATGCTCTCTGGCGCGTGGCTTAGGCTCACGACCGTCTTGAACGCCACCGCGGCGCCGACCAGCAAGAGCACAGTCGCGGCGGAATAGGCGGCGCGGGTGAGGATTGCCTGCAGGTCGCTCAGTTTCATCGAATGCAGCACCCCGAAGGCGATGATCAATGCGTAAAGCACCGCGACGGCAGAGGCCTCGGTGGGGGTGAAGACGCCCACCAGGATGCCGCCGAGAATGATGATCGGCGTCTGCAAGGGGGCCACGGCCTTCTTGCAGATCAGGCGGAAATCCCACGACACCTTGGCACGCAGGCCGACGAGCAGCACATGCGCCACTGGCAGGAAGACGACAAAGACAACCCATCCGTTCCAGGCGGGGGGTGTCATGCCGGCAAGGCGGGCGAGGGCGAGAAGGCCAGAAAACAGACCCAGCAGCACGGCCGCGAGGTCGATCCGGATCAGCGCGAAGGAGACCGCCGCTTCGACCGGCGAGATCGTCTGACCGGGTGAGACGATCCGCTCGGCCTTGGGCAGGTCGTAGCGGTCGGCCATCAGCCGGACCATGACCATCAGCCCGATCCCGACCAGCACCCCCGGCACGATGCCCGCGAGAAAGAGGGCCGCCACGCTTTCGCCCATCACGTAGGCATAGATGATCATGATCCCCGAGGGTGGGATGATCGGGCCGATCACCGAACTTGCTGCGGTGATCGCCGCCGCGAACTTGCGGGTGTAGCCGTTCTTTTCCATCGCCGGGATCAGGGTGGAGCCGAGCGCCGACGTGTCGGCCACCGCCGACCCCGACAGCCCGGCGAAGAGGATCGAGGAGAGGATGTTCACATGTGCGAGCCCGCCGCGCATGTGCCCCATCAGGGCCTGACTGAATTCCACCAGCCGGGTGGTGATGCCGCCGCGGTTCATCACCTCGCCCGCAAGCACGAAGAACGGCAACGCCATCAGCGGAAAGCTGTCCATGCCGTTGTAAACATTGCGGTAGAGCAGCGCGATATCGCGTTCCTGGCCGTTGAGCCAGAGCAGCAGGCCGGGCGACAGCAGCAGCGCGAAGAACACCGGCAGGCCGACCATCAGTAACAGCAGGAAGAGCGGCAGGAAGAGTGCAAGCATCAGTCTGCCCCCAGCATATCGATGGGTGAGTCGGTGGGCGGCAGAACGGCGTCCCGGTCAAGCAACTGCACCAGTGTGCGCAGGATCAACTCGACCGTCACCGAGGTCAGCAACACGACGCCGACAAACAGCGAGGCATACATGTAGCGCAGCTTTACCCGGACAGACTCGAGGCCGATCCAGTCGAGCGGAAGGCGCAGCGATGAACTGTTGAACTTGCCACCGAACCCGAAGGCGTGATTGTAGCCGTGGCCGAGGGCGAGGATCAGCACCAGAAGCGACAGGATCAGCAGCGCCAGCGTCAGGACCAATCCGGCGACGCGCGGCAGCGCCTGCGGGACCATGTCGATCGATACGAAGCCGCCCCAGCGCATTGCCGAAGGCGCCATGAGCGCGGCCATCCACAGCATCAGGAAGCGCGCCGCCTCGTCAGGCCAGGCCAGGGCATTGTTGAGAACATAGCGAAAAAACACCTGCGCAAGAATCACGACGACCATCAGCGCCAGTGCAATCCAGGCGACTTGCCGCCCGGCCCGGAGAATCCAAGTGTTCACCCAACATAGCGGGCTAAGTACCGTCAACATCGACGCTCCTCCCGTGTCGCGCCCCGGGCGGCGCTTCTTCGGCGCGTGTATCCGGCTTCTTTGTTTTCGTAACCTTGCGGAAACGAACCACCCTGTCAAGCCTGCTTGGCGGCTATTTCGCCGTGACCAGGCGGACCCCTTTCGCGGCGCATATCTGGCGCAGGGCCACGGGGCAGCCGGCGTCGGTGACGAGGGTATCGACCTGGTCCAGATGACCGATGCAGACCGGCGCGGCGCGGCCGAACTTCATGCTGTCGGCGGCGAGAATCACGTTGCGCGCGTTCTCGATGATCACCCGCACCACCGCCGCCTCGCGCAGGTCATAATCCAGCATTGCGCCGTCGGGCGCGATGGCGGCCGTGCCAATGAGCGCCGTGTCGACGCGAAACTGACGGATGAAATCGACGGCAGCTTCGCCGAGGATCGCGCCGTCCGATTTGCGAACGGTCCCCGCAGGAACGATCACCTCAAGGCCAATAAATTCTCTTATTTCATTAGCCAGAAAGACCGAATCCGTCACCACCTGAAGGCCGATGTGATGTGCCAGGCGGCGCGCGCAGGCGACCGTGGTGGTGCCTGCGTTGATCGCCAGCGACGAGGTGTTGGGGATCAGCCCGGCAACCGCACCGGCGATCTGCTCCTTTTGATCGCGGGCAATCTGCTCTCGCACCCTGAAGCCGATATACTCCGTGCCGCCCACCAGCGCGGCTCCGCCATGGAAGCGCGCGATCTGGTTCACACTGGCCAGTGCATTGAGGTCTTTGCGGATCGTCTGCGGCGTGGTGCCGAACATGTCGGCCAGATCGTCGACCAGGGCACGCCCATTTTGCTTGAGGTGCTTCAGGATCGCGGTCTGGCGCAGAGTGACGGTGCGATTCGGTTTCATATTGGCCTCAGGAATCACGTAAATCGGCTCGAAATCAATAGTAACGAAAATCCAGGCGAAAAAAACGAAAAAACATGTCGGAGCGCCGCTATTTGATTTTGACAATGCGCACCGGTCGGGCACAGTCGGTCAGGCCGACATCCGCAACAGGAGAATAAAATGCATCTCGCCCGTTTCAGCCGCGTGTTTCTTGCCCATCTGCCGACCCCTCTGGAACGGCTCGACAGGTTGTCGGACGCGCTCGGGGGGCCAGAAATCTGGATCAAGCGCGACGATTGCACCGGGCTGTCGACAGGCGGCAACAAGACCCGCAAGCTCGAGTTCCTGATGGCCGAGGCGTTGGACGAGGGGGCCGACATGGTCATGACGCAGGGGGCCACCCAGTCGAACCATGCCCGCCAGACCGCCGCCTTCGCCGCGCGGCTCGGGCTTGCCTGCCACCTGCTTCTTGAAGACCGGACCGGATCGGAGGATCCGAACTACAACCGCAACGGCAACGTGTTGCTCGATCATCTGCACGGTGCGACGACGGAGAAACGCCCCGGCGGGCTCGACATGCAGGCCGAAATGGAGGCGGTGGCCGAGAAGTTTCGCGCCGAGGGGCGCAAGGTATATGTCATCCCCGGCGGCGGTTCGACCCCAACCGGCGCCCTGGGCTATGTCAACTGTGCTTTCGAGTTGCTTGGACAGGCCAATGACAGGGGACTGGTTATCGACCATATCGTGACGGCGACCGGCAGCGCGGGCACCCAGGCCGGGCTGATTACCGGGCTGAAGGCGATCAACGCAGGGATCCCGCTCACCGGCATCGGGGTGCGTGCCCCGAAAGAGAAGCAGGAGGACATGGTTTTTGCCCTCGCCCAGGCGACTGCGGAAAAGCTCGGCTGCCCCGGCGTCGTGGCGCGCGAGGATGTCGTGGCCGATAGCAGCTACGTTGGCCCGGGCTACGGCATCCCGCGCGAGGATACGATCGAGGCGATCAAGATGTTTGCCGAACTCGAGGGGATCTTGCTCGATCCCGTCTATTCCGGCAAGGGCGCGGCCGGCCTGATCGACTATTGCCGTAGCGGCAAGTTTGGCAAGGGCGAGCGGGTGGTCTTCCTGCACACCGGCGGATCGGCCGCGCTGTTTGGCTATGACAGCGTGCTGACCGGGGCGTGATGGCGGGGCTGCGGCGGGTCGGTCTGCTGGGCGGAATGGGCCCGGAGGCGACGGTTTTGCTCATGCAGAAAGTGATCGGTGCGGTCAAGGCCGACGATGACGCCGACCATATTCCGTTGATCGTCGATCAGAACCCGCAGGTTCCATCGCGCATTCGCAGGTTGATCGAGGGCAGCGGAGACGACCCGGCCCCGGTGCTTGCGGCGATGGCGCGGCGGCTTGAGGCGGCGGGGGCCGAGGCGTTGGCGATGCCCTGCAACACCGCGCATCATTATGCCGGAACGATCCGCGCGGCGGTGTCGATCCCGTTCCTGGACATGGTCGCTGCCGCCACGGCTCATGCCCGCGCGCTGGCGGGGCAAGGCGGCCGGGTCGGGATCCTCGCGTCCCCGGCGGTGCGTCAGATCGCGCTTTTCGAGGCGCCCTTTACAGCGGCGGGGCTGGCCCCGCCCGTATTTCCGCAAGACGAGGCGGCGCTTCTGGCGACGGTGCGCCGGATCAAGGCGGGCGGACCCGACACCATCGCGCGGGACAGCCTGCGCGCCCTGTCGGCGGCCCTGCTGGACGCGGGGGCCAAGGTGCAGATCGTCGCCTGCACCGAATTTTCCCTGATCGCCGACAGCACGGCCCCGGGCGCGACATGTTTTGATGCGCTGGACCGCCTGGCGGACGAGATCGTGCGGTTTTCGCGCCGCGACGGGCCGTAATGCGCCACCGCCCCATGGCGACAGCCGGCCCGTGGCAATCGCCTGGCCATCACGACGTTTCCGGCCCGAGGCCGATAACCAGGGCCTCGACGAAGGCGCGCGCATTGGTGAGTCGGTGAGGCGCTCGGTCCACAGCGCAAAGGCCAGGACCGCGCGTGTCGCGTGATCGGGGAACGGCGTGCAGAACGCGCCGCTGGCGAGTGCGTCCTGCACCGCGAACTGCTGGGGAAAATGGCGAAGCCGTCTCCTTGGGCCAGGAGGGCACGGATCATGGCCGCGCTGTTCAGCACAAGCTGGTGGGCCGGTGCAATGACGGTTTCGCCGCCATCGGCGAAACAGAGCGTCATCCTGCCCGGCAGGGCAGTCAGACCCGACGGATACGGTGCGACAGCGCACCGAAGCTTTTCGCAAGGGTCTCGTCGGTCAGCATCGTGGCTCCTTTCCTGACTGGACATGGTTTGTTCTGATTCCATGCCTATCTGGAGCAGGTTGAGAAAACGTTGATCTTCGTCGAAGTCTTTGAGCCACCTTTTGACAAGCCAGTGAACAATACAAGTTTCAGCGGAAATCCGGTGATCAAGATATTTGAATGTGACGTCCGTAACCGGGCATCACCGGTTTTTGCGCCCTGGAGGACTATTTCGCTTGTATGCAGGCAGCGATACCCTCCGCCAGGGCTTCGAGCGTGGTCGCGTAATGGTCGGGGCCGGGGGGGAGCAGCGCGCCGGTCGGGTCGAGCGTGCCAATCCTCAGGCCTGTTTCCGCGGTGATGGCCTCAAGCAGGCCCGGATCGAAGGCGGGCTCGGCAAAGGCGCAGGCGATATCGTGGTTGGCGATCAACTCTTCGAGCGCCACCAACGCCGATGCCGATGGCGAGGTGGCGTCGCCGGGGCGCACTGAGGCCGCGATCGCGATCGGGAAGCGGTCGGCAAAATAGCCAAAGGAATCGTGGAAGGTGATGATCTCGGCCCCAGCGACGGGGGCAAGGGTGGCCTCGATCCGGGCGGTCAGCGCGTCGATGTCGGCCCGGGCGCGGGCGGCGTTGGCGCGGTAGGTGGCAGCATTTGCAGGATCGTGGGCGGCAAAGGTATCGGCAAACAGGCCAAGCCAGGCGCGGGCGTTGTCGACCGAAAGCCACAGGTGTGGGTCTTTGCCGGAATGGGTGTGGCCGTCGCGCTCGGCGTCATGGTCGTGTTCATCGGCCACCATCCCCACCGACGGGGTGAAATCACGCAGGGTGCTGGCGGGGTGTTCCATCAGCGCCAGGCTCTCGGTGGCTCCGAGGCCGGCAATGGTCTTTTCCAGCCACGGGCTCAGGGCGGGCCCGACCCAGATCACCAGGTCGGCATCTGTCAGCAGGCGCGCCTGGCTTGGTTTGAGCTGGACCGAATGCGGATTGGCATCTTGTGCAAGCAAAAGCGCTGGCGTGCCCACGCCGGCCATGACCTGCGCGGCGAGGGCGTGGATCGGCGCGATGTCGATCACCACCCTGGGCGGTTCGGCATAGGCGGGCAGGGCGAGAAAGGCAGCAAGCGCTGGGGCGGCGAAACGGAGCATAGGGGCGCCTTGTCGTTGGAGAAACTATGTTATAACATATCATAAAACGATGTTATAGTATCACATTACAGCAGGTGCAACCCATTCATGGCCCATCCAGACCCCTCGCATGTGTTTCAGCCCCACGATCATGCCGCCTGCACGGCGGAGGCGCTCGCTCGTGCCGAGGAAAACTGCGTGGCCGAGGGTGCCAGGCTCACCCCGGTGCGCCGCCGCGCGCTCGAAATCCTGCTCGAAACCCACAGCGCGATGGGCGCCTACGACGTGCTCGAACGGCTCGCCGCCGAGGGCTTCGGCCACCAACCGCCGGTGGCCTACCGGGCGCTGGATTTCCTCGTCGAGCATGGCCTGGCGCACCGGATCCAGCGGCTCAATGCCTTCACCGCCTGCACCCATCCCGGCGGCCATTCCCATGCGCCGGTGTTCCTGATC
>MNZL01000002.1:4915-8679 GCA_001873585.1 Rhodobacterales bacterium CG2_30_65_12 | reverse complement strand
ATGGTCCAACCCGCGCCAGCCGCCACCATCGCCATGATCGCGTGGTAGCTGTCGAGCTCGAACCGATGGGCGAGGGTGATCTCCTGGCGCGCGAGGTGCTCGGCGATCTGCCGGCCCATGATGTGCCGCGGGGTATACTGGATCAGCGGTAGTGCGCGCAGCGCGTCGAGCGTGCCGCCCGCACCGCGCGGCACGGCGGCCACGAAAGGCTCTTCGATCAGCGGGTGCACTTCCATCCATGCGGCGGGCGCGCCGATCTCGGCGGCCACGATCACGTCGAGCGCGCGGGCGTCGAGCTGGTCGGTGAGCCGGTGCGAGGGGCCGGTTTCGAGCAGGAAGCGCGTGGCGTTGAACGCATCGGCCATCTGTGTGAGCAGACGCGGGGTAACGTCGGCGTCGAAATCCTCGATCATGCCGAGCCGCAGCCGGGTGAGCGGGGCAAGCTCGGCGCGCGCCAGTTCGGCCCGGGCCAGCTCGGCCTCGTCGCGGATCACCTGCGCGCGGCGGCTGAAAAGCTCGCCCGCCGGGGTGAGCCCGAATGGCCGTGCGCTACGGTCGACCAGCCCGGCGCCGAGCGCCGCCTCAAGGTTGGAGAGTTGCTGGCTCACCGCCGAGGGACTCGCCCCCAGCCGCCGTGCGGCGACCGAGATAGAGCGTTCCTCGGCAATGGCGAGAAAAACCTCGATGCCCCAGAGCGTGACCCGTCCACCTGTATCGGCCATCAGCTTTGGCCTTGTGCATCGCGCAAGTGGGCCACCCGGCTCAGAGCCCCGCGAGCTTGGCCTGCAGTTCGGCGAGCTGGGCCTTGATTGCCTCAAGCTCGGCATCCTTGTCGTCGTGCGCCGGGGGCTTCGCCGCATCCGGGCCAGTGCCGGCGGTGCCCCAGCCTTGCATCATCGCGCTCAGAAATGCCCTTTGCTGCGCCTGCATCGCCTCGAAGCCCGGCACACCGGCCATCGGATTGGGCAGGTCGCGCATGTTCTCCATCATTTTCGATTGGCCCTCGCGCAGCATTTCGAAGGAGGCGGCCAGGAATTGCGGCACCACCGATTGCGCGCTGGTGGCATAGGAGCGCACAAGGTCGGTCAGCACGTCGACCGGCAGCACGTTTTCGCCGCGGCTTTCATGCTCGGCGATGATCTGAAGGAGGTATTGCCGGGTGAGATCGTCGCCCGATTTGAGGTCGATGATCTGCACCTCGCGCCCGTCGCGGATGAACCCCGCGATGTTGTCGAGCGTTACATAGTCCGAGGTCTCGGTATTGTAGAGCCGACGGCTGGCATAGCGCTTGATGAGCAGCGGCTCTGCGGATTTGGCCACGCGTTTTCCTCCTTGTGGTCATGCGGCATTTCGCCGTTGCAGCAAAGCTTACGTTACCGCCGAAACGAAAAGCAAGGGTCTGATCGCCACAGGGGGCGGCGGGAAGGCCGACCAAAAAAGGGGCGCATGCCTTTTGGCACGCGCCCCTGAAGATACGCCGGTCGGGAGGAGGAGGCCGGCGTCGGGAAGCTCTCGGGCCTTACTTGGCCGTCTGGGTTGCCTTCCTGGCGGCCTTCGACACGTCTTCGCTGGCTTTTTTCATCGCTGCGGTGGCGTCGGCGCTCATGTCCTTGCCGGTCGAGAGCATCAGTTCGACGGTCTCGGTCTGCACCTTCTTGGCGATTTCGGCGAAGGCCGACATGTTCTCGGCGGCCATTTCGGCCTGGGACGAGGCGAAATCGGTCATTGCTTTCGAGTAATCGGCGGCCTCGGTCTTGGCGGCGGTCATGTCGCCGACCTTGGAAAGCGTGTCCTTGGTCCAACGGGTCGAAACCTCGACCGACTTCTCGGCGGCGTCGATCGCCAGACGGCTGAATTTTTCGCCCAGCGCGGCTTGGGATTTGAAGGCATCTTCAAACGCTGACATATCCATCGGGAAAGCGCCCATCATGTCTTGCATCATTTTTGTGTAGTCGGTTTTCGTAGTCATTTCTGTCTCCAATCGTGCCCCGCGCTGTGCGGGATGAATTCTGCACCTGCAAACAATATGCATGCTGCAGCGCAGAAAGTCAAGTTTTTCTGCGCTGCAGCATTTGTCCGGCGGGCCGATGCTTCAAGTGATTGAAAAGTCAGCCGTCGGGCTTGGCCACCACGTAGGTTCCAGGGGCGGGGGCGAGCACCGGGTGGGCCGAATCGCCCAAGGCGCGGGCCGGCACCATCTCGCCCGAGCGGGGCGCGAGCCATTCGTTCCAGCGAAACCACCATGTGCCTTGGTGGAAAGTCGCGCCGTTGCGCCAGTCGTCCGGGCTCTCGGGCCAGCTTTCGTTGGTGTAATGGCCGTATTTCTTCTTCGCTGGCGGGTTCACGATCCCGGCGATATGGCCGCTCTCGGACAGGATAAAGGTCTTGTCATCCGCGCCCATTGCCCGGATGCCGCGATAGGACGAGCGCCAGGCGGCAATGTGGTCGGTCTCGCAGGCCACCGCGCAGAGCGGCACGGTAATATCGGCAATCTTTACCTTTTCGCCACAGATCTCGAAGCCATCGCCGGGGCCGGCGAACGCATCCTGCTGGCACAGTCCGCGCAGGTATTCCACCGCCATCTTGCCCGGCAGGTTGGTGCCGTCGCCATTCCAGTAGAGCAGATCGAAGGCGGGGGGTGGGTTGCCCAGCATGTAGGCGTTGATCGCGGGCTGGTAGATCAGATCGTTCGCGCGCAGAAACGAAAACGTGCGGCTCATGTAGAGCGACGACATCAGCCCGGTTTCGCGCGCCTCCTCCTCGATCCCGTCGACGAAATCATCGTCGAGAAACACCCCCACTTCGCCCTGGTCGGAAAAATCGGTTAGGGCGGTGAAGAAACTGGCGGCGTTGACGCTGGTATCCTTGCGTTTTGCCAACAACGCGAGGGTGAGCGCCAGCGTGGTGCCGGCGATGCAGTAGCCGATCACGTTTACCTTGTCCTGCCCGCTGATCGCCTTGGCCTCGCGAATCGCGGCGAGAAATCCTTCTTCGATGTAGGTGCCGAGCCCGACGTCGGCATAGGAGGCATCACCAGGATTGATCCACGACACCACAAACAGCGTGTAGCCCTGCTCGGTGATCCAGCGGATCAGGCTGTTTTCGGGCTTGAGATCGAGGATGTAGAATTTGTTGATCCAGGGCGGAAACAGGATCAGCGGGATTGCATGCACCTGCTTTGAGCGCGGGGCATACTGGATCAGTTCGAACATCCGGTTGCGAAACACCACCGCGCCTTCGCTGGTGCCGAGGTTTTCGCCGACGGTAAAGGCGTTCGGGTCGGCCAGCGTGGGAATCAGCTCGCCATCGTTCTTTTCGAGATCGCGGATCATGTTTTCGAGCCCGTCGATCAGCGATTGCCCCTCGGTCTCGATTGCCTTTTCCAGCGCATCGGGGTTGCTGGCCAAAAAGTTCGTTGGCGCCATCATGTCGATGATCTGGCGGGTGAAATAGCGCATCCGTTGCCGGTCGCGCGGGTCAATACCCTCGAGATCCTCGATCCCCTTGCCGATGGCCTCGGCGGTGAGAAAATACTGCTTCTTGAGGTAGTTGAACCAGGGATGCGTTCGCCACAGCGGATTGGCAAAGCGCTTATCTTCGGGCGTGTCGTCCTCGGGCACCAGCGCGCCACCGTCGAGCAGGGCGGTTTGCGCCTCCGTCGCGTGGGCGAGGGTTTTCGCCCAATAATCGAGCTGATTTTCCCAAACCTTGCCGGGGTTCTGCATCACCTCGGCCCAGAACGCGCCCAGTGCCTTGCCATAAAA
>MNZL01000002.1:0-4908 GCA_001873585.1 Rhodobacterales bacterium CG2_30_65_12 | reverse complement strand
CCCGGCCCCTGCAGCGAGGCGCGGATCACCTTCTTGTTGGCCATCGCCGCCGCCAGCCGGGCCGTCAACACCTCGATCCGGGCGAGGTTTTCCTGGAGCTTCTCGCTGATCACCGGGGTTTCGCTGTCTTTTGTTGTCATGTTGACGATTTGCCCCTATCGTGCTTCGCACCCGCAGCATGATGCCGCCGGGGTGCTTCCTTCACCTCAGGCTAACCGAGGGCGGGGGGCTCAGGCAACAGCGAGACAACATATGCGCTACATGGCAACCTATGATCTGATGGAGTGGATGCGCACCACCGGCCAGTGGTGGGGCGCAACTGCCGCCGCCTTCGGTTCCTACCCCGCTGTCGCCGCGCTGCCGAATCCGTGGTTTCAATGGCTCACCGCCTGGGGCGAAGTGGCCGAGCGCAGCTTCGCCCGGATGGTGGCCAAGCCCGATTGGGGTATTCCCTCGGTGGTGGGTGAGGACGGGCGCGATCACGTTGTTTCGGTCGAAAAGGTGGTTGAGCGTCCGTTCGGCGATCTGATCCATTTCGCCGTGCAAGGCCGTGCGCCGAAAGCTCGGCGGATGCTGCTGGTGGCGCCGATGTCGGGCCATTACGCCACGCTCTTGCGCTCTACCGTGGTTTCGCTGCTGCCCGATGCCGAGGTTTATGTCACCGATTGGCACAACGCGCGCGATATCCCGGTTTCGTCGGGCAAGTTCGACGTGGAAGATTATACGCTCTACCTCGTCGAGTTCATGCGCGCCCTTGGCCCCGATATCAACGTGATCGCCGTCTGCCAGCCCGCGCCGCTGACGCTGGCCGCCACCGCCTACCTCGCCGAGCTCGATCCGCAAGCGCAGCCGCAAACCCTCACCCTGATCGGCGGGCCGATCGACCCCGACGTGGCTGCGACGGAGGTAACGGATTTCGGCCGCCGGGTGACGATGGGCCAGCTCGAGGAGCTGGCAATCCAGCGCGTCGGTGCGAAATACAAGGGTGTCGGGCGGATGGTCTATCCGGGGCTGCTGCAGCTTTCCGGCTTCATCTCGATGAACGCCGAGACCCATTCCAAGGCCTTCACCGACCAGATTGCAACGGTGATGAAGGGCGAAGCGGGCGATCACGACAGGCACAACAAGTTCTACGACGAATATCTCGCGGTGATGGACATGACCGCCGAATTCTACCTCTCCACCGTCGAGCGGATCTTCAAGAACCGCGAGATCGCGCGCAACGCCTTTACCGTGAAGGGGCACCGGGTGGATATCGGCAAGATCACCGACGTGGCGATCAAGACGGTGGAAGGCTCGAAGGATGATATCACCGCGCCCGGCCAATGCGCCGCCGCGCTGCCGCTCTGCACCGGTGTGCCCGACGAGATGAAGACGGGCTATATCGAGATCGGGGCAGGGCATTACGGCATCTTCGCCGGGCGCTCCTGGCGTGAACACATCCGCCCCCTCGTGATCGAGTTCATCGACCAGAACACCGGGGCGAATGCAGCACAGGCACGCAAGGAACGGTCGGTCAAACCCCGGAAAAAAACCAAGCTGAAGGCGGTTTGAGCCGCTTCGCCGCCGGTCAGAAAAGTTGATAAAACCCTGACGCGCGAAGCCGGGTGCGCGGTCTTGTCGTGATAGCAAAAAGATACTGGCGCTCGGTTTTCCAGTGATCCGACCGGACAACGATTTTGCTGCCAGCAGGCGCGTTATCCGGCGCGTCTTGATGCGCGAGGGCGCGCAATTGAGGGCCGCCCGTTTGCCCGGTTTCAGGTTCCGTATGACAGCGCCGCGCCCTTCACGGTGTCTGCCGCGTCGATCAGCACGTCGGCGATGAAATCGAGCTCCGGCCGCTTCAAGCGCACCGGCAGGCGGGTATCGCAGGCGCGCATCAGCATGGCCTCGGTCTTGGGCAGCGGCCCCGGTGCCTCGGGCAGAAACTCCCAGTTCCAGAAGGCGCGCGCATTGTCGTCGGACAGGCCGAACACCTGCACCGCAACGCCGCGCTCGGTGGCGATGGCGGTAAACAGCCGCACCTCGGGATCGGACATTTCAACCAGGTTGAACTGGATCGAATCCGGTGCCCGGGTCTCGGGGGCCAGCGCTGCTGGCACCTCGATCCAGGGGCACGCGCCCAGCCGTGCCGCCAGATAATCGTGGTTGGCGAGCCCATCCCGCACCCGCCGCGCAAGCTCGGGGAGCTGCGGGCGCACCACGGCGGCCGAGAGGTTCGAGATCCGGGTATTGTAGAGAGGCAACCGGTTCTGCCAGCGGGCGAAGGCCCCGGCGAGCTCGGGGTCGTTCTGCCCGCGCGGGCCTTTGTGCTTTTTCCAGTTATGCTCATAGGCGCCCGACATGATCACCGCCCGGGCGATCACGTCTGGGTCGTCGGTGACGAGAATACCGCCCTCGCCAGCGTTGAGCATCTTGTAGGATTGGAACGAAAACGCGCCGATCTTGCCGATGGTGCCGATTTTGCGCCCGTGCCAGAGTGTGCCAAGGCTGTGGGCTGCGTCCTCGATCACCGGCACGCCGCGCGCGTTGCAGAGTGCCATGATCGCATCCATGTCCGAAGTATGGCCGCGCATGTGGCTGACGATAACCGCGCCGATATCGCCCGTCAGCTTGGCCTCGAAATCGGCCATGTCGATGCGGTAGTTGGCGCCGACCTCGACCAGCACCGGCACGCACCCGGCATGGATCACGGCGGACGGCACCGCGGCGAAGGTGAACGCAGGGATCAGCACCCGCGCCTCACGCGGCAGGCCGAGCGCCTTCAGCGCCAGGAACAGCGCCGCAGAGCAGGAGGCCACGGCGAGCGCGTATCTTACCCCGAGCGCCTGGGCAAATTCCGCTTCGAGCAGCGCCACCGGGGCATTCTCGGGCGCGGTGTAGCGAAACAGATCACCCGAGGCCAGCAGCCGGTCGATCTCGGCGCGGGCGGCCTCGGGGATGGGTTCGGCATCGTAGACGTTGGGGGCGAGGGCCATGGCACAAATCCTTTTCGGGTTTTCCGAAACCTGTATTCAGGACAACCGTAACAGGATTGTGACTTCGCGCGAAAGGATTTTCCCAACTGACGCCCTGCCGCTCAGACGTTGAGCAGCAAGTGCTCGCGCTCCCACGGGCTGATGACGCCGAGAAACTCCGCATGTTCGGCGCGCTTGATGGCAAGATAGACCCGGGCGAAATCGTCGCCCAGCAGATCGCGCATGTCTTGCGCCGCCTCGAACAGATCGAGCGCCGCGCCGAGATCGCGCGGGATATCGGCGTCGCTGTCATAGGCGTCGCCGCGGAATTGCGCGCTGGGGTGCTTTTCTTCCATCAGCCCGAGATAGCCGGCCGCCAGTGAGGAGGCCAGGGCGAGGTAGGGGTTGGCGTCCATCCCCGCGAGCCGGTTTTCCACCCGGCGCGATTCTGGCCCCGAGATCGGGATGCGGATGCCGGTGGTGCGGTTGTCGCGGCCCCACTCGAGGTTGATCGGTGCCGCGAAGTCGCGCACATAGCGCCGATAGGAGTTCACGTAAGGCGCCAACAGCGCGATCACCGAGGGGAGGGGATGCTGCAGCCCGCCGATGAAGTTGAAAAACGCATCGGTATCGCCGCCCTGCGGGCCGGCAAAGATATTGTGCCCGGTCTTGATGTCGATGATCGAGTGATGGATGTGCATCGCCGAGCCTGGCTCGTCGGCGATCGGCTTGGCCATGAAGGTGGCGAAGCAATCGTGGCGCAGGGCCGCTTCGCGGATCAACCGCTTGAAGTAAAATACCTCGTCGGCGAGCTTGATCGGATCACCGTGCGCGAGGTTGATCTCAAGCTGGCCGGCACCACCTTCCTGGGTGATACCGTCGATCTCGAAGCCCTGGGCCTCGGCGAAGTCATAGATATCGTCGATCACCGGGCCAAACTCGTCGACGGCGGTCATCGAATAGGCCTGGCGGGCGGCGGCGGGGCGGCCTGAGCGGCCCATCATCGGCTCGATGCTTTTGGCCGGATCGAGGTTGCGGGCGACGAGGTAAAATTCCATCTCCGGCGCCACCACCGGCTCCCAGCCCTGCGCGCGGTAAAGCCCGACCACACGTTTCAGCACATTACGCGGCGCCAGCGGCACCACTTCCCCGGTGCGGTCATAGGCGTCGTGGATTACCTGCAGCGTCCAGTCTGCGGTCCAGGGCGCGGCGGTGGCGGTCGACATATCGGGCTTGAGAATCATGTCGCGCTCGACAAAGCCGTCTTCCGCCGCCTCGTCGGGCCAATCGCCGGTGATGGTCTGGAAGAAGATCGATTCGGGCAGGTGAAAGTAGGGTTGGCGGGCGAACTTGCCAGCCGGCACCGCCTTGCCGCGCGCGATCCCGGGCAGATCGCCGATGATACATTCCACCTCGTCGAGGCGGCGCCCTTCGAGAAAGGTGCGTGCGGCCTCGGGCAGTTGGTCCATCCAGTTTTCGGTGCTCATTGCCTGGCCCCCGTTCGGAAGAATGCCGCCATGCGGTCGGCCATTTTGATGTCGTCGGTCGGGTCTGCCAGCGTGGCGCGGGCGCGGTCGAGCAGATCGGGCGGCACCGCGCCGCTGCGATAGCTCATCAGCGCTTCGAGAAACGCGGCGTTGAACTCGGGGTGCGGCTGAACGGTGAACACGTTGCCGCCGATCACCATGCCCGCATTTGCGCAAAACGGGTTATCGGCGATCACCTGCGCGCCCTCGGGCGGTGTTGTCACCTGGTCCTGGTGCCAGGCGTTGAGCGCCAGTTTTTCGTCTCCGAAATCATACACCTGCCGCCCCACGGCCCAGCCGCCGCGGTATTTTTCGACGGTGCCACCGAGCGCCTTGGCAATCAGCTGGTGGCCGAAGCAAACGCCGATCAGCGGCCGCCCGGAGGCGACGATCTCGCGCACCAGGGCTTCAAGCGGCGGCAACCA
>MNZL01000006.1 GCA_001873585.1 Rhodobacterales bacterium CG2_30_65_12 | reverse complement strand
GTGTGCTTGAGGGCGACAGGATCGAGGTGCTGCGCATCCTCGAGCCTTCGCAAGATCGTGTGCGCCCGCCGTGCCGGCATTACAAATCCTGCGGTGGCTGCGCGCTGCAACATGCGTCCGATGCTTTCGTTTCTGCCTGGAAGCTCGACGTGGTGCGCACGGCACTTGTGGCGCAGGGAATGGAGGCAATCTCGGCCGGAATAGAGACGTCTCCGCCCCATTCACGTCGCCGCGCCGTGCTCTCGGCCCGGCGCACCAAGGCCGGCGCTTTGGTCGGATTTCACACCCCGAAATCCGAGGTCATAACGGCGATCCCCGATTGCCAGCTGCTGCACCCCGATCTGATCGAAGCTCTGCCGGCCCTCGAAGATCTCGTGGCGCTGGGCGGTTCGCGCAAGGGCACGCTGCGGCTGACGGTTGCGCTCACCCAAAACGGGCCTGACGTGGCGGTGACCGGGGGCAAGCCACTTGATCCGACGCTGCAAATGGAGCTTGCCGCGATCGCTGGTGCGCGCGGATTTGCCCGGCTCACCTGGGAGGGCGAGCTTGTGGCGCAGGCCGCGCCGCCTACCCAGCGGTTCGGTGTGGCCGATGTGAAGCCGCCGCCGGGCGCGTTCTTGCAGGCGACAGCCGAGGGTGAAGCGGCGCTGTTGCGCGCGGTGCGTTCAGCTGTGGGCAATGCGGCGAAGGTCGTCGATCTTTTCGCCGGAAGCGGCACGTTTTCGCTGCCGCTTGCCTTGGGCGCTGAGGTGCATGCCGTCGAGGGCGAGGCGGCGATGCTCGAGGCGCTCGATCACGGTTGGCGCGGCGCCACCGGGCTCAAGCGCGTTACCACCGAGGCGCGCGATCTGTATCGTCGGCCCCTGCTGCCCGACGAGTTGAACCGATTTGACGCCATAGTGATCGACCCGCCGCGCGCCGGAGCGGAGGCGCAGATGCGCGAGATTGCAAGATCGTCGGTGCGCCGGGTCGCCGCGGTATCGTGCAACCCGGTGAGCTTTTCCCGCGATGCGCGGCTGCTGGTGGAGGCCGGATTCCGGCTCGCCGATCTGGTGGTGATCGACCAGTTTCGCTGGTCAACCCATGTGGAACTCGCCGCGCAATTTCACCGCTGAAGCCTTGGCGCTTCCCGGCTCACACGAAATCCTGTAAGCCAAGCCAAACACGTTCCGATAAAGGCAGGCGAGATGCGCGCGTTTCTTGTGGTTTTGACGATGCTGGGCCTCTTCGGCCTCGCCTCCTGCTCAAAATTCAAATCCTACGATGGGCCAGAGGTGACGCGGGTGCTGATCTTGAAGGGTGAACGCACGATGTATCTGATGCACAACGATACCGCGCTCGCCAGCCACAAGATCAACCTCGGATATGCCCCTGTGGGGCACAAAGAGCAGTATGGCGACGGCAAAACGCCCGAGGGAAGCTACACGATCAACCGCAAGAACCCCGACAGCGAGTTTCACCTCTCGCTTGGCATTTCCTATCCTGACGACAAGGATCTCAGCTTGGCGAAAGAGGCGGGGACCGATCCAGGCGGCGATATCTTCATTCACGGCGGCCCCGTCGAGCGGCGCGATCGCGGCAAGGCGGATTGGACGGCGGGCTGCATCGCCGTGACCGACCGCGAGATTGAAGATATCTACGCGATGGTCAAAGTTGGCACACCGATCGACATTTTACCCTAGTGTTCCCCACCCGCCAAAAGCGACCCGAAAGGGAACGATTGCCCCGAGCGCCCTGCGCGAAACAGCGGCCGCAGGCCGCCGCGCATCGCCGCACCGCGTCCCGCCGATGCGCGGGAACCATCTGTCAGGTTGGAAACGCTAGCGGCGCGGCTGGGTATCAGCCGCCCATCACCAGCGTCCACCAGACCTTGCCATTGGTTTCCTGAAACCAGGCAAAGCCGAGGTTGCGTGCGCGGCGATCGAGGATCACATCGCGGGTGTCTTTCTGTTCCATCCAGGCGGCCAGCGTTTCCAGCTCGGTCTCGAAAGTTTCGGAAATGTTTTCGCCCAGCATCATGCCGGTGTAGCCGGTGCGGGCAACCCGGTCGAGTGGCGAAGAGCCATCGGACCCGAAGTGCCACGGCCGGTTCTGCACGCTCATGTCGCGCGCATGGGTAGCGGCGGCAGCCGTCAGCTGCGAACTGAGCGCAACGGGCGGCGCGCCGGCTGCCACGCGCAGCTCGTTGATCGAATCGAGCATTCGATAGATGATCTTGTTGGTTTCAAACGATGAGATCTGGTGCGCCGTCGGCATCGGCTTGCCGTCGGGCCCGATGCGAACCGGGTTTGCGGTATCGCAGGCCGCGAGGCTCAGGCCGACGGCGGCGATCAGAACGAGTGCGCGTATCATGCTGTTTATCCAGTTCCCTGAAATTTTTGGCTCATTCTGCCAAGCCCGTGAGAAACTTCAACCGGGACCATCGGCAAAAAACGGCGATCTGACGATGGTTTGATTTGCGGCGGCAGGTTGCAGGCCGTATATATCGCCTCGCATTAACAGGCAATCGAGGATCGAAACCCCCATGAGCACGCGCGGAAAAGTGATGTTTGGCCGCCGGTCGTTCCTGGCTACCACCGCTGCCGCTGCGGCGGGCGGGCTTTTGGCCGCGCCTGGTCTGGGGCAGGATACGGATGCGACCTCCACAGAGGTGGAGCGCGATATTTCCGAGGTTGTGCGTCATAATATTTCGAGCTTTCGCTCGCTCGATTGGCGGCCCTATTTCTCAAACCTCAGCAAGGGCGCGATCCTGGTCGATACCACCTCGCGCGCGTTGCATTACTGGTCGCAAGACGCTTCGATCTACAAGCTCTACCCCACGTCCGTGCCGCTGACCGACGAAATGACGCGGCGCGGCAGAACCTCGGTAGTGCGCAAGGTAGAAGGCCCCGACTGGCGCCCGACGCCCTCGATGCTGAAGCGAAATCCCGAGTGGCCCGCCTATATTCCGCCGGGGCCGGACAACCCGCTCGGCACCCATGCGCTTTACCTGAGCTGGACCTATTACCGCATTCATGGCACCCATGATACGCGCAAGATCGGACGGCGCAGCTCGAACGGCTGCATCGGACTGTACAATGAGCATATCCAGGAGCTTTTTGCCTTGGCAAATGTGGGCACTCAGGTGTTGCTAATCTAACACCCCAGCGGCGTTTTTGCCGAATCCAGTTGCAAAAATCCCGTAGTTCGGTTTTCTAAGCTCACGAGGTACAGAACTACCCTTGTTCCGGCGTTCGCGTCGGAAGATCAATTGGAGATTGAGATGAAAAAAGTAATGCTTGCTGCGGCCGTTGCCGCTCTCGCCGCCACCGCTGCCCACGCCGGTTCGCTCGTCGACCCGATCGTTGAGCCGGAAATTGTTGTCGAAACCGCGACGTCGTCGTCGGCTGCCGGCATCATCGTTCCGCTGCTCTTCCTGGCCGCCGTTGGCGCCGCGATCTGGCTCCTCTGAGCCCGGTCTAAAACTTATCGGGCCGCAAGGCCTGAGAGAAACCCCGCCCTCGTGGCGGGGTTTTTTGTTCACACAGCTCAAAGCGCAAAGAAAAACGCCCGCGACGTTTGCTACGTCACGGGCGTTTCTTTAAGAGCCTGGCGCAATCAGATCGCTTCGGTGATCCAGGTCTCCAGCGCCGCTTTCGGGGCAGCGCCGATTTTGTGCGAAACCACCTGGCCGCCCTTGAACATGAACAGCGTCGGGATGCCGCGCACACCCATCATCGCCGGCGAAGACGGATTTTCATCGACATTGACCTTGGCGATCTTGATCTTGCCTTCGTATTGAATGGCCAGCTCTTCAAGGGCGGGGCCGATCATCTTGCAGGGACCGCACCATTCGGCCCAGAAGTCGACAATGACGGGCACGTCGCTTTTGAGAACTTCCTGTTCGAAGGTATCGTCGGTCACTTTTGTAGTTGTCATTGGAAAGACTCCTGAGGAATTTGAGTTGTGTGGAACCTATGTAGTGCCCCCCGATACGTCAAGTCGGCCAAAAGCGCGCAGGGCTACACCGGTCGGGAGCGGCATGAGCTGCGCGGTGCGGGTCCAGAGGATCGCCGTTTCGATCCTGCGCTCAGGATACACCCCTGCCAGCGCCGATTCATAGGCCCCCATCTGCCGAAGAATGCCTTCGGGGATCACATCCGGGCGATCCGGCACATCGCGGTTGGTTTTGAAATCCACCGCGAGCACGCGATCAGGCGCGATCACGAGCCGGTCGATGATCCCGTGGATTCGGTTTGCCCCGACAAGATCAACCGGCGCCGACAGCTCGACTTCGGCCAACGTGTCTGACGCGAACAAGAACTCCAGACCTGGCGTTTCGAGCACTCTGCGCGCTTCTTGCAGAAGCTCAGCCGCGTCTTCGCTGCTCGCGGCATCTTCGCCGAAGGCGAGCAGATCGGGCGCGATCCGCGCCCAGGATGCGGGGTCGTAGCTTGGCAGGAATTCGAGCAGGCGGTGCACCTGCCGCCCGTGGCGCAAGGCGGCGTCGAGCGCGGCCGTGTCGTCGGCCGCTGCGCCCAGCACCTTTGCGCCGCCCAGCTTGGAGGGCACAAGCGGGCCGGGTGATGGTGCCGGCACGCCAGGGGCGGTGAGCGCCCATGCCGGAAGGGCCACGGGAGCGGATTGCTTCACCTGTGCGCCCTCCTGCGTCCTTTCCCAAGCGCCGGTTTCGAATCGCAGGCCTTGCCCGAGCGCAAAATCGTGCCGCGCCGCGGTCGCCTTCCGCAGCCCCGCCTCGACGATCCGATACCAGCTTGCCGCCTCGCCTTCCTTGCCCACGTCGCCCGCCCCGGCCACGATCAGCCAGCTTTCGGCGCGGGTCATGCCAACGTAGAGCAGCCGCATGTTTTCTTCCCAGTCCCGGTCTTTTGCAGTGTCGAGCGCCGACGCCACGATCTCGGGCGCGCTATCTCGGCCGGTGCGCCAGAGGGTGCGGCCTTCGGCTGCAATGGTTTTGCTGCCCCCTCGGCCTTGGCGCCGCGCCGTGTCGGGCAGAAATACCACGGGCTTTTCCAGCCCCTTGGCGCCATGCACGGTCATCACCCGAATCTGATCGCCCGCGTCGTCCATCTGGCGCTTCACTTCAACTTCTCCGGCGGCGAGCCAGGAGAGGAATCCGGTAAGGCTGGGCACCTCCATTTTCTCGTAGGTGAGGGCTTGGGCCAGCAATGCGTCGATCCCGTCTTCGGCTTCCGGGCCGAGACGGGCGATCAGTCGGCGGCGGCCGTCGTGGCGCGTGAGAATCCGGTCGATCAGGTCGTAGGGCCGCAAGAAATCGGCCTCGCTGCGCAGATCGTCGAGGATTGCCACCACTTCGGGGTGAGCCTCGGCGCGGTCGCGCAATACGTTCCACAAATACTGCTTTCCGCGATCATGGGCGAGACGAAACAGGCTGTCTTCGCTCAGGCCAAACAACGGCGAGCGCAAGGCGGCCGCGAGCGATAGATTGTCTTCCGGTGTGGCAAGAATGGCGAGAACGGCCGTGATATCCTTTACTGCCAACTCGGCCTCGATCCGCAGCCGATCGGCTCCGGCAATCGGCAGGCCCCGGGCTTTGCAGGCTCGGATCACCTCGTGAAACAGGTCTGACCGGCGGCGCACCAGCACCAGCACATCGCCGGGCGCAATTCGCTTCAAACTTCCATCTTTGGCCTGAATAGAGCCTGTTTCGAGCATCTCCGCAATGGCATCGGCCACCCGGTTCGCCAGCACTACCGGAGCATCCTCGGGTGCTAGCATGTCGACGGGATCGGTCCAGGGGTGCGCCTCGGGCTTGCCGGCGCTTTCCACAACGGGCCAGAGATCGACGCGCCCCGGCTTGTCGTTGTCGAAGGCGATGTGCTTGATCGCATCCCCCAACCCCGGCGCGCTTGCGAGGCTAAAATCCACCACGTCGAGAATCGCTCGGGACGAGCGGAAGGAATATTCGAGTTGCAACGGCTTGACCGCCCGCCCGACCTGACGAAAAGCGTTATCGAATACCCCATGCATGCGGGTGAACTCGGCGGGATCAGCACCCTGGAACGAGTAGATCGACTGTTTGAGATCGCCAACCACAAAAAGGGTGCGCTCCCGGTCGCTCCGCGCACTCTCGCCACTGGTGAACTCGCGCGCGAGGCTTTCGATCACCCGCCATTGCGCCGGGCTCGTATCTTGCGCCTCGTCAACAAGGATATGGTCGATCCCGCCATCAAGCCGGTAAAGCACCCAGGCCGCAAGGCCCGGATCGTTCAGCAGCCGGCCCGCGAGGGTGATGAGATCGTCAAAATCAAGCCAGCCGCGAGCGTGTTTGCGCTGCTCGTATTCCACCACGAAGGGCCGGGCAAAGCGATGCAGAGCGAAGGTCTTTCGGGCCGTCTCAAGCGCGAGGCGCAGGGGCCGGGCGGCCTCAATGCGCTGCATCAGGTCATTGAGCGCAGGGATGAGAGGCGCGGCAGGCCCTTTTTGAAGATCCGCTGTTGGAATAGACCCTATCTTGGCGGAAAACGGCACTTTCGCCTTTGCGCCTGTGAGGAAAACATCTTCCAGAACCGGAAGATCACGCCAGCTTGAGCGGTTGGCGGCAAGCGCCGCGAGTTTTTCAAAATTCCGCACATCGGTGGTTTTGCCTGTCGCAAGGATCGGGGCGAGGGCTTCGATGAGATCACCGTCGCCCGGCGTGAACGCAACTGCTTCCAAGCCCGCTTCGTCAAAGCCCGGCTCAAGCCCAACCCAGCCCCAAATCTGTTCCTGCGTTACCTCTGCCGCAAAGGCTTCGCGGCGGCTGACCACCTCGCGCGTGAAATTGGCAAAATCCTGGTCGGTGAAGAAGGCGGCGACGGCGTCCACCAGTGGGCGCTCCGGCCCTGCCGCCATGTCATCAAGCACCTCCGCTTGCAGGATCTTCGCGGAGCGATCGTCCATTTCCTGAAATTGCGGGGTTACGCCTGCTTCGAGCGGGAAGCGGCGCAGGATCGCGGCACAGAAGGAATGGATGGTTTGAATCTTCAGCCCGCCGGGTGTTTCGATCGCACTGGCAAACAGGCGGCGGGCGCGGGCGAGGCCGTCAACCTCCATCACGCCCAGTTCGGCAAGCTCCTCGCGCAATGTCACATCGGGCTTCATCGCCCAACTTCCGAGCCGCTCAAACAGCCGGTTCTGCATCTCGCTCGCGGCCGCCTTGGTATAGGTCAGGCAAAGGATGTTCTGCGGCGAGACGCCCGCGAGCAGGAGCCGGGCCACCCGGTCGGTGAGCACCCGCGTCTTGCCCGAGCCGGCGTTGGCCGAAAGCCAGGTATTGAGCGTCGGGTCGGCGGCCTCGATCTGGCGCAGAGTGGCGTCATTCGGCTTCATTCGCCCACCTCCTCTGGCGTGGCTGGTGTGGAATGATCCCATTCGCCGTAGCGCGAAAGGTGATCGTAATCGCCGGCGAAGCGCTGGGTTTGGGCAAGGCGGCGGGCGGTGTAGCCCTGCGCGCGTTGGCGATAGCGGGCGATCAACGTGATCAGGTCGTCCCGGGTTTCGGCGATGATATCGTCGGCAATCTCGATCCGCTCGAACCTGGGGGAAGACCCGAGGCCGATATAGCCCACCTCGGCCACCTTCGCGGCGGCAATCTCCTTGAAAGCGCCAGCGCGTGCCATCACGGCTTCAAGGTAGAGCTGCTTGTCGATGTGCTCGCGCTCGGCCGGGGTTGGGATCTTGCCGGTCTTGTAATCGTAGATGAAAAGGGCGCCGGCCTCGTCGCGGTCGATCCGGTCGGCGGTGCCGGTCAGGGTAAAATCAAGCATGTCGAAAACCATCCGCCCGGGGGCTTCAAGCTTGAGCGGCGTGGCGCGGCTGCGGCGGTCGGCCTCGTCGGCAAGGAAGGCATCGGCGATCCGGGCAAGCTTGGCGAGCCAGAGCACACGGGCGGCGGGCCAGGGCGCTTCGGCTTCAAGCACCTCGTGGGCCACCTCCATCAGCCGCGCGCGGCCCGCCTGCGGGGCTTCGCCCTCGGGCGTTTCGTCGATGAACCGTTCCAGCACCTTGTGCAGGATCGTGCCACGAAGTGGCGCGTCGGCTGATTGGTTGAGCGCGCCAAGCGGGCGCAGGCGCAGCACCTTGTCGGCGTAGACGGCATAAGGGTCGCGCACCAGCGTGGTGATCCGGGTGACGGAAAGCTGGCGCGGCCGCGCGGCAACGGGTGGGCGGGGCGAGGGCCGGGGTGCGGGAGGCACGCGTTCGGCGGCGTCGAGCACCTCGGCCATGCGCAGCCAGTCGGCCCCGCGTTCGCGCATGGTTTTCAGCGCCTTCGCGCCTTCGTCCGACATCCCCTGCATCAGGTTCGTCAGCCGGTTGACCCAGCGCGAGGGCACCGTTTGGCTCTCGTCGTCGCGGATCGCGCGGCTGAGCACCACCTCTTCGGCGGCAACTGCCTGCTGGAAGTCGTGCGCCGAAAGGCCAATCCGGCGTTCCGGCAGCAGCAGGCCGGCAGCGGCGCGCATCTTGCGATTCATCCACGGGTCGGGCGGCGGCGTTTCCGGCCATGTGCCTTCGTTGAGCCCGGCGAGAACAACGAGGCCAACGCCCTGCACCCGCGCTTCGAGAGTGCCCCAAATGCGAATACCGGGGTGTGGCAGCACCGGATCGCGCACCTCGCCGCGCGTCAGAACCGCGAAAAAAAGATCGCGGTAGTCCGCGGGCGTGAAGGTGCCGCCATGCCGGGCCTCGCGGCTGAGTTCGGCGAGAATCCGCCGGGCTTC
>MNZL01000033.1 GCA_001873585.1 Rhodobacterales bacterium CG2_30_65_12 | reverse complement strand
CGCATGAGCTTCCCCCGAACGTCCTTGGCCATGGCGGCTTTGGCGAGGCGGTCTACCACCATTTCTCCGGCTTGGAAACAAACCCCGCCGCACGTTCAAGCGCATAGGCGGTATTCAGCAGATCGCCCTCTTCCCACGGCTTGCCGATCAGTTGCAGCCCAAGCGGCAGCCCCTCGACGTCAAGCCCGGCAGGCACCGAGATGCCCGGCAGCCCGGCGAGATTGACCGTGACCGTGAACACATCATTGAGATACATCGCCACCGGGTCGGCATCGGCCATTTCGCCCAAGCCGAAGGCGGCCGAGGGCGTGGCGGGCGTTAGGATGGCATCCACGCCCTGATCGAAGGCCTCTTCGAAATCGCGCTTGATCAAGGCGCGCACCTTGCGGGCGCGGTTGTAATAGGCATCGTAGAACCCCGCCGAGAGCACGTAAGTGCCCACCATCACCCGGCGCTGAACCTCGTCGCCGAAGCCCTCGGCGCGGGTTTTTTCATACATCTCGGTAATGCCATCGCCGGCCGCGAGCCTGGCGCGGCGGCCAAAGCGCACACCATCATAGCGCGCGAGGTTTGACGACGCCTCGGCGGGCGCAATCACATAATAGGCCGGCAGCGCGTATTTGGTGTGCGGCAGGCTGATGTCGATCATCCGGGCGCCGGCATCGGCGAGCATCGCCTTGCCCTCGTCCCAGAGCTTTTCGATCTCGGCAGGCATACCGTCGAGGCGGTATTCGCGCGGGATGCCGATCACCGTGCCCTTGATATCGCCGGTGAGCGCGGCCTCGAAATCCGGCACGGCAAGATCGCGCGAAGTGGAATCCTTCGGGTCATGCCCGGCCATGGCACTGAGCATGATCGCGGCGTCGCGCACGCTCTTGGTCATCGGCCCGGCCTGATCGAGCGACGAGGCGAAGGCAACGATACCCCAGCGCGAGACCCGGCCATAAGTGGGCTTCAAGCCCGTAATGCCGGCGAAGGCGGCGGGCTGGCGGATCGAGCCGCCGGTATCGGTGCCGGTGGCGGCAAGGCAGAGGTCGGCGGCGACCGCGCTGGCCGATCCGCCCGAAGAGCCGCCGGGGGTAAGCTGGCGCTCGTCAACCTTCCACGGGTTCACCGCGTTGCCGTAAACGGAGGTTTCGGTCGAGCTACCCATGGCGAATTCATCCATGTTGAGCTTGCCGAGCATCACCGCGCCGGCGTCGAACAGCTTCTGCGTCACGGTCGATTCGTATTCCGGCTTGAAGCCTTCGAGGATGCGGCTGGCAGCCTGGCTGGGCACACCCCGGGTGCAGAACAAATCCTTGATCCCGAGCGGAATGCCCGTCATCGCCGTGGCCTCGCCTGCCTTGATCCGGGCATCGGCCGCCTTGGCCTGGTCCAGCGCGATCTCCGGCGTCTTGTGCACGAAGGCACCGAGCGCGCCCGCGCCCTCAATCTCGGCCAGGCAGGCCTCGGTGAGCGCCTGCGCCGTGGTCTCGCCCTTGGCCAGCGCGTCACGCGCCCCCGAAATGGTCAGCTTGTTGAGATCAGACATGGCTCACTCCACCACTTTCGGCACGGCAAAAAAACCCTCGCGGGCGTCCGGCGCGTTTGACAGGATCTTGTCCTGGTAGCCGCCGTCCGTCACCACGTCCGCGCGGCGCTTCAGCCGCATCGGTGTGACCGAGACCATCGGTTCGATGTCGTCCACGTTCACCTCGTTGAGCTGCTCGATGAAGGCGAGGATGTTGGAAAATTCCTGCGCCAGCGCTGGCAACCGGTCTTCCTCGACCCTGATGCGGGCGAGATGCGCCACTTTTCGCGCGGTTTCGATGTCGATCGACATGGGGGCCTCCCGTTTCGGGTTTCCCCGCCCATTTACCGCCCGCGCGCTTCGCCCGCAAGCATGTGGGCACGGCAGACCCCGATCACCCAGCCCAGCATCAGCACATTGAGGGTGCGCCGCAGAAAATGCGGGCCGAGGGAGAGCACGGCACCGCGACCTGGTAGACGCGGGATGGCCGGGTCTTTGCCCGCCCGGCCCAACTTTGGGAAAATGTGCGAAACAGGAAAGAATTGATGCCGATCGGGGCGAGACTCGCCGCCGGGATGTTCGCAACTGGCAAGCGTGCGCCCCGCTACGACGCGCAAGGCCGGGTTGGTTGCGGCTTTCACCGGCGCGGCTCAGAGCCCCGAATCGAGCCGTTCGTTGCAGCCGCCGACGCGAGCCGACCAATCCACTTTCTTCGCCCCGCTCCCGTGCTACCATGGCCCCGACAACAAAGGAGGCCAACATGAAAATCACCTGGCTCGGCCACGCGAGCTTTCGCCTCGAAATCGAAGATGCAGTGATCTTGCTCGACCCCTGGCTCGAGGGAAATCCGATGCTGCCCGCCGCGCAGCACGACGCCGCCATCGCCGGCGCGACCCATGTGCTTGTCACCCACGGCCATTCCGACCACGGCGCCGACGCGCCGATGATCTGCGAGCGGCTCGGCATCCCGGCGGTCGGGATCTACGACCTCATGCAATGGTGGGCGGCACGCTACGATTTCCCCACCATCGGCTTCAACAAGGGTGGCACGGTGAAGCTTGGTCGGGTGGCGGTGACGATGGTCAACGCCAGCCATTCCTCGGCCAGCCAGAGCGCCGGCGGCCCGGTCTACACCGGCACCGAATCGGGCTACATGATCGCCGGCGACGGCCACGTGATCTACGCCACTGGCGATACCGACATCATGGCCGACATGGCCTGGATGGGCGAGGTGCACAATCCCGACATCGGGCTCATGTGCGCGGGCGGGTATTACACCATGGATATGGCGCGCGCCTCTTATGCTGCGCGCAAATACTTCAACTTCCGCACACTGATCCCCTGCCACTACCGCACCTTCCCGGCGCTCGAACAATCGGCCGCGCTGATGAAAGAAGTGCTGACGGGGGTGGACGTGATCGAGCCACAGGTCTTGCAGCCGATCGAGGTCTGAACCGTCGCAAAGGGGGGCTGTCTGCCCCCCTCGCCCTGC
Organism: Rhodobacterales bacterium CG2_30_65_12; assembly: GCA_001873585.1. Taxonomy (GTDB): domain Bacteria; phylum Pseudomonadota; class Alphaproteobacteria; order Rhodobacterales; family Rhodobacteraceae; genus Sinisalibacter. Next base: position 5,721 of record MNZL01000033.1, on the reverse strand, counting down.
GGGCTCACCCCCCGAAGGTATTTGCAGACCAAAGAAGATCGCCTGTTTCTTTGGTCCAGAAATACCTCGGGGGTTTGGGGGCAGCGCCCCCATCACCGCAAAGGCGCGCGCCGCAGGCGCACCGCTGGATTACCGGTCGATGCCGAGCTGTGCCTTCAGCCGCGCCAAGAGCGCGCGGGTTTCATCGGTCCAGGGTGCGGAGCGCGATTTGAACAGCGTCGCCTGGCTGCGGTGCACCGGCCCGCCCGCAAGCACCTTGAGGTGATTGGCGCGCAGAGTCTCACCGGTCGAGGTGATATCTGCGATCGCCTCGGCGGTTTCGTTCTTCACCGTGCCCTCGGTCGCGCCCTGGCTGTCGACGAGCTGGTAATCGGCTACCCCATGCTCGCGCAGGTAGTCGCGCACGAGCCGGTGATACTTGGTGGCGATGCGCAGCCGAAAGCCGTGCGCCGCGCGGAATGCCGCCGCCACGGCATCAAGATCGTCAAGGGTGGTCACATCCACCCAGGCCTTCGGCACGGCAATGATCAGATCGGCATGGCCAAAGCCCAGCGGCTCGAGTTCCAATACCTTGTCCTGCCAATCGCCAAGCTTTTCGCGCACAAGATCGGAGCCGGTAACGCCGAGGTGAATGCGCCCCGCCGCCAGTTCGCGCGGGATCTCGCCTGCCGCGAGCAGCACCAACTCGAGCCCGTCTATCCCCTCCACCGCACCGGAATATTCCCGCTCCGAGCCGGTGCGCGAGAGCGTCACGCCACGGGCACCGAACCAGTCGAAGGTCTTTTCCATCAACCGGCCCTTGGAGGGCACGCCCAGCTTCACGCTCATGCGCGGCGCTCCTTCTGATCGAGCACCAGCTCGGGGCGGATCACCGCGCCCACCGCCGGGATCTCGTGGCCGCGCCCGAGCACTCGCGTCAGCGCATCGTAGCGCCCGCCGGTGGCCACGGGCGGCAGATCGGGCCGGCCCTCGGCATAGAAGCCGAACACGAAACCGTCGTAATATTCGAGCGCAGTGCGGCCGTAAGAGCCCTCGAACTCCAGCGCCTCGATATCCACCCCATGCGCCGCCAGCGCCTGCCCCCGTGCCGCCAGCCGCTCGACGGCGGGGCCGATCGTCGGCATGTCGACGGCGAGATCGCGCAGGTGCTCGGTGATGTTGGCCATGGTTTCGCGCAAGGACAGCAGATCGTCGAGCAGCGCCACCTCAGCGGCCGGGATTGGCGGCGCGGCGGCATCTTCGCGCAGGGCGGCGATCCGGGCCGCGATCTCGGCTTTGGTCCGCAAGCCAACCAGCGGTGCTACGCAGGCCGTCGGATCGGGTTTGGCGAGCAGCTCGGCCCGGCCTTCGGGCGCGGGAGCGCGACCGGCGAATCGGTCAAGCAGGGCGCGAAACCGGCGCGGCCGCCAGAGGTGGCGCATCAGCGCACGCTTGCGCGGCTCGGTGGTGGAAAGCCCCGAAACGGCGGCCTTGAGGATGCCGAAATCGCCGGTCGCGGCGCGCAGGCCAAGCGGCGCCAGGGCCTTGGCAATCAGGGCGAACACCTCGGCATCGGCCTCGGCGGACGCGCCACCGGCAAACAGCTCGAACCCTACCTGGATATATTCCGCCGGGCGGCGGCTTGCGCCTTCGGGCTTGCGAAACACCTCGCCGGCGTAGGTGTAGCGTGCTGCCTCGTCGCCCGCATTCATGTGCATCTGCACCACCGGCACGGTAAAATCGGGCCTCAGCATTGCCTCGCCGTAGCGCGGATCGGCGGTTACATAGGCGCGCGCGCGGATGTCTTCGCCGTAAAGATCGAGCAGCGTTTCCGCCGGCAGCAGCACCGGCGGATCGACCCGCCGCGCGCCTTTCGCCTCGAAGAAGGCCACCAGCCGCGCCGCCTCGTCGCGGATGGCGGAGGGGTCAGCCATCCTGCGCACTCAGCATTTTTCGAACCTCGTCCACGAGTTCGCCGCGCGAAACCTCCACCTGGCTCGGGCGCTCCTTCCACTCTTCCAACGTCGCGTTCTCGGCGATCTTCGAACCGAGAATCAGATCCTTGATCTGCACCACGCCGCGCAGCTTTTCGTCGCCGCCTTCGATCACCGCCACCGGCGCGCCGCGCTTGTCGGCGTATTTCATCTGGTTGCCGAAATTCTTTGGGTTTCCAAGGTAGACCTCAGCGCGGATACCCGCCGCCCTCAACTCACCCACCATCTGGAAGTAATCGGCCATCCGCTCGCGGTCCATCACCGTGACCACCACCGGGCCGTGCTCCGTGCCGCCGATCCGGCCCTTGGCGCGCAGCGCGGCCAGCAGCCGATCCACCCCGATGGAGATGCCGGTGGCCGGCACCGCCTGCCCGGTAAAGCGCTTGACGAGATCGTCATAGCGCCCACCGCCGGCGACGCTGCCAAACTGGCGCGGGCGCCCCTTTTCGTCGAGGATCTCGAAGGTGAGTTCGGCCTCGAACACCGGGCCGGTGTAGTAGCCGAGGCCACGCACCACCGAGGGGTCGATGACGATCCGGTCGGGGCCGTAGCCCTGGGCGGCGAGGAGGTCGGCGATCTGGCGAAGCTCCCAGACACCTTCAGCGCCAACCGAGCTGTCACCAACTGTTTCCTGCAAGCCTTGGAGCGTCTGTTCATTGGTATCGCCTTTAGCGGTCAGGAAACTCAAGACTCTATCAGCTTGCTGATCGTCGAGCCCAACGCCGTCGATATAGGCCCCGGATGCATCCAGCCGACCCTTGCCCAGAAGCTCGCGCACGCCGGCCTCGCCCACCTTGTCGAATTTGTCGATGGTCCGGAGGATGTCTGCGCGCTTTTCGCTATCGAACACGCGCTGCATTGTCGTTCGGACGCTTTCATCAGCAGCCCGTGTTCCTTGCGGCGCGATTACATCAAGCACCCCGTTCAAGACCTTCCGGTTGTTCACCCGGATCACGTAATCGCCGCGCGGGATGCCCACCTGCTCAAGCGTCTCGGCCAGCATCGCGCAAATCTCGGCATCCGCCGCCATGCTGGCGCTGCCCACGGTATCGGCGTCGCATTGATAGAACTGGCGAAACCGCCCCGGCCCCGGCTTTTCGTTGCGCCAGACCGGGCCCATGGCATAGCGCCGGTAGGGGGTGGGCAGATCATTGCGGTGCTGGGCGTAAACGCGCGCGAGCGGCGCGGTAAGATCGTAGCGCAGCGCCAGCCAGGTGGCGTCGTCCGCCTCCTGCCAGGCAAACACGCCCGCATTCGGCCGGTCGACATCGGGCAGGTATTTGCCCAGGCTCTCCACCGTCTCGACAGCCGAGCTTTCCAGCGCGTCGAAGCCGTAGGCGTGGTAGACAGCGGCGATCCGGTCAAGCATCTGCTTGCGTTCGTCCACCTCAGCGCCGAAATAGTCGCGAAACCCCTTTGGCGTCTCGGCCCTGGGCCGGGACTGTTTCTTTTCCTTGGCCATGACGGTTCCCGTGGTTGCCTCGGGCGCGGTCTAGCCGACGAGGGGCCAAGGGGCAACAGGGAGCATGGGCATGGAAACGCGGATCACGGCACTGGAAGAAAGCGTGGCGCACCTCGTGAAGGTGGTCGACGACTTGTCGGAGGTGATCGCCCGGCAAGACCGCGAGATCGACCGCCTCGCGCGGCGGCTGCAGATGATCATGGAGCGCGAGCAGGACAGCGCGGGGTCGATCCCGCTCGCCGACCAGAAACCACCGCACTGGTAGGCCCGTCAGCGCCGGGGGTTTTGCACCCCCGGACCCCCGCAAGGTATTTTCGGACCAAAGAAGCAGCCGGAGCCGCTCAGTTCAGCGCTTTTCTTCGAAGAACCCCTTGAGCAACCGCTCCGCCTCGCCCGCACCGATCCCGTCGTAAACCTCGGGCGCATGGTGGCATTGCGGATGGGCAAACACCCGCGCGCCATGCGCCGTTCCGCCCGATTTCGGGTCGGCGGCGCCGTAATAGAGCCGGCGAATGCGGGCAAAGCCGATTGCCGCTGCGCACATCGGGCAGGGTTCCAGCGTGACGTAAAGATCGTGGCCGGTGAGCCGTTCGCGTCCCAGCGCGGCACAGGCGGCGCGGATTGCCAGCATTTCGGCATGGGCCGTCGGATCGGCCAACTCTCGCGTCCGGTTGCCGGCGCGGGCGACGATGCGCCCCTCGGGCGAGGCCACCACAGCACCCACCGGCACCTCGCCGCGCCTCCCCGCCGCGCGCGCCTCTTCGAGGGCAAGATCCATGAAGGAGGTAAAGCTCATCCCCCCTCATGCCGCGTGCACGCGCGCTGGACAAGCCCGGTCCGCGCCCATAGGGAAGGAACATGAGCACCGAGCCCCCCACCCCAAGCCCCAAGGGCGAGCGCATCGCCAAGTTTCTCTCTCGCGCCGGTATTGCCAGCCGCCGTGAGGCCGAACGGCTGATCGAGGCGGGCCTGGTGGCGGTGAACGGCAAGACGCTCACCAGCCCGGCGCTGAACGTGACCGAAGCCGATGCCGTCACCGTCGACGGCAAGCCGGTGGGCGCACCCGAAGCGCCACGGCTCTGGCTCTACCACAAGCCGCTGGGCCTGGTGACCACGGCGAAAGACGAAAAAGGCCGCAACACGGTGTTTGATGCCCTGCCCGACACTCTGCCACGGGTGATGAGCGTGGGCCGGCTCGATATCACCTCCGAGGGCCTGCTTTTGCTCACCAACGACGGCGGCCTCAAGCGCCGGCTCGAGCTGCCCTCCACCGGATGGGTGCGCAAGTATCGCGTCCGGGTGCATGGCACGCCGAAAGACGAAGATTTCGCCCCGCTGCGCGCCGGACTCGTGGTGGAGCAGGAGCGGTTTCAGCCGATGAGCGTGATCCTCGATCGCCAGCAGGGCGCAAACGCCTGGATCACGGTGGGCCTGCGCGAAGGCAAGAACCGCGAGATCCGCAGGGCGATGGAGGCGATCGGCCTCAAGGTAACGCGACTCATCCGCATCAGCTACGGCCCGTTCCGGCTGGCCGAACTCAAGCCCGGCGCGGTCGAGGAAGTGCGCCCGCGGGTGCTGCGCGACCAGCTCGGGGTCGGCCCGGAGCCGGGACCGCAAGCCAAGGCCAAACCCAAGCCGAAAGGCAAACCAATGCGCGCCCGCAAGCCCACCGGCCCGCGTCAGCGGCAGTAAGACCCGCCACGGTAGCGCGCGGTATCGACGTGCAGGTGGTTCTGGTGGTAGCTGTCCGACCCTGGGCCAAGCACGGTGCCGAACGGGCCACAGGCCGCCTTGTGCATCGCCTTGATGATACGTCCGTATTTCGCGCTGCGCCATTGGTCGAGCACAGTCAGCCGGGTGCCGTCCTTGAGCACGATACCGCCCACGTCAACGGCATGGCCAAAGCTGTGCTCCGAGAGCTTGGCGCCGGGGCGGTTGTTACGGCTGCGGCAGGAATAATGCGCGATGACGTTGATCTGCGCCACGCCTCCGCCGGTGCGCCCGACGGCCGGGATCACGCCTTCGCGCACCCATGTGTTGAGCGCCTTCGCGGTGGTGCAGTCGATCGTTGGCCGCTGCGCCAGCGCCACGCCGGAAACAGAAGCCACGCGCACCGGCTGCTCTATGCCACAGGCACCGCGCCCCGGGATCGGCGCGAGCGCCTCGCCCTTGATCTCGGCCACGCCACAGACTGAGCCCTTGCGGCTGGTGGCGCGCGGCGGCGTGACCGCAGAGGCGAGCCGGGCGAGCCCGTTCCCCGTGGGCCGCGCCTCGGGCCGCAGCGAG
>MNZL01000053.1 GCA_001873585.1 Rhodobacterales bacterium CG2_30_65_12 | reverse complement strand
CGGATCAACGCCCCGCTCGCCATTGTCGACAAGCGTCGCGAGAAGCCGGGTGAAGTGGCCGAGATGACGGTGATCGGCGATGTCACTGGCAAGCGCTGCATCATCATCGACGATATCGCCGATACCGCCGGCACGCTGGCGAAGGCGGCTGAGGTGCTGTTGGACAGCGGCGCAAAGGAGGTGCATGCCTACATCACCCACGGCGTGATGTCGGGCCCGGCGGTGGAGCGGGTGACCGGCTCGGTGATGAAGAGCCTCGTGATCACCGATACGATCGAGCCGAGCCCGGCGGTGGAAGCGGCGGCAAACATCCGCGTGGTGCCCACCGCGCCGATCTTCGCCCAGGCGATCCTCAATATCTGGGGCGGAACCTCGGTTTCGTCGCTGTTCGACGATACCACGCTGGAGCCGCTCTACGAGACGCACTACTCCTGATCGCCGCCAGCCCGCGCCGGGGCCAAGGCCGGAGCGCCAGGCCTGAAAACAGGCAAAAAAGCTCAAAAAAGACAAAAGACGCGTTGCGGAGAACCCGAAGTTTCCGACTCCTGGCAAGGGGATTGGTGGAGCCTAGGGGGATCGAACCCCTGACCTCTTGCATGCCATGCAAGCGCTCTCCCAGCTGAGCTAAGGCCCCACAATGCAGGCGGCCGAGCCGTCTGTCCGCGCGTGTCTAGGCGAGGCGCAAACCATGTGCAAGGAAAAAATCCAACCCCAACGCGGGGAAAATCGCGCCGCTTCCGGGCCGGCGATAGACAGGGCGCGCGCCGCGCCATAGGGTGGCGGAAAACCGCCGCCGGCCGCGCCGGACCCGGCCCAACACCGATGCGACAGGAGCCCTGCCGATGGACGCGACCCCCCTCAGCTGCGACGTGCTGATCGTCGGTGGAGGCCCGGCCGGGCTCTCGGTCGCCGCCGCGCTGCCCGATGACGTAACGTGCGTGATCGTCCACCAGGACAAGGAAATCGGCCGCCCGGTGCGCACCTCCGGCGGCTCATGGCTGAAAGACGTCGAGCGCCTCGGCATTCCATCCGAGATGTATAATGTTGTGCGCCGCGCCGATGCTTACGCCGACAAGGCCCACGCCGAGATCCCGCTAGGCGACGAGACGGTGGTGATCCTCGATACAGCCCGGCTCTACAAATGGCTTGCCGCGCAATCCGACCACAAGAACCGCAAACTCTTGCTCGCCACCAAGTTTCTCACCACGCGGCGGCGCGGCGACGGGCTGTTTGAGTCCGATATCCGCGCCCGGGATGGCGCGATCCGCCAGGTGGTCTCGCGCTTTCTGGTTGACGGCTCGGGCTGGCACAGCGCGGTGCTGACCGCCCTTGGGCTCGGCGAAAAGCCGGGGCGGCTAGGGGTGGGCACCGAATACGAATACCCGATCGGCAGCAATCCGCCTGACCGCGCTATCGTCTTCGTCGGCACCAAGGTGCCATCGGGCTATGGCTGGGCCTTTCCCACGGCAACCGGCACGATTCGCGTCGGCACCGGGGTGATCCAGCCCGACACCGACGCCAACTCGCGCCAACTGCTTGACGGTGTGGTGGGCAACCCCAAGCTTCTGCGCCGCTACGGGCTCAAGCTCGACGGCCCGCCGATAGAGGTGCACAGCGGCATCCTGCCCTCGGTGGCCTACACGCCAAACCTCGTGTTCGGCAACGTGATCCGGGTTGGGGATTCGGCCAATTTCGCCACACCCACCCTCGGTGAGGGCATCCGCCAGTGCATCGAGCTTGGCCGTGTCGCGGGTCAGGCGCTTGGGCTGGCAGTGAAAACCGGAAAATCCGCGCCACTCAAGGCCTACGAGCGCGCCGCGCGCCGCCAGCTCGCGCGCAATTACAAGTGGGGCTTTCTCGTCAACACCCGGTATGCCGGGTTCACGCCCAAACATTGGAACGCGGCGGTGCGGCGGATCGGCGCGGCCGGGCCTGACGCGGCGGTGGCGGTGCTGCGCAGCGAGTTTGGCCGGCGCAAGATTGCCCTGATGAGCTGGAACCTGGCCCGCACCTGGCTTCGCAAGCGCCTTTTCTCGCGCGGCTGAGCGCAAATTAGGCCCGCGCGGTTGAGCGCAAATTAGGCCCGCGCGGTTGAGCGCGAAAATGCAATCAGGCCGGGGTGCAGCGCATGCATCCCGGCCCGTTTTTCGTGCTCCCGGCACCATCCGGCCCAGGGGCGATCAATCGTCGTCGGGCGCCGCCACGTCGGCGATGTCATCGAGCGACACGTCGTCGTCTTCGTCGTCGTCGAGTACATCGTCCTCGAGATCCACATCATCGTCATCGGTCTCGATTTCATTCGATTCCAGCAGATCGTCCTCGGGCGCTACATCCTTTTTCGAAGCCTTGTCGGCCTTGTCGGCCACCATCGTGCGAGAGGTCTTGCCGGTGTCGATCTCGACAACCTTGCCGGTATACGGACTTACCACCGGCGTGCGCCCGAGATCGTAGAACCGCTTGCCGGTTTCAGGGCAAAGCCGTTTGGTGCCCCATTCTGCCTTGGGCATGAAAACCCCTTTCCATCGTCAGATCCATCTGCGAGATTTGGGGGCACTTGCCACAGTCGCGCGGGGGTGTCAAAGCCTTTTGCGATTGCGGCCCGCAGCGGGCCGATAGCGGCACGGACAGGGGCGAAACGGGCAGGCCGATGGACGAACAGGTGATCCTCGACGGCGATCCGCCGATCGCGCTGGTGCTCAAGCCCTCGGCGCGCGCGCGCAGGCTCAGTCTGCGGGTCTCGCGGCTCGACGGACGGGTGACGCTGAGCCTGCCACACGGGGCCTCGCGCCGCCACTCGCTCGCCTTCGCCGCCGAGCAGGCGAGCTGGATCCGCCGCCAACTTGCGCGTCGGCCCGACATGGCCCAGCCGATGCCCGGCCACATGCTGCCGTTTCGCGGCGAGCCGCGGATGATCGTCACCCACGGCAGGCGCAGCGTGCAGCTTGCAAATGGAGCGATCGCGGTGCCCGAGCGCGATCCCGAGCGCACGCCTGCCCGGCTTGCCGCCTTCCTCAAGACCCATGCGCGCGATGCGCTGGCCGAGGCCACCGCCCGCCACGCCGCCGCGCTCGGCCGCCCACATGGCAGCATCACCTTGCGCGATACCCGCTCGCGCTGGGGCTCGTGCTCGGCGGCGGGGGATCTGATGTTTTCCTGGCGGCTGATCATGGCCCCGCCCGCCGTGCTCGATTACGTCGCCGCGCATGAGGTGGCCCACCTCGCCGAGATGAACCACTCGCCCGCCTTTTGGGCAACGGTGGCGCGGCTCACCCCGGGCTTTGAGCCGCAGCGACGCTGGCTCAATGTCAACGCGCCGACGCTGCACCGCTATCGCTTTCGCGATTGACCGCCGCGCAGTTTGTGATCACAATCATCGCATGATCGCCACCACCCTCCCCGCCGGCGCCGAGGCCGGACTTGCCGCGCATGAACGGGTTTACCGCACCCTGCGAGGCCGGATCATGTTTGGCGAGGTCGATCCCGGCCTTTCGCTGACGATCCGGGGCATCGGCACGGAATTCGGCGTGTCGATGACGCCCGCGCGCGAAGCGGTGCGCAGGCTTGCCGCCGAAGGGGCGCTCACACTCTCGGCCTCAGGCCGGATCACCACGCCCAATCTCGGGCCGGAGCGGATCGAGGAACTCGCCGCATTGCGCGCCCTGCTTGAGCCAGAACTTGCCTCGCGCGCCCTGCCCCGCGCCCACATGGCGCTGATCGACCGGCTGCGGGCAATCAACGGCCGGATCGGCGAGCACGTCGCCAAGCAGGACATTGCCGGCTACATCCGCACCAACCTCGAATTTCATCGCACGATCTATCTTCGCGCTCAGGCCCCGGCGATGCTGGCGCTGGTCGAAACGGTCTGGCTCCAGCTTGGGCCAACCATGCGTGCGCTTTACATGGCGCGCACCCGCACCGATCTGCAAAGGCACCACCGGATGATCCTGGCTTCGCTGGCCGCCGGCGACGAGCCCGGCCTGCGCCTCGCGGTGCGCACCGACGTCACGCAAGGGCTGAAAATGCTGGCAAGCTGATCCCGGCGCGGCACTCAGTTCGAGTGCAGAAAGTGCAGCACGTCGCCATCCTGAACCGTGTAGGCCTTGCCTTCGGCGCGCATCTTGCCCGCCTCCTTCGCCGCCTGCTCGCCGCCACAGGCGACAAAGTCGTCAAAGGCGATGGTTTCGGCGCGGATGAAGCCCTTTTCAAAGTCGCCATGGATCACCCCCGCCGCCTGCGGCGCCCGTGTGCCCTCGCGGATCGTCCAGGCGCGGGCTTCTTTCGGACCGACGGTAAAGAAGGTTTCCAGATGCAGGAGTTTGTAGCCCGCCTTGATCAGGCGATCGAGCCCGGCCTCATGCAGACCCAATTCCTGAAGAAACACCGCTTGCTCCTCGGCATCGAGCTGGCTGATTTCCTCCTCGATCCGGGCCGAGATCACCACCACGCCCGCGCCTTGCTCTTCGGCCATCTTCTCGACGGCGGCGGAAAAGGCGTTGCCTTTGGCGGCGTCTTCCTCGCCGACGTTGCAAACGTAGAGCACCTTCTTGGTGGTGATAAGCTGCAGCCCGCGCCAGGCCTTGAGGTCTTCCTCGGCCACCGCGATACTGCGCGCGGGCCGGCCCACCTCCAGCGCCGCCAGTGCCGCCTTCAGAAGCCGCTCCTGCTGGATCGCCTCCTTGTCGCCGCCGCGCACCTTGCGCACGAGGTTCTGGAGCCGCTTCTCGATGCTCTCCATGTCGGAGATCATCAGTTCGGTCTCGATCACCTCGGCATCGGCCACCGGATCGACCCGGCCGTCGACATGGGTCACGTCGCCATCCTCGAAGCAGCGCAGCACATGGGCGATCGCGTCGGTTTCGCGGATGTTGGCAAGAAACTGGTTGCCGAGCCCCTCGCCCTTCGAGGCCCCCTTCACCAGCCCGGCGATATCGACAAAGGTCATCCGCGTCGGGATGGTCTCCCTCGAGCCGGCGACCTTGGCCAGCGTTTCGAGGCGCGGATCGGGCATCGCCACCTCGCCCACGTTGGGCTCGATGGTGCAGAACGGGAAGTTCGCAGCCTGCGCCGCCGCCGTGCGGGTCAGCGCGTTGAACAGGGTAGACTTGCCCACATTCGGCAGCCCGACAATCCCGACCTTGAAGCCCATCTCGCTCTCCTTGCAAAGGTTCGGCGCGTTCTAGGCGGAATGGATTGCCTTAGCAACAAGCCGCCAACTTCTTTGGTCGACAAATACCTCGGGGGTCCGGGGGCTGGCCCCCGGTCCCGTGCCCACCACGCCGCGCACACCGCTTGATTTTCCCGCGTCGCTGTCGCAAACCGCTTGAGACCGACGCAAGGGAAAGCACCATGACCCGTATCGACGCCAAATTCGCCGCGCTCAAGGCCGCGAACCGCAAGGCCTTCGTCGCCTACATCATGGCCGGCGATCCCGACCAGGCCACCTCGATGGAGGTGCTGAAAGGGCTCCCCGCCGCGGGCGTCGACGTGATCGAGCTTGGCATTCCCTTCACCGACCCGATGGCGGACGGGCCAACGATCCAGCACGCCGGTCAGCGGGCGCTTCAATCCGGCCAGACCCTGCAAAAAACGCTCGACATGGCCACCGCCTTCCGTAAGGGCGACGACACCACGCCAATCGTGCTGATGGGCTATTACAACCCGATCTACAGCCGGGGGGTCGACCGCTTCCTTGTTGATGCGAAGGCGGCCGGTGTCGACGGGCTGATCGTGGTTGATTTACCTCCGGAGGAAGACGACGAGCTGTGCATTCCGGCGCAGAAAGCGGGGCTCAATTTCATTCGCCTCGCCACCCCGACCACCGACGACAAACGCCTGCCAAAGGTGCTCACCAACACCTCCGGCTTTGTCTATTACGTCTCGATCACTGGCATCACCGGCGCGGCCGAAGCGCAGGCCAGCGACGTTGCACCGGAGGTGGCGCGGATCAAGGCGCACACCGATCTTCCTGTAATCGTCGGCTTCGGCGTCAAGACGCCCGAAACGGCGCAAGCGATCGCCGGGGTCGCCGACGGCACCGTCGTCGGCTCGGCCATCGTCGCGCGGATTGGCACGGGCGAGAGCCCGGCCGAGGTGCTGGCCTTCGTCAAAAGCCTGGCTGACGGCACACATCGGGCCTGACAGCCGGGGGTTTCACACCCCCGGACCCCCGTGGGATATTTCCGGAAAGATGAAACCGGGGCCGGCTCAGGCCGCAAGCACCACGTCGAGCACCATCATCAGGATGAGGCCAAAAATGAGGCCCGTCGTGGCACGGTCCTGATGGCCGTTGCGGTGGGTTTCCGGCACGATCTCGTGGGAGATGATGTAAAGCATCGCCCCGGCGGCAAAGGTGAGGCCCCAAGGCAAGAGTTGGTTCGAGAGTGTGACCGCCGATGCGCCGAGGAAACCGCCAAGTGCCTCGACCAGCCCCGTCGCCGCCGTCACGAGGAAGGCCTTGAAGCGCGAGTAGCCCAGCCCGATCAGCGAGACCGCCACGGCGAGCCCTTCGGGAATGTCCTGCAGGGAAATGCCGGTCATCACCGTGAAGCCGTTGGTCGTGTTGCCGCCGCCAAAGGCCACACCGATCGAGAGGCCCTCGGGAATGTTGTGGATGGTGATGGCGATCACGAACAGCCAGATCCGCGCGATATGGCCCGCTTCGGCACCCTCGCGGCCAGTCTTGAAATGCTCGTGCGGCAGCATCTTGTCGAGCAGCCAGACGAAGAACGCCCCGAGCGCGATCCCAACCCCGGCCACCAGCGCGGCGGCAAGAACCGAGCCATAAATCTCCTCGGCCACGGCGAGCCCCGGCAGGATCAGCGAAAAGTAGGAGGCCGAGAGCATCACCCCGGCGGCGAAGCCCAAGGTGGTGTCGGTCATCCGCTGGCTCATCTTTTTGCCAAACATCGCCGGCAGCGCGCCGGCGGTGGTGGCGATGGCGGCCACCAGACCGCCAAGCGTACCCATCAGGATCGGTGACATCCGCTTGCCTTCTTCAGTTTGCGCCGACCCTCGTGCATTTGCCACACCGCCGCAAGCGTCGTTTCGCTTGCAGAGCCGCGCAGCCCTTGGCACAACCAACAAAACGAGGAAGCCGCCCATGCCCGTGATCACAAATATTGAAGATCTGCACCGCCTCTACCGCCGCCGCGTGCCGAAGATGTTTTATGACTATTGCGAAACGGGTAGCTGGACCGAGCAGACCTTCCACGCGAACACGTCCGACTTCGCCGAGATCATGTTTCGCCAGCGCGTTGCCGTCGACATGTCGGACCGCACCACCGAGACCACGCTGGTGGGCCAGAAAGTGGCAATGCCGGTGGCGCTTGCGCCGGTCGGGCTTACGGGCATGCAACACGCCGACGGCGAGATCAAGGCCGCCCGCGCCGCGGAAAAATTCGGCGTGCCCTTTACCCTCACGACGATGTCGATCTGCTCGATCGAAGACGTGGCGGAGCATACCACCAAGCCATTCTGGTTTCAGCTCTATGTGATGCGCGACCAGGATTTCCTGCGTCGGATCATCGAGCGGGCGAAGGCGGCGGGCGTCTCGGCGCTGGTGATCACGCTCGATTTGCAGATCATCGGCCAGCGCCACAAGGACATCAAGAACGGCCTCTCCGCCCCGCCCAAGCCCACGCTCGCCAACATGATCAATCTTGCCACCAAGTGGCGTTGGGGGTTGGGGATGCTGGGCACGAAGCGGCGTCAGTTCGGCAATATCGTCGGCCATGCCGAAGGCGTATCGGACCCCGCCAACCTGATGGCCTGGACTGCCGAGCAGTTCGACCCAAAGCTCGACTGGGGCAAGATCGAGGCCATCCGCGACATGTGGGGCGGCAAGCTGATCCTCAAGGGGATCATGGACGCCGAAGACGCGGCGATGGCCGCCAAGGTGGGCGCGGACGCAATCGTGGTTTCCAACCACGGTGGCCGCCAGCTCGACGGCGCGCTCTCGTCGATCCGGGCGCTCGAGCCGATCGTGCAAGCGGTTGGCGATCAAGTGGAAGTGCATATCGACAGCGGCATTCGCTCCGGTCAAGACGTGCTGAAGGCGGTGGCGCTGGGGGCCAAGGGAGCCTGGATCGGACGGGCCTACATCTACGGCCTCGGCGCGATGGGTGAAGCGGGCGTGACCCGCGTGCTCGAAGTGATCCACAAGGAGCTCGACGTCTCGATGGCCCTCACCGGACACCGCGACATCGCCAACGTAACCCGCGACATCCTGCACGTGCCACGCGGGTTCTCGGGCGACTGGGGCTGAGGCCCTTGCCGCAACAACCATCGGCACCGGTGATCGTAGCTGGCCGCATTACGTTTTGAAATGCGTATCTTACGATAACCGGTTTTCCGGTTTTCCGGTGGAGACTCCAGACGACCAATTGGTTGTCAGAACATGTTTTCTGCACCGAGCGGCGAGAAACGAACCAAAGATCAGGCTGGGTTTGATCGCGGCGGCTGCAAACCCGGGCCATTTACCCAATCGCGGGTTCCCGCCCCCTCAGCGCTTTTCCACCTGCCCCAATGCGCGGTCGCCCCAACCGCCGCCGCCGGGGGTGCGCATCTCGAAAATCCCACCGGCCGGCAGCGCCACCTCGGCATTGCCGCAGAGCCGTTCGCGGCGGCCATCAGGCCATTCGGCGAAGGTCTCGCCCAGCGCGCCCGGTCCGCCACCTGCCATGCCGAATGGTGGGATTTTTCGGCTCAGCGCGAGCGTCGTCACCGTCACCGGCACGAGAAATTTCAACCGCCGCACCGCCCCGTCGCCACCGCGCCAGCGCCCCGCGCCGC
>MNZL01000039.1:846-15170 GCA_001873585.1 Rhodobacterales bacterium CG2_30_65_12 | reverse complement strand
TCCGAGAGCGAGTCGAGTTGCGCCCCAAGGTCTGACGCGGCCCGAAGGCGACGGGCGAGCAGCCCGTCGAGCCCGTCGAACACGGCCGCCATCAGGATCAGGAAGGCCGCCGTGGCAAACTGCCCCGCGATGGCAAAGCGGATCGAGGTGAGGCCCAGGCTCAGCCCCGCCAGCGTCACCATGTTGGGGATGAGCTGGAGGAAGGAAACCGGAGCGCGCGGGGCCGGATCGCTCATGCGCTGCTTCACCCCCCACCCGGCGCAGGTGTGCCGAGATCGGCGATCACCGTTTCGCCCGCCACCATGGTCTGACCGATCGCCACCAAAGGCGTCGCCCCCTCTGGCAGGTAGATATCGAGCCGCGAGCCAAAGCGGATGAGGCCGAAGCGCTCGCCCGCCGCCATCTCGTCGCCCTCGCGCGCCCAGCACAGGATGCGCCGCGCCACCAGGCCAGCGATCTGCACCACGCCGTAGCGCCGTCCGTCGGGCAGGTCGATGGCAAGGCCGTTGCGCTCGTTGTCAACCGAGGCCTTGTCGAGCGAGGCGTTGAGAAACTTGCCGGGCCGGTAGGCGAGCGCGGTGATCCGCCCCGCTGCCGGCACTCGGTTTACATGGCAGTTGAACACCGACATGAAGACCGAAACACGCATCATCGCGCCGTCGCCCAGCCCGAGTTCGGCGGGTGGCACGGCGGGCTCAAGCAACGACACCACCCCGTCGGCGGGCGAGACCATCACCCCGGGGCGATCCGGCGTCACCCGCTCAGGATCGCGGAAGAAGTAATAGACCCAGATTGTAAGCCCCAGCCCGATCCAGCCGAGCGGTTGCCAGACGAAGACCAGACCCACCGTCAGCGCCGCCGCGATAGCGACGAAGCGCCGCCCCTCGGGGTGCATCGGCTTGACGAAGGTAGACAGCATGGAAACAGACATTCGGCGCAGCCCTTGTTGTGACCTGCCGCTTATAGTCCGCGCCGGTCCGCTGTCAAAGCCCGTGCCTTGCGGCAGGTCGTATAACCAGCTTGCCGGTCACAAGGCCGCAGGCTAGGTTCGCGCCATGGTTGCGCCCGCCGTCTTGTTTTTCACTTCTTTCGCCGGTGTCGTGGCGGCCCTCGCCCTGCCCGGCTGGTCTGATCTTCTGATGATCGCCGGACCCGCCGCGCTCGCCAGCCTTTACCTGCTGCTTCGCGCCCTCAGCCAGCGCCCCGGAACAACGCCCAACTGGGTGATCCTCGACGGCTCCAACGTGATGTATTGGCGCAATGAGACCCCCGATCTTGAAACCGTGCGCGTGGTGTTGGCCCATGTCGCCAACCTCGGCATGACGCCCGGTGTGGTGTTTGACGCCAACGCCGGCTACCTGCTTTTCGGTCGCCACCAGAATGATCGTGCCTTCAGTGAGCGCCTGGCCTTGCCGCTCGACCGGGTGCTGGTGGTGCCCAAGGGCACGCCCGCCGACCCCTTCATCCTGACCGCCGCGCACGATCTTGGCGCGCGGATCGTCACCAACGACCGCTACCGCGATTGGGCCGGAGATTTTCCCGACGTAAAGACGCCGGGCTATTTGATCAAAGGCGGGTATCGGGCGGGTCGGCTCTGGCTTGATCTGGCCCCGGCGCAAGGGCGCTGAAACGCGAAACGCCGCCCCGAAGAGCGGCGTTTACAATGTCAACCGGTTGAAAGGTTCAGCGCGCGAGCTTCCACAGGCCCGGCACCACCAGCGCGGCCAGACCCAGTTTGAGCGCATCGCCCGGCAGGAACGGCAGCATGCCCTTCTCAAAGACCCACGCCAGCCCGTATTCGGCTGCGAAGAGATGCGCCATCCAGCCAAGGCCCACCGCGTAGATGATGGCGGTGCCGACGAGCATTGCGCCCGCCATGCCAGCCACTGAACGGTCCCAGCCACGACGCGCCATGAGGCCCATCGCGGCGGCGGCCAGCGCGAAGCCTGCGAGGAACCCGCCGGTCGGCCCGGCGACATAGGCCAGCCCGGCGCCCTCACCGGAAAATACGGCAAACCCCGCCGCGCCCAGAGCGAGATAGCCCAACACGCTGATCAGCCCGAGCCGCAGCCCCAGCCCGGCGCCGAGAGTGAGCACGGCAAAGGTTTGCATGGTGATCGGCACCGGCCACATCGGCACGCGAATCCTGGCCGCCAGCGTGAGCAGCGCGATGCCGCCCAGCACCAGCGCCGCATCCTTGGCCAGGCGCGCCGCGCCGTCGCTCGGCCCGAAGGCTTCGCCCAGCACCTTGTTGATCGTAACGGCCATGGGTCTCTCCCCTTGAGTTGTTGGTTATGGGCCGTTTTGCCGCACCCGCGCGCGCCATGCAAGGGTCTAGGCGCAAACCGCGCTGGGGTGTTGGCGCTAGAGCCGCGCAAAATCTGTGATCGAAACGTAATCCTTGCGCGGCCCCCGCACCTTCCAGATCATCCGCCACGCGGGCCAATGGGTGAAATTGTAGGTCACATCGTAGGCGTCTTCGCCACAGATATGCCAATCCCGCACCACGGGCGCGCCCGCCTTGATCCGGTGGAAAGCCCGCCCGTCTTGGTAGAATACGGCAATTCCGTCGGGCTCCTCGCGCCAGAGGTAGCCCCGGCGCGCCGCCATCGGTGCCTCTTGCGGCAGCCAAAGTTCGCCCACCTCAGAGTAGGCCAGTCCGCGCCCGTCGGGCGTGAGCCGCGCCACGCCCTCGAACAGGCCGGTGGTGCCCATCCACTCGTCCTCGATCCGGCGGGCGATCCGCCAGCGGCCTTCGAAATCCTTCAGTTGCGGCATCGCGCCTGCCTTGTTCCATTCGCCGCCGCAGTCTATGACGCGCGCAACGCCGCCACAAACCGAAAGGCCCCGCCATGATCCCCCGCTATTCCCGCCCCGAGATGACCGCGATCTGGGAGCCCGCCACCAAGTTTCGCATCTGGTACGAGATCGAGGCCCACGCCTGCGATGCCCAGGCCGCGCTCGGGGTGATCCCGAAAGCGAACGCCGAGGCCGTGTGGAAGGCGCGCGACATCGCGTTCGACGTCGCCCGGATCGACGAGATCGAGGCGGTAACGAAACATGACGTGATCGCCTTTCTCACCCACCTCGCCGAGCACATCGGCAGCGATCAGGCGCGCTTCGTGCACCAGGGGATGACAAGCTCGGACGTGCTCGACACCACCTTCAACCTGCAGCTTGTGCGCGCGGCCGACATCCTGCTGGCCGACATGGAAAAGCTGCTGGCCGCCCTCAAGGCCCGCGCATTCGAGCACAAGGATACGGTGCGGATTGGCCGCAGCCACGGCATCCACGCCGAGCCCACCACCATGGGGCTCACGTTTGCCCGCTTTTACGCCGAAATGGAGCGTAACACGAACCGGCTTGAAAAGGCCCGCTGGGAAGTGGCGACGGGCGCGATCTCGGGCGCGGTGGGCACGTTTGCCAATATTGATCCGGCGGTGGAAGAGCACGTTTGCGAAAAGCTCGGCCTGCGCCCCGAGCCGATCAGCACGCAGGTGATCCCGCGCGACCGCCACGCGATGTTTTTCGCCACCCTCGGCGTGATCGCGTCGTCGATCGAAAACGTCGCAATCGAGATCCGCCACATGCAACGCACCGAGGTGCTGGAGGCGGAAGAGTTTTTCTCGGCGGGCCAGAAGGGCTCATCGGCCATGCCGCACAAGCGTAACCCGGTGCTGAGCGAAAACCTCACCGGGCTGGCGCGCCTCGTGCGCATGACGGTGGTGCCGGCTATGGAAAACGTGGCGCTCTGGCATGAGCGCGATATTTCGCATTCCTCGGTCGAGCGCGGCATCGGCCCGGACGCGACGATCACCCTCGATTTTGCCCTCAACCGGCTTGCGGGCGTGATCGAAAAGCTGGTGATCTATCCCGACAACATGCTCGCCAACATGAACAAGTTCAAAGGGTTGGTGATGAGCCAGCGCGTGCTTCTGGCGCTCACCCAAGCCGGCGTGAGCCGCGAAGATGCCTACCGGCTGGTGCAGCGCAACGCGATGAAAGTCTGGGAACAGGGCAAGGATTTCCACGCGGAGCTTCTCGCCGACCCGGAGGTGACAGCGGCGCTCAGCCCGGCCGAAATCGACGAAAAATTCGATCTTGGCTATCACACCAGGCATGTCGATACGATCTTCAAACGGGTGTTTGGCGAAAGCTGAAGCGGCGCTCTGCGCCGGCATTCAGATCGTCACCGGCTGCGCGCGAGCTTGACTAAAATACCGCGCAAATCCCGCCTGATTCGGGCGGGATGCGTGGGCGCGTAAGCTGGTTGTTAACTCCTCTCTGCCAGTCTCGCCGCATGTTTCGCGTTTGGGATAGCGGTCGGGAGAGAGGATGTGAGCACCGCATTGCCTGCCATCGGCAGTGACCCGCAGCTGCCTGCGGCGCTGGGGGATTTCGGGTTTGATGAGGCGGCCCCGCTGCAATCCGCCGGGCCCGGGCACACACGCGTTCCGCGCCGGCTCAGCCGCAAACAAAAGGCTGCAATCGTCGTGCGGCTGTTGCTGGCCGAGGGGGTGAAGCTCTCGCTCACCGACCTGCCGGAAGAGGTGCAGGCCGAGCTTGCGCACCAGATGGCCGCCATGCGCTTCGTCGACCGGATCACGCTGAAGGCGGTGATCGGTGAGTTCGTGGCCGAGATCGAGGATGTCGGCCTGTCGTTCCCCGGCGGGCTGGAGGGCGCGCTTTCGGTGCTCGACGGCACGATCAGTGCGGCCACGGCGGCGCGCATCCGCAAGGCCAAGGGCTTTTCCTTCAACGGCAATCCTTGGGAAACCATCGCCGGGCTCGATCCCGACAGGTTACTGCCGGTGCTGGAGGAAGAGAGCGTGGAAATCGCGGCAGTGCTGCTGTCCAAGCTCAAGGTCTCGACCGCCGCCGCGCTGATCTCGCGGCTGCCCGGTCCACGCGCGCGGCGCATCGCCTATGCCGTCTCGCTCACCGGGTCGATCGCGCCGGAAGTGGTCGAGCGGATCGGTCGGTCGCTCGCCGAGCAGCTCGATGCCCAGCCCGCGCGCGCCTTTGCCGAAGGGCCGGTGGAACGGGTTGGCGCGATCCTCAATTACTCGACCGCCACCACCCGCGATGAGGTGCTCCAGGGCCTCCACGAGGAAGACGCCGCCTTTGCCGAAGAGGTGCGCAAGGCGATCTTTACCTTCGCAAACATCCCCGCCCGGATCGACCCGCGCGACGTGCCGAAGATCACCCGCGAGGTAGACCAGGCGCAGCTCATCACCGCGCTGGCGGGGGCGCAAGGCGATCTGGCGGAGACCGCCGAGTTTATCCTCGGCGCGATGTCGAAGCGCCTCGCCGAGCAACTGCGCGAGGAAATGGAAAACCTCGGCGCGGTCAAACCGAAGGAGGCCGAGGCGGCGATGAACGCGGTGGTCGCGGCGATCCGCGCGCTTGAAGCGGCGGGGGAAATCCTGCTTATCGCGGATGACGAGGCATAGGCCAAACCGCCATTGTCAGCGGCGGACACGAGCGAGCCACTCCCTCGCGCGCCCTCAAGGTAGCTGGCGAACGGAGAAAACGACGCTGATCAAGAAACCAGGCGAACATCAGCACACAGGCCAGAAGGGCGAAAGCGAGGCGACGCCGCCCAATCGAAGCGGCAGCGCCGCTTCAGCGGCTCATTCGGAGCGCGCGCGGGCCTCTTCGATTGCCGGCCAGATGGTGCTTTCGAGAATTCTTGCGCTGATCGGCCCGGCGAAGCGCTTCACCACCATGCCCTTACCGTCGATCACATAGGTTTCCGGCACACCGTAGAGGCCCCAGTCCAGCCCGGTGCGCCCCGAGGGATCGGCGGCGAGGCGGGTGAACGGGTTGCCAAGCTCGTCGATGAAGGCCTGCGCCTTGGTCTCATCGTCCTTGTAATTGATGCCATAGAGCGGCACCCCCTGCGCAGCAAGCGTGAGGAGTTGGGGGTGCTCGGCCCGGCAAGGCGCACACCAGCTGGCCCAGAAATTGATCAGCAGCACGTCACCGGTCGCAAGCTCCTCGCGGGTAAAGGGCACCTCTCCGGCGAAGGCCGAGAGCGTCAGCTCCGGCACGGGCCCGCCTTCGCGGGTGGAGGGCAGCGCGCGCGGATCATCGCGCCCCATGCCCCAGAGAAACAGCGCCGCGAGGCCGGCAAAGATCAGCGGCGGCAGCAGCAGCATTGGCTTGATTTTCATGGCGTCATCCCTCCTTGCGCTTGCGCCGCGCCTCGATCGCATCGAGCCCGGCCCTGGCTTTGCGCGACTGCACCCAAGTGAGCGCGATCAGCACCGCGATCAGCCCGAGCGTGACAGCCCAGGAGCCCAGCACGGCACCGGCATATTTTCCCAATTCAGGCATCGGCCATCCTTTCACGAAGTTCGAGCGCGTGGATTCGGCGCAGGCGGATCTCGGTCCGGGTGCGGATGAAGACCATGGTGACAAAGAACAACATGAAGCCGCCGATCCCGATCACCAGCGGAATCCAGTAGCTGTCGGCAATGTTCTCTTCCTTGTCGAGGCTGAGGGTCGCGCCCTGGTGCAGCCCCTGGTTCCAGAAATTCACCGCGTAGCGGCTGAGGAATGCAAAGACCGAGCCAACCACGGCGAGCACCGAGGTCAGATCGGCGGCCGTGTCGGGGTTCTCGATCGCGGCCCAGAGCGCCATGTAGCCGAGGTAGAACAGAAACAGGATCAGAAACGAGGTGAGCCGCGGATCCCACGCCCACCAGGTGCCCCACATCGGCTGGCCCCACATCGCCCCAGTGGCGAGGGCCGCCAGCGTCATCACCATCCCCACGGGCGCGGCGGCCTTGGCGGCGAGCGCCGAAACGTGGTGGCGGCGGATCAGCCAGATCAGCGACGCCACCAGCATCATGAACCATGCCGAGACCGCCACGGTGGCAGTGGGCACGTGGACGTAGATGATCTTGACAGATGAGCCGAAATTGATCGCTTCGGGGGTGAAGAAAAAGCCCCAGACGAGCGAGGCGACGAGCGAGATCACGGTGGCGGCGATGAGCCAGGGCAGAACACGCCCGGAAAACCACATGAACTTGACGGGGTTGGCCCACTCCCACAGGAAATTCCAGCGGTCGCGGGCCTGTTTTGTGCGGTGCATATCTGACATGACGTTTCTCTAAGTCCGGTTTGTCGTTGGCGCAAGATAGCGGCGATCACATCTCGGCGGGTTGATCCCTGTCAACGCAGGTTGATGCGAAGCGCTGCGGAGGCGGCGAAGGGCAGGAGCGCCACCGAGGCGGCGGTGATGCCGGCGAGCAAGAGGAGCGGCGTGGTGTTTTCAAAACCGCCGATCCCGCGCGTCGCCGCTTCCGCGCCAAAAATCAGCGTCGGGATGTAAAGCGGCAGCACCAGGAGCGAAAGCAGGAGCCCGCCGCGCTTGAGCCCGACGGTGAGCGCCGCTCCAAAGGCGCCGATCATGCTGAGCGCGGGTGTGCCGATCAGCAGGGTGACGAAGATCCACCAATAGCCGGGCGCAGGCATGTTCATCAGCGCGCCAAAGATCGGCGCGGCAATCACCAGCGGCAGGCTGGTGGTGAGCCAGTGCGCCAGCGCCTTGACCGCCACGGTGCCTTCCATCGGGATCGGCGCGGTGGCGAGCAGATCGAGCGAACCATCCTCGAAATCCAGTTGAAAGATGCGGTCAAGCGAGAGCAGGCAGGCCAGCAGCGCGCCAACCCAGAGGATGCCGGGCGCGATACGGGCGAGCACCGCCGCCTCCGGGCCGACGGCGAAGGGCACCAGCGTGGAGACAATCAGATAGAACGCCAGGCCAAGGCCGAAGCCGCCTCCGGCGCGGATCGCCAGCGCCAGGTCGCGGGCCAGCAGCGCGATCATGCGAAAGCCTCGTCGAATGGGGTGGGTGTGCGGCTGGGGGCGTTTGGATCGGCCTTGAACGGGGTGACGTCGAAGATTTCTGTCTCCAGCCCAAGGTCGATATGGGTGGCGATCAGCGCCGCCCCGCCGGCGGAAATGTGGGCGCGCACGACGTCGGCAAACAGTGCCACCGAGGCCCGATCGAGCGAAACGGTGGGCTCGTCAAGCAGCCAGATCGCCCGCCCTGTAACAAGCAGGCGGGCGAGCCCCAACCGCCGTTTCTGCCCGGCGGAAAGGTTCTGCGCGGCGCGCTGGCGCAGCGCCTGCAAATTAAGCCGGTCGAGCGCGGGTTCGATATCGTGGACGCCGTGAACACGGGCCCAGAACCGCAGGTTTTCGGCCACAGTGAGCGTCGATTTGAGGCCATCGGCGTGCGCGCCATAGGCAATCGCCTCGGGCGGCAGACTCACCTCGCCCGCCATCGGCGGTTGCAGCCCCGCGAGGGTGCGCAAGAGCGTCGTCTTGCCCGAACCGTTGGGGCCACGCAGCACCAGCACCTGCCCCGGATCGAGCCTGAACGAGAGCCCCTCCAGCACCGGCACACCCCCGCGCGACACGGTAAGATCGCGCGCCTCCAGGGTCATCGTGCTCATACCGGCACCGCCGCCAACGCCACCCGCCGGCCTTCGGCGAGCAACACGTTGTAGGCGCGGCAGGCCGAGGGTGTGGCCATCGGCTCAAGCCCCATCCCGGCCGCCTCGACGGCGGCGGTAAGCGCCACCGGCGCGCCGGTCATCTCGGCACCGCAGCCAAACACGATCACGTCAACCTCGGCCGCGAGCGCGGTAAGCGCGGCGGCATCCTCGACCCCGCCCCAAACCCGGGCTGCGGATGCAGTAACCACAACCGCGCCAGACAGCACTTCGCCACCAACGCGGAAAAAACCGGGGCCATAGCCGTCGATCGGTCGGGCATTCTCATATCTGATCTCGGTCACGCTCATGGCCGCGTTGGTAGCGGGATTTGCCAGCGAAGGGAAGCGTGCGCCGGTCAAGACGAACGGCGCGCGCTGCACCTGGCCAAAGTATGGCCTCCCCGAAGCATCGGCTACACGCGCTTGCTGACATATTTAGATATCATCGCTTCCGGTTTCCCGGTTTCGGGTGCGGCCCGGTCAAGCGAATGACCTGCACTTTACAGCCATTGTCCAGACCGGCGATCCATGCCACCTCTCCCCAACCACACACAGGCGCGATCACGATGGTGATGCCATCGGCCTGGCGCTCGAATGGCGAATCGTCTCGCCCGCCAGCGCCGCGATCGCCGCGTCGAGCCCGGCGCGTGGCACGATCACCAGGAGCCCCGGCCCGTCGGGCGATATCTCGACCATCTCCGCCACCGCCCGGTTCGAGGTGCCCACCCGCGCCCATGGAGCAAGCGTGAGAGCATCGAGCGGCCATTCGAGCCCGGTGGCGGTTACCGTCACCTCGGCCAGAGGAAACAGAGAAACCCGTGTGCCCGGCCGGACGCCAAGCCGCAGGCGGGCCGGAGCGTGAAAGCAGATGTCGTGCTCGCCGACAAGGATGCAGGCGCGCTCGGCATGACGCACCATTGCGTTGTAACAGGCCAGTTCGTGGTCGATCCGCCGCCCCATGAAGCCCACGCCAAGGATCAGCGGTGCCTCGGTGGTGCGCAGCGCCTTGGCAAAATCGGTGCTGTCTTGCTCGCTGATTTCGAGGATCGTCGCGGGGTCGAGCCGCGCCCGGGTGGCGGCATCGAGGCTGTCGAGATCGCCCACAACGCGCGCGGGCAGGAGCCCCATCGCCAGCGCCGTCGCCGCGGCGCCATCGCAGACCACCAGATTCGGCGCGTGCGTCAAGCATTCGCAAACACTTGCGGCGCTAAGCTCACCCCCACCGAGAAGCGTCACTTTTTCTGAAAAGGGTGTAAAATGAGAGATCATGAGCCTAATTGTATCCTGTTTGGAAACAAACCACAGTTCCGCCGCGAAAAAATACCGTGAATTTCGCGGTTTTGTGCAATTTCGTGGTGGGGGACGTGGTAAACCGATTGTTGCTGGATCGGGGGAGAAAGCGACGAGTAGATGGTGAACACGAGCAGGATCCTCACCGTTTCCTACGGAACCTTCAGCTGCACGCTGGAAGGATTCGATGAACCGTTTTCGACGATGAAGTCGATCGCGGAGTATTTTCGCGATCTCGCGGCAGACGACCGTTACTTTGGCGCCGAACCGCCAACGCCCGACGCCGAGATGCTGCATCGTATCGCCGAACGAGAAATTCACAAGCGCGTCGAAGCGCGGGTGAGCGAAAATGGCGTGGTGTTGCGCCAGACCGACGATGATGAAGATTACGCCGCACCGGCCACGCTGCTGACCAACGAAGCCGGCGCGCAGGCCGAGGCTGCGCGTGCTGCCGAGACCGCGCGAATTGCTGCCGAACAGCAGGCCGCCCGCAAAGCGGCCGAAAAAGCAGCTGAAGACGAAGCCGCCCGCATCGCCACAGAAAACGCCAAGGCCGCGGCCGCGCGCAAGATCGCCGAGGAAGAAGCGGCGCGGCGCGCGGCGGACGCGGCCGCCATCGCCCCCGACTCTTCCCCTGTGGCCTCCCCTGTGGCCTCGGTGTCTGACAAGCTCATGCGCCTGCGCGCCGTGGTCGAACAGGCCAATGCCGCCGCCCTGCCCGGCGATTTCCTCGAAGACCAGCACGCCGAAGAATATTTCGCCGACGAGACCGAGGCGTTCGACGAGGTGCTTGAAGACGCGCTTGCCGAAGACGAAGGCGGCGACAGCGCCGCGATCAGCGCGGTGCTCGGATCACTTGGCCACCCGGCGGTGATGGAAGAGCCCACCGTCGCGGCAGACGAGGCGGAAGACTCTGCCGGCGTCGATCGCATGATCACCGCTTGGGACGAGGACGAGGACAAGGACGGCGCGAACGAAACCGGCGAAGGCCGCTTGGAACCGGTCGCCGCCACGGCGCAGCGCGATGCCGTCACCGAGGGGCGCGCCCGCGACGAGGACCAAACAAAAGACGCGATGCAAGACGCCGGCGCGCAGGCCAAAACCACCTCCACTGACCACGGCGAGCCCGAAGTGGCGCAGCCGCCGCGCCCGATCGCACGGGTCATCAAGGTGCGCCGCGCCACCGCGCCGGCCCAGCCGGAACCGGAAACGGTAGACGTGCCCGGCGAAAGCACGCTTTCGCAAGACGCCGAAGCGGATCTTGCCGCCGAGCTCGCCGCAGTCGAGCGCGAGTTCCTCGCCGGGGAGAACCGCGAGACCGAGCAGGAGCGCCAGCGCAACGGCCAGCTCCATACGGCCTATGGCGATCTGGGCGACGGCGAAGAGGTGGATCTGGGCGACGGCGACGAAGGCCCGCTTGCGATCACCCCCGAAGAGGCCCCCGCCGATCGGATCGAACGGCGCGCAAGCCTGCGCACCGCCTTCGACGAACAAACCATCTCAGAAACCGACGGCGCGATCGACCGTATCCTGAAGAAGACCAATTCGCAGCTCGAAAGCGGCGAGGCCTCACGCCGGCACTCGGCGATCCAGCATCTCAAGCAGGCGGTTCAGGCCACCCGCGCCGATCGCACCGCCACCGATTCCGGCACCGCCAACGAAGACGAGCAGGATGCCTACCGCGCCGATCTCGCCCACGTGGTCCGCCCGCGCCGCCCGGGCGGCGGCGATGTTGGCGGCAAGCGCCCTGCCCGCCGGCTGGCCCCGCTGGTGCTGGTCTCCGAACAGCGGATCGACGCGCCCACGCCCGCCACCGCACCGGAGCCAGCGCGCCACGTCACGCCAGTGCGCCCGCACCGCCTGGGCAAAAGCAATCTCGCCGTGGCCCGCGATATCGCCGACGACGCCGATACCGAGAACGACAGCATGATCGCTGCCGCCAGCGCGCGGCTGGCCGCAGCCCATGCCGCAGCGCCGGAATCGGCCCGGATGGTCGACGCAGATAACGACGTGAGCACGGATGAGCGCGGCACCGTGGCCGACAGCGGCATCGCGCCGCTGGTGGCCGGTTTCCAGGCCTATCTCGACGACTATCGCGCGCGCAGCCACAGCGAGATCGTCGAGGCCGGTGTCGCCTACCTGATCCAGGAAGTGGGCCGCGCCCATACCAGCCGCCCACAACTGATGTCGCTGGTGCTAGGCGCAATGCCGGAGATGTCGCGCGAGGAGAGCTTGCGCGCCTTCGGCCAGCTCCTGCGCGACGCGCGGATAACCAAGATCAAGCCCGGCGTGTTCGTGCTGAACGAAAACAGCCGCTTCTACGACGCGGACGCCTGAATATCCGCCCTGCCCGTGCCGCGCGGACGGGGATATGGCTCAAGGTCAGGTTTGACGAGTGACGCGCGCAGTGGCCCCGGCTACTGCGCGTTTTTGTCGTCTCCGGGCGCGTCGGGATCGGGCCGCGCCACACCGAGAAACAGCCGGCGCAGCGGCACGATCCAGACCACGCCGAGGCCGACGTAGATCGCCAGTTCAACGAGGATCGGTGGACGGGTCTCGAACAATCCCACCAGCAAGATCGCCACAACGATCCAGGCCGGAAGCCCCACCACCAGAACCAGGATCGCCAGCCGTTTGCGAGCTTTGAACGTCATCGCGTCAATCCGAGAACGGGTCGGTGACGAGGATTGTATCCTCGCGCTCGGGGCTGGTAGAGAGCAGCGCCACCGGACAGTCGATCAACTCTTCCACCCGGCGGACATATTTGATCGCCCCCGCCGGCAACTCGGCCCAGGAGCGCGCGCCTTCGGTCGATTCGCTCCATCCCGGCAAGGTTTCATAAATCGGCGTCACCCGCGCTTGCTGGTCGGCCGCCGTTGGCAGGTAGTCGAGCCGGTGCCCGTCGAGCTCATAGCCGACGCAGATTTTCAAGGTCTCGAAGCCATCAAGCACATCGAGTTTGGTCAGCGCGATTCCGTTCACGCCGGAGGTCTGGCAGGTCTGGCGCACCAGCACCGCATCAAACCAGCCACAGCGCCGCTTGCGCCCGGTCACGGTGCCAAACTCGTGGCCACGCTCGCCCAGCCGCTGACCGTCGTCGTCGTCAAGTTCGGTCGGAAACGGCCCCTCGCCCACCCGGGTGGTATAGGCCTTGACGATGCCGAGCACGAAGTCGATCGCGCCGGGGCCGATCCCGGTGCCGGTGGCCGCCTGGCCCGCGATCACGTTTGAGGAGGTGACAAAGGGATAGGTGCCGAAGTCGATATCGAGCAGCGCGCCCTGCGCACCCTCGAACAGGATGCGCTTGCCGGCGCGGCGCTGCTCGTTGAGCACTTTCCACACCGGCGCGGCATATTCGAGAATTTTCGGTGCGATCTCACCCAGTTGGGCAAGAACCTCGGCGCGGTCGATGAGGTCTATCCCCAGCCCCTTGCGCAGCGCGTTGTGATGCAGCAGGGCCCGGTCCACCCGCGCCTCCAGCGTTGCCGGATCGGCAAGGTCGGCCACCCGCACCGAGCGCCGCCCCACCTTGTCTTCATAGGCCGGGCCGATGCCCCGCCCGGTGGTGCCGATCTTGGTGCCGGCGCTCGCCACCGCCTCGCGCGCCCGGTCGAGCTCGCCATGAAACGGCAGAATGAGCGGCGTGTTCTCGGCGATCATCAGCGTTTCGGGGCTGATCTCGACGCCCTGCTTGCGGATACCCTCGATCTCGGCCAGCAAGTGCCACGGGTCGAGCACCACGCCGTTGCCGATCACGCTGAGCTTGCCACCGCGCACCACGCCGGAGGGCAGCGCGTTGAGCTTGAACACCTCGCCGCCGACCACCAGCGTGTGCCCGGCGTTATGCCCGCCCTGGAATCGGCAAACCACGTCGGCGCGCTCGCTGAGCCAATCGACAATCTTGCCCTTCCCCTCGTCGCCCCACTGGGCGCCCACGACGACAACGTTGGCCATTTGCATTCTCCGGCTGATGACAGCGCACACCATATACAAGAGCGCACCGGGCGGCGAAACCGGAATCTCTTTTGCTTTTTCCTGGGACAAATACTCAAGCCAACGCGCGGGCTGCCGCTGCCGCCCGCCATTCGGGGTTGCCCCCCCGGCAGGTTGCCCCTAGATAGCCCCATCGAGACAAAAACCCGGTGCCCGCAATGGAAAACGTCCTCCTTGTCATTCTGCTGATCCTCGCGCTGGCGTTGATCGCCATCGTGCTGATGCAGCGCTCCGAAGGGGGCGGGCTTGGCATCGGCGGCGGCGGCGGCGTGATGTCGGCCCGGGGCGCGGCCACCGCGCTCGGCAAGGTCACCTGGGGCCTCGGCATTGCCTTCCTCGCGACCTCGCTGGCGATGACGATCGTTTCCGCGCGCAATGCTGCCGACACCTCGGTGATCGACCGGGTTGGCGAACAGACTGCCCCGGCAGCCACTGAAACGGCGCCCGCCGCTCCGACGGTGCCGGATGTGACCGACATGATGCCGCCGAGCAGCGACGGCGCTCCGGCAAACGCTCCGGCCGACGCCCCGCT
>MNZL01000039.1:0-817 GCA_001873585.1 Rhodobacterales bacterium CG2_30_65_12 | reverse complement strand
GCCGGGCCAAAATCCAATCACGCGCCCTGGGCTCGCCAGTCCGGGGTCGGGGAATCCGCCCTTCAAAAAAATACAAACCCTTGAAGGCGCGAGACATTTCGCCCCATCATCTAGGGTCTCTGTTGCCTAGGCGTAAAGAATCGTCTATGCCTTGAACCCCGTGATGGAGCGAAATTGGCGGGCCCGGTGCGGCCCCTGTCCGCTCCCTTTTCGAGGCAATCACGGGAGCAGCCTGAGCATGGCACGATACATTTTCATCACCGGCGGTGTGGTTTCCTCGCTTGGCAAGGGGCTCACCTCGGCGGCGCTCGGCGCGCTGTTACAGGCGCGCGGCTTTTCGGTGCGGCTGCGCAAGCTCGATCCGTATCTCAACGTCGATCCTGGCACGATGAGCCCGTTCGAGCATGGCGAAGTGTTCGTGACCGACGACGGCGCCGAAACCGACCTCGACCTTGGCCATTACGAGCGTTTCACCGGCGTCGCGGCGCGCCAAAGCGACTCGGTGTCGTCGGGCCGGATCTATTCCAACGTGCTGGAAAAGGAACGCCGCGGCGATTACCTTGGCCGCACCATCCAGGTCATCCCGCACGTCACCAATGAAATCAAGGATTTCCTGCGCATCGGTGACGACGAAGTTGACTTCATGCTGTGCGAGATCGGCGGCACGGTGGGCGACATCGAGGGTCTGCCGTTCTTCGAGGCGATCCGCCAGTTCGCTCAGGAACGCCCGCGCAGCCAGTGCATTTTTGTCCACCTTACCCTGCTGCCCTACCTTGCCGCCTCGGGCGAGCTCAAGACCAAGCCGACCCAGCACTCG
>MNZL01000060.1 GCA_001873585.1 Rhodobacterales bacterium CG2_30_65_12 | reverse complement strand
GCGGCGCTGGTGCTGGCGGTGAGCCTCAAGATCGGCACCGAGCTGGTGCTGGCACCAGCCGAACCCTTTTCAATCATGTCCCTGTAAAGGATTAGAAATTGCTGAAAGAAACGGTCTGGCGCACGAAAGTTCCAAAAAAACTTTCGCAGGCTATCAAACAAGCCCCCTAGACATATTCAATCCTTTGCAGCAATACCGAACCATGCAGATTTACCTTCCGATCGCCGAAGTTTCGGTCAACGCCTTTGTGCTGCTCGGTCTGGGCGGCCTCGTCGGCATCCTTTCGGGGATGTTCGGTGTGGGCGGTGGCTTCTTGATGACCCCGCTGTTGTTCTTCATCGGCATCCCGCCTGCGGTGGCGGTGGCGACCGAGGCGAATCAGATTGTTGCCTCGTCTTTTTCGGGTGTGCTGGCACACCTCCGGCGCAAGACGGTCGACATCAAGATGGGGCTGGTCTTGCAGATCGGCGGCCTCGCCGGCGCCTTTGTCGGTATCCAGGTGTTCAACTACCTCAAGGCGATCGGCCAGGTCGACCTGCTGGTCAAGCTGGCTTACGTCATCTTTCTCGGCATCATCGGCGGGCTGATGTTCATCGAGAGCCTGCGCGCGCTGCTGAAATCGCGCGGCGGCAAGGTGGTCTCGACCCGGCGCAAGCACAACTGGGTGCACAACCTGCCGTTCAAGATGAAATTCCGCGCCTCGGGCCTCTACATCTCGGCGATCCCGCCGCTGTTGGTGGGTGTGGTCGTCGGCGTCCTCGCGGCGATCATGGGCGTGGGCGGCGGCTTTGTGATGGTGCCGGCGATGATCTACATTCTCGGCATGCCTACCAAGGTGGTGGTTGGCACGTCGCTGTTTCAGATCATCCTCACAACCGCCTTCACCACGATGATGCACGCCACGACGAACTATACCGTCGACATCGCGCTTGCGGTGCTGTTGCTGATCGGCGGCGTGATCGGGGCGCAGATCGGCACCCGCATCGGCGTGAAGCTCAAGGCCGAGCAGCTGCGCGTGCTGCTGGCGGTGATGGTGCTCGCGGTCTGCACCAAGCTCGGGCTCGATCTCTTGCTGATGCCGTCAGAACTTTACACCCTCGGCGCCGGGGGGCACTGACATGAACCGTTTTCTTACCCTTCTCGCCACGCTCCTTGCGCTCGCTACACCGGCGAAATCCGAAGAGATCGTGGCCGGCCTCAGCCAGAACGCCGTGCAGATCACCGCCACCTTCGTGGGCAGTGAAATCCTGATCTTCGGAGCGGTCAAGCGCGATGCGCCCGCGCCGGAGGGTCAGCTTGGCGTGGTGGTGGTGGTCGAGGGCCCATCGCACCCGATCACCGTGCGGCGCAAGGAAAAGCGCATGGGGATCTGGATCAACACCGATGCTGTCGAGGTGAACGCGGCGCCCAGCTTTTATGCAATCGCTACCTCCGCGCCGTTCAACGATCTGGTAGACGAAACCGTTGATCGGATGCTCAACATCTCGATCCCGGAATCGATCCGGGTTTTCCAGAGCGGCTCGGTGGCAAACCCGGAGGACTTTTCCGCCGCAGTGCAGCGGATCCGCGAAAACCAGGGGCTCTACCTGCTCAACGAGGGCGGCGTGGCTGTGAGCGAAGACACCCTGTTTCGGGCCAGCTTTCAGCTTCCCGCAAACCTCACCGAAGGTGCCTACAAGGCCCGGATCTACCTTACCCGCAATGGCAAGGTGATTACCGAGGATGTGCACGAGATCGACGTGCACAAGGTCGGGATCGAGCGCTGGCTGTATAACCTCGCGCATGATCAGGCGTTGCTTTACGGCCTGATGTCGCTGGCTATTGCGGTCGCCGCCGGCTGGGGCGCCTCGGCGTTCTTCCGGGTGTTCTTCAACTCCTGACGGTGCCTGCACGCGCCCGTTTTTGCATCTGCGTCAGCCGGCCTTCTCGATGATCCGCCGTGCCGCCCCGGCCAGCGTTTCGTCGCCGAGGTTGGGCAGATCGAGCCGCAAGAGACGCGGCGCCTCGGCGTGCGAAATCCGCCGGTAGCGTGGATCGTAATGCTCGGCGATCAGCTCCGCCGCCATCTGCGCGTAATCGCCCGCCGCCGCCAGCGCCCGCCAGCCGGCCACGCGCTCGCGGCCGTGGAAGCGCACGAGCTTGTCGAGCACGGAATCGAGCTTGGCCGGGTCTGCAACCATGTCGGGGTATTGCGCCACGAGGTGCGCGGCGCGGGCGCCAAGCGGCGCCTCGATATCGACGCGCGGCGCGGCGATCATCGCCTTCCACAGCGACGGCGGCACCAGCAGATCGCCGATCTTCGAGCTCTCGGCCTCGACAAAAAACGGTCGCGCCGGGTCGAGCCGGGCCAGCGCCATCGCCAGCGCGCTCTCGAACGCCTTCTGCGCGGGCTGATTATCGGACATCGGCCCGAACACCGAGCCACGATGCTCTGCCATCGCCTCAAGGTCGATCACCTGCCCCCCCAAAGCCGCGATCTGCGCCAGCAGCCGGGTCTTGGCCGTGCCGGTGCCACCGTCGACGATCACCACGCGCGGCGCGATCGGCTCGCGGTAGAGCGCATCCACCACGAGGCTGCGATAGGCCTTGTAGCCACCCTTTACGGTATCCACCCGCCAGCCGATCTCGCGCAGGATCGCGGCAAAAGCGCCCGAGCGCTGGCCGCCGCGCCAGCAATAAACCAGCGGGCGCCAGCCGCCGCCATAGCCTGCCAGCGGCCCTTCGAGATGGGCGGCGGCATTTTTTGCCACCAGCGCCGCACCGATCTTGCGGGCCAGAAAGGGCTCCTGCTGCACATAGATCGTGCCGACCCGGGCGCGCTGCTCGTCTGACAGCACCGGCAGGCTGATCGCGCCCGGCACGTGGTCTTCGGCGTATTCCGAGGGCGAGCGCACGTCGATGATCTCGTCGAAGGGCAGGGCATCGAGATCGCTGAGCGCGGTGAGGGTGATGGGCATCGGCTTTTCGTCTCCCGGATTTCGCGCCAGTCCTAGCGCGGCGGCACCCATTGCGCCAGCGCTGCTTCCCCCGCGCCGGGCGCTCTGGTAGGAACCGCGCAAAGGAGATCGCCATGACCCGTTTGCGCCTCGTTCTCGCCCTCACATTCGCCGCGCTCGCAAGCGCAGTCCCGGCCCAGACCGAAACGGCCGCCGGCTGGGCGCTCTCGTCGGTCGGCGGAATTGCCGCGCTGCCCGGCGGGCGAATCGCCTTCGCCGCCGACGGTGCCGTGTTTGGCACGACCGGCTGCAACCGGTTTAACGGACAGGCTGTCGCCGCCCCCGGTGTGATAACCTTCAACAGCCCTTTCTCGGCCACCAAAATGGCCTGCGCCGGCGATCTGATGGGCCAGGAGATGCGGGTGTTCGAGGCCCTCAGCGGCACCGTGGCCGTGGCTTATGACCCGGTGACCGACCAGATGATGCTGATCCCGGCCTCGGGTGCGCCGGTGCTTGGCTTCGCGCGCGACGATTGAGGCGTGGCTCTGCAATGTTACAACGTTGGCGGCGGAACAACACTTGAATCCGGCATGGTAGAATCCTACAGAGGCATTACACAAAGCATCCACAAAGTCCTGTTAGACAACAACCGAGCGTCGCGAGGGGTCGGCTACAATGATTACCGGACCACAGATCAGGCTGGCGCGGGCGCGTCCCGGAATCGACCAAAAGTCTTTGGCTCGGATGGCAGGGCTGTCTGGGCCTCCCTTTCAGCGGATGCAATCAAGCGAACGTATTGTCGGCGGCATGGTTGAAAGCCTGACGCGGGTGGTCGTGGCGACAAGCTGTCGAGGTGCGGAATGATTGAGCTTTCCGCCGCGATTGCGCTTGGCCTTCTGGCGCTTTCTCTGGCTGCGGCGGCGATGCGCGGCCTGTCGGCGGCGTCGGCGGTGGTCTACGGCACCAGCGCGGCATTCAGCCTTGCCCTCGCTCTTGCCGGGGTCTGGACGCTGGCGACACAGGCCGGCGCGCAGGGGGTGCATCTTCCGATCGGCCTGCCCTGGATTGGCGCGCATCTTACGCTCGACGCGCTCTCAGCGGTGTTTCTGATGCTGCTCGGCGTGGGCGGGGCAGCGGCCAGCGTTTTTGCCATCGGCTACGGCCGGCATGAGCATGAGCCGCACCGGGTGCTGCCGTTCTATCCCGGTTTTCTGGGCGCGATGACGATGGTTGTGCTGGCCGGTGACGCCTTCACTTTTCTTCTGTCGTGGGAGGTGATGTCGCTTTTGTCCTGGGCGCTGGTGCTGACCAATCACCGGGCCGAGGAAACGCGGGCCGCAGGCTATCTCTATCTCGTCATGGCGGGCTTTGGCACGATGGTTCTGCTGCTGGCCTTCGGTCTGATGGCGGGGCCCGAGGGCGGCTATGAATTTGAGGCGATGCGCACAGTCGAACGCAGCCCGGCGCTGGCGGTGCTGGTGCTGGCGCTGATGATGATCGGTGCGGGCTCGAAGGCGGGGCTTCTGCCGCTGCATGTCTGGCTGCCGGCGGCGCATCCGGCGGCGCCCAGCCATGTCTCGGCGCTTATGAGCGGGGTGATGACCAAGGTCGCGCTCTATGGCTTCATCCGGGTCGCCTTCGATCTGCTTGGGCCGGTGCCATGGTGGATGAGCGTGCCGGTGATCGTGGCCGGTGCGTTGACGGCGGTTGTGGGTATCCTGTTTGCCAATATCGACGGCGACGGCAAGCGCGTTCTGGCCTATTCGACGATCGAGAACATTGGCGTGATCTTCGCCGCCCTCGGCCTGGCGCTGGCGTTCCGGGCGAACGGCATGCCCGCGCTGGCGGCACTGGCGCTGACGGCGGGGCTTATTCACGCGATGAACCACATGTTGTTCAAGAGCCTGTTGTTCATGGTCGCAGGCGCGGTGCTGAATGCAACCGGGCGGCGCGACCTCGACGGGCTCGGCGGACTGATCCACCGGATGCCGAAGACGGCTGTGCTGGCGCTGGTGGGGGTCACGGCGATCTCGGCCTTGCCGCCGCTCAACGGCTTTGTCTCGGAGTGGCTGCTGTTTCAGGCGGTGCTGCAAAGCCCGAAGCTGTCTCAGCCCGGCTTGCAGTTTCTGGTGCCGGCGGCGGGCGGGCTGCTGGCGCTGGCCGCCGCGCTTGCAGCGGCTGCTTTCGTGCGGTTTTACGGCGTGATCTTTCTCGGCCGTGCGCGCTCGGATGAGGCGCGAGATGCGCACGAGGTCGACCGTTGGTCGCTCGGGGCGATGGCCGGGCTGGCGCTGTTATGTGTTCTGGCGGGGATCCTGCCCGGGGTGCTGATCGACCTCGTGGCGCCGGCTGTCGACCTGGCCGTGGGCGCGCATCTGCCGATGCAGGCAAACAATAACTGGTTCACGCTGGTGCCGGTGGCCGTGGTGCACAGCAGTTACAGCGGCTTGCTCGTGATGGTATTCGTTGTGTTCTCGGGCGGGGCGAGCGCCTGGCTCGTGCATCGCCTCGCTTCGCGGCGGCTGCGCCGGGCCCCGGCCTGGGATTGCGGCTTTCCCAATGCCGATCCGGTAACGCAATATGGGGCTGGCAGTTTCTCGCAGCCGATCCGCAGGGTGATGGCGCCGGTGCTTGCCGCGCGCGAGACCGTGGTAATGCCGCCGCCGGGCGACGCCACACCGGCGCGCCACGAGGTGCAGACTGAAGATCTGGCCTGGGCCCGCCTTTACCTGCCGATCATCGCGGCCATCGACTATGCCACGACCCGGCTCAATGCGCTGCAATTCCTCACCATCCGGCGCTACCTGAGCCTGGTGTTCGGCTCACTGGTTCTTCTGCTGACGGGGCTGGCAATATGGAACTGATCGGCAACCTTTTGCTGCAAGCTGTGCAAATGCTGATCGTGCTGGCGCTGGCCCCCGGGCTGACCGGGCTGGTGCGCAAGATCAAGGCGCGTCTGTTGCGCCGGCGCGGCGCGTCGATCCTGCAACCTTAC
The DNA here is from genome assembly GCA_001873585.1 of Rhodobacterales bacterium CG2_30_65_12. GTDB lineage: Bacteria > Pseudomonadota > Alphaproteobacteria > Rhodobacterales > Rhodobacteraceae > Sinisalibacter. The sequence continues at coordinate 3,176 of MNZL01000060.1, read as the reverse complement.
CGCGATCTTGCGCGGCTGATGCGCAAGGAAGTGGTGCTGGCCGAGAACGCCTCGTGGCTGTTCAGGGTCTCGCCCTACACGATCTTCGCCGCGACCTGGGTTGCCGCCGCGCTGGTGCCGACCTTTGCCATCGGGCTGCATTTCAGCTGGACCGCCGATCTGATTGCAATCGTCGCGCTGCTCGGCAGCGCGCGGTTCTTCCTGGCTTTGGCCGGAATGGATGTGGGCACCAGCTTTGGCGGCCTTGGCGCATCGCGCGAGATGATGATCGGGGCGCTGGCCGAGCCGGCAATGCTGCTGATGGTGTTCACCGTCGCGCTGGTGGCCGGCTCGACGGAATTGTCGAATGTCGTCGCCTTCATGGAATCGGGCGAGGTCGGTATTCGGGTCTCGATGGGGATGGCGCTGATTGCGCTGACCATCGTCGCCCTCGCCGAGAACGCGCGCATTCCCGTTGACAACCCGGCAACGCACCTCGAACTGACAATGGTGCACGAGGCGATGGTGCTGGAATATTCCGGCCGACACCTGGCGATGATCGAGCTCGCGGCCTCGTTGAAGCTCTTGCTCTACATGGCGCTGATCGGCTGCATCTTTGTGCCCTGGGGGATCGCGCCGGCCACCGCCGGGGTGGGTGAGCTGGTTGCCGGATTCGCCTTCTTCCTCGCCAAGCTGGCGGTCGGGGGCACGCTGCTTGCGGTGTTCGAGACATCTGTTGCCAAGATGCGGGTGTTCCGGGTGCCGGATTTCATTGGTGCGGCGCTGATGCTGGGGCTGCTCGGCACGCTTTTGCTCTTTGTTTCGAGGAGCCTCTAGATGAGCAGTTATGCTTTTGATATCTCGCACCTTCTGGCCGGTGGCCTCGTTCTGGTCAGCTTCATGATGATCTATCAGGACCGGATGTATGCGCTGCTCAACACCTTCGCGCTGCAGGCGGTTCTGCTCGGGCTGGCGGTGGCATGGCAGGCGTTTACCCAAGAGGCTCCGCACCTCTATGCCACGGCGGCGATTGCGCTGGTGTTCAAGGCGCTGATCGTGCCCTGGGCGCTGCACCGGGTGGTGGCGCGGATGGGGATTCAGCGCACGGTTGAAACCGTCACCGGCGTGATGCCGACAATGCTGGCGGGGATGGGGCTGGTGGCGTTGTCGATCCTGTTGATGCTGCAACTGACCGAGGCCGCCGAAAACGCACTTGCGCGTGAGGATCTGGCCTTTGCGCTTTCGGTGATCCTGCTGGGAATGCTGATGATGGTCACACGGCGCAATGCGGTCACGCAGGTGGTGGGCTTCATGTCGCTCGAAAACGGGCTGATCCTGGCCGCCGCCGGGGCGCAGGGCATGCCGCTGGTGGTCGAGATCAGCGTGGCGTTTTCGGTGCTGATAGCGATGATCGTGATCGGGGTGTTCCTGTTCCGCATCCGCGAAAGGTTCGACTCGGTCGATACCGAGGCGCTGGACGCGTTCCGGGGAGAACGGCAATGACCGGCGCGCTTGCTCTCGAAGCCACCCTGGCGCTGCCGCTGGGCACCGCAGCGCTGCTGGCGCTGATGCCGGGCTACCGGGTCGGGGCGTGGATCAACGTTTTTGCCAGCCTCGTAACCTTCCTTGCCGCCACATCGCTGTTCGTGCTGGAACGCCCCGCGCCCGGAAATTTTCTGCTGGTGGACGATCTCAACATCGTTTTCATCGTGCTCAACACCTTCGTCGGGCTCTCTGCCGCGTTTTTCTCGGCCAGCTACATCGGCCATGAACTGGAGGTTGGTCGGGTGACGCCCTCCAACCTGCGCTTTTACCATGCCATGTATCAGATGATGATGTTCGGCATGAACCTGGCGCTGGCCAGCAACAATATTGGCCTGATGTGGGTGGCGGTTGAACTGGCCACGCTGTCGACGGTGCTGATGGTCGGGCTCTACCGCACGCACGAGGCGCTGGAAGCGGCGTGGAAATACTTCATCCTCGGCTCGGTCGGGATCGCGCTGGCGCTGTTTGGCACGATCCTGGTCTATCTCGCCGCGCAGCCGGTGCTGGGCGAGGGCACGCCGGCGATGGTCTGGACCAATTTGCTCGTAGCGGCGCCGCGCTTCGATCCGGCGATGCTCAACGTTGCCTTCGTGTTCTTGCTGGTGGGCTATGGCACCAAGGTTGGCCTTGCCCCGTTCCACGCCTGGTTGCCAGATGCCCATGCCGAGGGGCCGACGCCGATTTCGGCGGTGCTCTCGGGGCTGCTCTTGAACGTGGCGCTCTATGCGGTGCTGCGCTTCAAGCTGTTGATGACGGCCAATGCCGAAGCGGTTGCGCCGGGGCCGTTGATGATCGGGCTCGGGCTGTTGTCGCTCGTGTTCGCCGCCTTCATGCTCTACCGGCGGCGCGACATCAAACGGCTGTTCGCGTATTCTTCGATCGAGCATATGGGGATCATCGTTTTTGCCTTCGGAATAGGCGGGCCGCTGGCCAATTTTGCCGGGCTTCTGCACATGGTCATGCACTCGCTGACCAAATCGGCGATTTTCTTCGCGGTCGGTAACGTGGCGCAGATCAAGGGCACGCAAAAGCTGGATCAGATCCGCGGGCTCACGCAAAGCCACCCGGCGCTTGGCTGGGGGCTGGTGCTGGCGGTGCTGTCGATCGCCGGGATGCCGCCCTCGGGCGTGTTCATGAGCGAATTTCTGGTTGTGACCACCAGCTTTGCGCGGATGCCGGTTTTGGCCGTGATCCTGGTTTTCGGCCTGTTGGTGGCCTTCGGCGCGCTGTTGTTGCGGCTGACGGATGTGGCCTTCGGCACACCCACGGGCGAAGATCACCCGATGACGGGCTCGCTGTTGCCGCTGTGGCTGCACCTGGCGCTGATCTACTGGATCGGCCTTCACATGCCGCAGCCGATGGTGGACTGGTTCCAGACCGTCGCGGCCATTCTGGGATGAGATGCGCATGACCGATGATATGCCCAACCTTACCTGGATCCGCTCGCGCGATTTCCGTGCCGGTGTCTTCCCGGTTTCGCGCGTTACCACGCCCGAATGGGTGGCCGTGGCGCAGGCGCTGGCTGCAGGCCGGTTCACGTTGATGAGCCTCTGGGCCGAAGCCGGCGCGGCCTGCATGGCGCTGCACGATGCCGAGGCGCGCCGCGTCGCGGTGGTGCGGCTCGACGGGCTGCGCGGCGGGTTTCCCTCGGT
>MNZL01000070.1 GCA_001873585.1 Rhodobacterales bacterium CG2_30_65_12 | reverse complement strand
CACGCCGCAGCCGCAGCCGCGCCAGGGCCTGCTGGCCCGGGTGCAGGGCCTTGCCAAGCGCGCGCCCGAGCCGATGCCGACGCCAGAGCTCGTCGAACCCGGGGCCTTCATGGGCGAGATTCCCGAAGGCGCTGGCACCTCTGACCGGATCAGCGCCAAGATCGCCCATGCGCTGCGCGTGCGCCGCAATGGCGGCACACCACCGACAGCTGAGTCCGTTTCCCCCGCCGCGATCGCCGAGCCGCTTTCGCCAATCGCCGCCGCAATCGCCAAGGCCGCCGCCCGCGCCAAGACCCGGCAGGATGCACAGGGCAGCGGGGTGCTGCGCGCCGAGCCGCCGGTGATGCGGGGCGGGGCCCCGGTTCGGCCCCCCGTTCAGACCCCCGCGCATACCCCTTTGCAGACCCCTGCCCCGGCCATGGATGAGGCCAACATCTTTGCCGATGCCGCCACGCCGCAGCCGCAGCCGCGCCAGGGCCTGCTGGCCCGGGTGCAGGGCCTTGCCAAGCGCGCGCCCGAGCCGATGCCGACGCCAGAGCTCGTCGAACCCGGGGCCTTCATGGGCGAGATTCCCGAAGGCGCTGGCACCTCTGACCGGATCAGCGCCAAGATCGCCCATGCGCTGCGCGTGCGCCGCAATGGCGGCACACCACCGACAGCTGAGTCCGTTTCCCCCGCCGCGATCGCCGAGCCGCTTTCGCCAATCGCCGCCGCAATCGCCAAGGCCGCCGCCCGCGCCAAGACCCGGCAGGATGCACAGGGCAGCGGGGTGCTGCGCGCCGAGCCGCCGGTGATGCGGGGCGGGGCCCCGGTTCGGCCCCCCGTTCAGACCCCCGCGCATACCCCTTTGCAGACCCCTGCCCCGGCCATGGATGAGGCCAACATCTTTGCCGATGTGGCCACGCCGCAAATGCCGGAGCCGTCGATTGCGGCGGACGTGCCAGATTGGGAACCCGACCTCGGCACCGATTTCGAGCCCGATCCCGAAGCCGATTTCAACGCGCTGCAGGCCTTTGCCGCGCCGCCGATGCCGCAGCACAAGAAGGTGGTGCAGCACTACAGCCGCAAAACGAAACCCTCAACCCGCGCCCGCGCCGAGGCACAACCGGCGCTCGATTTCAACGAGACTCGCAGCGCCTACGAGCTGCCACCGTTGAACCTGCTGGCGGATCCCGGCACGGTCGAGCGCCACCACCTTTCCGACGATGCGCTCGAAGAAAACGCGCGAATGCTTGAAACCGTGCTCGATGATTATGGTGTGAAAGGCGAGATCGTCAGCGTTCGCCCCGGCCCGGTGGTAACGATGTATGAACTCGAACCCGCACCGGGCCTGAAGGCGAGTCGCGTGATCGGGCTGGCTGACGATATCGCGCGGTCGATGTCGGCGCTATCGGCGCGGGTGTCTACCGTGCCCGGTCGCTCGGTGATCGGGATCGAGCTGCCGAATGAATACCGCGAAAAAGTGGTGCTGCGCGAAATCCTTTCGAGCCGCGACTTTGGCGATACCAACATGCGGCTGCCGCTGGCGCTGGGCAAGGATATCGGCGGCGACGCGATCGTGGCCAACCTTGCCAAGATGCCCCACCTGCTGATCGCCGGAACCACCGGCTCGGGCAAATCGGTGGCGATCAACACGATGATCCTCAGCCTGCTCTACCGGCTCACCCCGGAAGAATGCCGGCTGATCATGATTGACCCGAAGATGCTGGAACTCAGCGTCTACGATGGCATTCCGCACCTGCTCAGCCCGGTCGTGACCGATCCGAAAAAGGCCGTGGTGGCCCTCAAGTGGGTCGTTGGCGAGATGGAAGAGCGCTACCGCAAGATGTCGAAAATGGGTGTGCGCAACATCGAGGGCTACAACGGCCGGGTGAAAGACGCGCTCGACCGGAGCGAGATGTTTTCGCGCACAGTGCAGACCGGGTTTGACGAGGAAACCGGCGAGCCGGTGTTCGAGACGGAGGAATTCCAGCCGGTCAAGCTGCCCTATATCGTCGTCGTGGTCGACGAGATGGCCGATCTGATGATGGTGGCGGGCAAGGAGATCGAAGCGGCGATCCAGCGCCTCGCGCAGATGGCGCGAGCCTCGGGCATCCATATCATCATGGCCACCCAACGCCCCTCGGTCGACGTGATCACCGGCACGATCAAGGCCAACTTCCCGACCCGGATCAGTTTCCAGGTGACCTCGAAGATCGACAGCCGGACCATTCTGGGCGAGCAGGGCGCCGAGCAGCTTCTCGGCATGGGCGATATGCTCTACATGGCCGGCGGCGCACGGATTACCCGTGTGCATGGCCCCTTCGTGAGCGACGAGGAGGTGGAAGAGATCGTCAACCACCTCAAGAGCTTTGGCTCGCCGGATTACGTTTCAGGCGTGGTCGAGGGGCCGGACGAAGACCGGGCCGCCGATATCGACGCGGTGCTGGGGCTCAATACCGGCGGCAACACCGACCTTGAAGATGCGCTGTATGACACCGCCGTGGCGATTGTGCTGAAAGACCGCAAGTGCTCCACCTCCTACATCCAGCGCAAGCTCGCGATTGGCTACAACAAGGCGGCCCGGCTGGTGGAACAGATGGAAGATGCGGGCATCGTCAGCGCCTCGAACCACGTCGGCAAGCGCGAAATCCTGGTGCCGGAACAGGCGTGATATCGCCTAGCATGCGGACCTGTGCGAGACATTGGGCACGGGCGGGCTGGACTTGCCCGCGCTTTTTCCTAGGTAGAGGGCATGATGATCAGCCGAATTCTCCTCGCCCCGGTTTTCGTGGCGCTCACCGCCCTGCCAGCGCAGGCCGAAAAGCTATCGCTCGCCGAGATCTCGCGCTATCTGGGCGGGATTGGCACACTTCAGGCCGACTTTACCCAGATCAATTCCGACCAGACAATCTCGACCGGGGTAATCAAGATCCAGCGCCCCGGCCGGGCGCGGTTTGAATACAACCCGCCAGATCAGACGCTGGTGATCGCCGGTGGCCAGCAGCTCGCGGTGTTTGACGGCAAGTCCAACACCGGCCCCGAGCAATACCCGCTGAAGGAAACGCCGCTAAACCTGATCCTGGCGCGGAATGTTGACCTCAGCCGGTCGGGCATGGTGGTGGGCCACAGCTATGATGGCACCGCAACCACCGTTACCGCGCAGGATCCCGAGCACCCCGAATACGGCAACATCCAGCTCATGTTCACTGCCGGGCCGGTGGAACTGCGGCAGTGGATCATCACCGATGGTTCGGGGTCCGAAACCGCCGTGATCCTCGGCGCGCTCGACACCGGCATGTCGTTTGCAACGGCGACTTTTTCGATCACTGCGGAAAACGCCAGGCGCGAGCGCTGAGCGCGTCAGCCTTCGAGCTTACGCGCCTCGTCAACCAGCATGATCGGGATGCCATCGCGGATCGGGTAGGCGAGCCCGGCGGCCTCGGAAATCAGCTCCTGGCGCTCGGCGTCAAACCGCAGCCGGCCTTGGGTGAGCGGGCAAACCAGCGCTTCAAGCATGTGCCGGTCATAGCCGGGTGCGGGGGCTTTGGGTTCTGTCATTGCAGCTTGTCCTCGGTGCCGGCCCCGCGATTTGCCGCGAGGGCAAATTCCATCAGCGCTACCAGCGTTTCGCGCCGGGTGGTGAGTGAGGGCGCTTCCAGCAGCGCCTGCTTGTCCTCCGTGCCGAACGGCAGGAGGATCGAGAGCGAGTTGATCAGCAGTTCGTCATCCGCGTCATCAAGGCTTTCCCAGTCAGTGCGCAGGTCGGCCTCGTTGAAATAGCGCGCCAGCAACTTGAGAAACGCCTCACGGTCGAAGCCCGCATCGGTTTCGGCGGGGCCGAGATCGCGCTCGAAGCCGCCCCAGGTTACCGGCGCGACGAGATAGGGGGTAAACCCCTCTTCCGGCAGGCCGACGCGAAACCGGCTGATGCCGGTGAGCGTGATCATGTAGCGGTTATCCTCGGTTTCGGTAAACGAGGTAATGCGGCCCGCGCAGCCGATCTGGTGCAGCCGTTTGCCGGAATCGTCGGCGGGCTGAATCATGCCGATCAGCCGCCCCGGCGTTTTCAGCACGTCGTCAAACATCGCAAGGTAACGCGGCTCGAAGATGTGCAAGGGCAGCCTGGCGCGCGGCAACATGAGCGCCCCCGGCAGCGGGAACAGCGGCAGACGGGCCGGCAGATCGGCGCGCCGGGTCATCAGGCGAACAGCAGCGACGAGAGCTTGCGCCGCCCGGCGAGCACCACCGGATCATTCGCCGGCAGCGCATCGAAGATGGTGAAAAGCTGGGTCTTGGCGGCGCCGTCGTTCCACGCCGCATCGCGCCGGATGATATCAAGCAGCGCATCCACCGCGCCCTGCACATCGCCTGCAGCGTGCAGCGCCTTGGCAAGGTCAAACCGCGCCTGGGCATCAGCCGGATCGGCCTCGACCCTGGCGCGCAGCTCGTCGAGCGGGCCGGCCTCGGCAGCCTGGCGGGCGAGCGCGATTCTGGCCCGCACGCCCTCGATCTCGGCGGAGGCGGAGATGTGCGCCGGAGCGCCGTTCAGCACCGCCTCAGCATCGTCCAGATCGCCCTCGGCGATCTTCACCCGGGCAAGCCCGCCGTAGGCGGCGGCCATGGCATCGTCTTCCTCGATGATCGCGGCGAAGGTCTGGGCGGCGTCATCCAGCGCACCAGCCTCAAGCATTTCCTCGGCGCTGGCGATCGCGGCGGCCAGCGGGCCTTCGCTGGACAGAGCCGCCAACTTGTCGACGAACTGGGCGACCTGGCTTTGCGGCAGCGCGCCCTGGAAGCCATCAACCGGCTGGCCGTCGAACCAGGCGTAAACCGTGGGGATCGACTGGATCCGCAGCTGCGCGGCAATCTGCTGGTTCTCGTCGATGTTGATCTTGACCATCTTTACCTTGCCGCCGGCGGCAGTGACCGCCGCTTCGAGCGCCGGGCCCAATGTGCGGCAGGGCCCGCACCACGGCGCCCAGAAATCGACGATCACCGGCAGCTCCTTCGAGGCTTCGATCACGTCTTCCATGAAGGTGGCTTCGGTGGTTTCCATTACCAGTGCGCTGTCACTGGCGGGCGCGGCGGTGTTCTGTCCGGTTTCAAGCATTGTGGTGCTCCTCGTGTCTCGTGTTGGTGCCTATATGGGCGTATTCTCCACGCTCTCCAACCCCGCGCGACGCTTTACCTCGGCCGCATGGCCTTCTAGCATTGCTGTGTCCACCGGAGGGGACGGTCATGACCAAGTTTATGCTCGCTTTTGGCGATTCCAATACCTATGGCAAGCTGCCGATGCTCTCGACCGACGATAATCGCCGCTTCGGCCCCGACCATCGCTGGCCGCGCGTGGCTCAAGCCACACTCGACGGTTGGGATGTGATCGAGGAGGGCCTGCCGGGGCGCACGACGCAGTTCGACGATCCCGTGATGGGCGCGCACATGAATGGCCGGCTCGGCCTGCGGATCGCCCTGCAAAGCCACGGTCCGATTGATCTTCTGACGATCATGCTCGGCACCAACGACATGAAAACGCGCTTTGCGCCCACACCGGCGCGGGTCACGGCCGGCGTTGCCGGGCTCGTCGATATCGCCCTCTCGGATGAATACCAGATCCGCCACAGCGGCTTCGAAGTGCTGGTGATCTGCCCGCCGCCGGTGCTGGAGCAGGGGCCGATCAAGGGCGAGTTTCTTGGCGCCGCGATGGTGAGCCAAGGTCTTGCCCCAGCGTTGCAAGCACACTGCGCGGCGCGCAAAGTGCATTTCCTGGACGCTGGGCAGCTTGTTGGCTCAAGCGAACAGGACGGCGTTCATTTCGAGCCCGACGGTCAGCGTGCGCTCGGTGAGGCGGTGGCCGGGTTCATCTCTGCGCTCTAGTCAAGCAGGCCCTGCGCAGGCCGCACATAGCCCGTTTTTATGCCGCGCCAGTTGACGATCGGGGCATCGAGATAGCTGTGCGTGACTTCGCTGTCGCGGTCGAGCACGCCGAGGCGCACGAGGATTGCGGCGATGGTCGCCTCCGAAGCGCGGGTGGCCCCGTCAGCGATCTTGAGCGCCACCCCCAGTTTTTTCTCGGGCAACATGGCAATATAGACAGCCTCGGCCCCGGTCTTGATCACCACGTTTCCGTTCATCGCCCGCATCAGCCGGGTGCAGGCGCGGCCTTCGCCAGCCACCAGCTCGGGGTGCCTGGCCATGGCCTCGCGCAGACGGGCAGCGGCGCGCTCACGCACCGTGGCCCCATTCGGGCGGGCAGCAGCGAAAAAGGCCATCGCCCGGGCGATGCCCTGCAATGAGGTGGCAAAATTGGGTGCCGAGCAGCCATCGGGCGACCAGCCGTGAACCGGCTCGCCGGTCACGTCCTCCCAGGCCGCGCGAATGGCCCTCTGCACCGGATGGTCGATGTCTACATACTCCGGCCCGGCGCCGAGATGTTTCGTAAGGGTAAGAAAGCCCGCGTGCTTGCCGGAGCAATTGTTGTGCACCTGCCGGGGCGCGCCATTGGAACAGGTGATCTCTTTTGCCGCCGCCGCATCATGCGGCATATGCGCGCCGCAGCGCAGATCGTCGTCAGTGAGCCCAAGATCACCCAGCCAGGCCTCGACCCGATCGGTATGGATATGCGCACCGTTGTGCGAGGCGCAGGCGAGTGCGAGCTGTTCGCTGGTAAGCCCCGCAGCATCCGCCGCGCCGCTTTCGACCAGGGGCAGGGCCTGAATCATTTTGGCGGACGACCTCGGATAGATAACCGTGCGCGCATCGCCCCATTCCTGCAGGATTTCGCCGCTGGGCGTGCTGATGACAATGTGCCCCAGATGTAGCGATTCAACGCGATCACCCCGCCAGATTTCGGTCAGTGGCACCGGTGCGGCCATGTTGTTTCCTCCGTTCCCCCAAGTCGGGCGGTTTTCCGCCAACGGGGCTTTCATAATCCCAACATATTCGGCTAATGTGGCCCCGCAGAGTGAACCGAGGTCCGCGCCCCGAGAAGACCGTTTTCGGCGCAGCGGCGCAAGGGCCTAGAGGCAGGAACGGCGGAGGCTGTGGTAGATATGATTTCGAAACTCGCACGAGGTCTGGCGCTGGCCATTTTCGCACTCGCGGCGAGCGCGGCACAAGCGCAGGAAAGCACCAACAGGGTTGCGGCGAACACCGATTGGAGCGTGTTCGTCGAAGACAACCCGAAAGAATGCTGGAGCGTGTCGAAGCCCAAGGAAACGGTTAATACCCGGGGCGGCAAGGCGGTGGCCGTGAACCGGGGCGATATCTTGCTTTTCGTCAGCTACCGCCCAGCCGGCGACGGCCAGGTGAGCTTTACCGGCGGCTATCCGTTCCAGCCCGATTCGACCGTGGCGCTCACCATCGGCGGCGAGACTTTCCAGCTGTTCATCAACGGCGAGTGGGCCTGGGCGCGCCCCGAGGATGATGCCAAGATCATCGCCGCGATGAAGCGCGGCGCGGATGCGGTGGCGGTGGCCATGTCGGCGCGCGGCACCCGCACGGAAGACAAGTTTTCGCTGCTCGGCTTCACCGCCGCAGTGGACGACGCGGGCGCGCGCTGCAAGTAGGCTGCGGGGGAAGGGGCTGTCTGTCCTCTCTTGGCCCAAGGGCCAATTCACCCCCGAGGACACTTCTGGCAAGATGAAGGGACGGTCTGCGCGACGCGGGCCGTCGTTTTGTTTTGAAACCCGGTCTGGATCGCCTATATGGGCGGCACAATGCGAGGTCATTCGATGAACACCCCCACCGCCCCGATCACGCAAGACGTTCTGACCATTCCGCGCAAGGATGGGGTGGCTGGCGCGGCCAGGATCAACCTTGTCGGGCTGACCCGGCCCGAATTGCGCGCGGCGCTGATCGCCGCCGGCACGCCCGAGAAGCAGGCGAAAATGCGCGTGGGCCAGATCTGGCAGTGGATCTACCAGAAAGGCGTGCGCGATTTCGAGGCGATGACCAACCTCGCCAAGGACTACCGGGCGATGCTGGCGGAGCACTTCGAGATCGGTGTGCCCGAAGTGGTGACCAGGCAGGTGAGCGAGGACGGAACCCGCAAATACCTCGTGCGCATCGCCGGGGGCCATGAGGTCGAGGTCGTCTACATCCCGGAGGAAGACCGGGGCACGCTTTGTGTGAGCTCACAGGTGGGCTGCACGCTCACCTGCACCTTCTGCCACACCGGCACGCAAATGCTGGTGCGCAACCTCACTGCCGGGGAGATCGTCGGCCAGATCATGCTGGCGCGCGACGATCTTGGCGATTGGGTCAAGCCCGGTGAAGGTATGGGCGAACGCCCCAGGCTTGTGTCCAACGTCGTGCTGATGGGCATGGGCGAGCCGCTTTACAATTTCGAAGCGGTGCGCGACGCGATGAAGATTGCCATGGATGGCGAGGGCGTCAGCCTCAGCCGCCGCCGGATCACGCTATCGACCTCCGGCGTAGTGCCCGAGATCGCCCGGGCCGGCGCGGATATCGGCTGCATGCTGGCGATCAGCTTCCACGCCACCACCGACGCGGTGCGCGACAAGCTGGTGCCGATCAACAAGCGCTGGAACATCGAAACGCTGCTGGCGGCGCTCAAGGACTATCCCAAGCTGTCGAACTCCGAGCGGATCACCTTTGAATACGTCATGCTCGACGGGGTGAATGACAGCGATGAAGACGCGCGCCAACTGGTGCGGCTGATCGCCGGCATTCCAGCCAAGATCAACCTCATTCCATTCAACGAATGGCCCGGCGCGCCCTACCGCCGGTCGAGCGACGCGCGGATCAAGGCTTTCGCCAATATAATCTACAAGGCCGGCTACGCCTCGCCGGTGCGCACGCCGCGCGGGGAAGACATCATGGCCGCCTGTGGCCAGCTCAAATCGGCCACCGAGCGCGCCCGCAAATCGAAGCGCGAGATCGAGGCCGAGGCGGGGCTTGGCGTGGTCTCGATCGGATCGTGCGAAACCTCCGCCGAATGAGGCCGGAAACAATAATCAAGAAAATGCCTCATTTTCGCTGAGGTTCTGCCAATCGGCCCGGGTCTTCTGCCAGCAACGCAAAAGGTAAGGAGCCAGATCGACATGACCGAGGTTCAGAAAACCATCGAATTTGTGCGCCTACAGCGCCGCCACGCGCGCGACTGGCGCCATTGGCAGCGGCGGCTCGCAGCCTTCGGCTTTGCCATTGCCGAAACCAAGGCGGGGCCGATGATCGCCAGGCTGCCGAAAGGCAAGGTGGTCTGCGCCCTCCCCGGTGATCTCCTCGCCTGACGGGGCGGCATTAACTGCAAAGCAACCATCGCCGGGCGATACTCGGCCAATGGAATCGGTTACGTTCAAACTGCCCAAAGGCGTCGTTGCGCGGCTCGAGCAGATCGCGCAGGTGGAAGATGTGTCGGTCGGCCAGGTGGTTCGCCTTGCCCTCGACCGCGACTTTTACCGCCGCGATACGCTCTTGAGCCACCCGCGCGCGCCCGAGCACCTGCTGGCGCCGATCCGCGAGCGGCTGCGCACCGATTTTGTCGAGGCGGCGAGCTGGGGCGACCTCAAGGCACGGCTGCTCGCCAAGGGCTACAGCTTGCGAGAGGCCGGCGGCGGGCTGGCGC
>MNZL01000128.1:9173-16576 GCA_001873585.1 Rhodobacterales bacterium CG2_30_65_12 | reverse complement strand
CGGGTGGCGGGGCTATTGCCAAACCGGCCCGAGAGCGTGGCGGCGATGCTCGCGGCGGTCTCACTCGGGGCCACATGGTCGTCGGCCTCGCCAGACTTCGGCACCCGCGCGGTGCTCGACCGCTTTGCCCAGATCGCGCCAAAGGTGCTCTTCACCACCGATGGCTACTGGTACAACGGCAAGCGGATCGAGATTGCCGCGAAACTCGCAGAGGTGTGCGCGGGCCTGCCCTCGGTGGAGCGGGTGGTGGTGATCGACTATCTCGGCGAGGCCGGGGCGGTGGCGGCGGGCCTGCCCGGTGGGGTGAGCTGGAGCGGGTTCACCGCCGCCTTCACCCAAGCGCGGCTCAGCTACACCCGCCTGCCCTTCGACCATCCGCTCTACATCCTGTTTTCCTCCGGCACCACCGGCGCCCCCAAGTGCATCGTTCACCGCGCCGGCGGGGTGCTGTTGCAGCACCTCAAGGAGCTTGCGCTGCATGGCGACGTGAAGCCGGGCGACCGGCTGTTCTACTTCACCACGCTGGGCTGGATGATGTGGAACTGGCTCGTCTCCGGCCTCGCACGCGGGGCCACCTTGATGCTTTACGACGGCTCTCCCTTCGCCCCTGGCCCTGAGGTGCTGTGGGATTATGCCGCCGCAGAGCGCTTCAGCCATTTCGGCACTTCGGCCAAGTATATCGACAGCTTGCGCAAGTCGGCCTACCGCCCCGGCGAGGCGCATGCCCTGCCTGATCTGCGCACGATCTTTTCCACCGGCTCGCCGCTGCTGCCCCACGGCTTTGAATTCGTCTACGACGCGGTGAAGGCGGATGTGCACCTCGCCTCGATCTCGGGTGGCACCGATATCGTTTCGTGCTTCGTCGGCGGCGACCCGACGGCACCGGTCTGGCCGGGCGAGATCCAGGGCGCGGGGTTTGGCATGGGAGTTGACGTCTGGTCGGCCCCCGAAACCCCGGCCCCTCCCGGCACCAAGGGCGAGCTCGTTTGCACCACCGCCTTTCCGTCGATGCCGCTCGGGTTCTGGGGCGACGACGATGGCAGCCGCTACCGCGCGGCCTATTTCGAGCTGTTCGACGGGGTCTGGTGCCAGGGCGACTACGCCGAGCGCACACCCCAGGGCGGCTTCGTGATCCATGGCCGCTCGGACGCCACGCTCAACCCCGGAGGCGTGCGGATCGGCACGGCGGAGATTTACGCCGAGGTCGAAAAATTTCCCGAGCTGCGCGAGAGCGTCGTGATCGGCCACGAGGCCGACGGCGATCAGCGGGTGGTGCTGTTTGTGGCGATGGCCGAGGGCGCGGCGCTCACCGACGCGCTCCGCGCGCGGATCAAGGCGGCCATCCGCGCGGGATCCTCGCCCCGCCATGTGCCCGCCGAGATCATCGAGGTGGCAGACATTCCCCGCACCAAGTCTGGCAAGATTTCCGAGCTCGCGGTGAAAGACGTGGTGCATGGCCGGGCGGTGAAAAACCTCGGCGCGCTCGACAACCCTGAGGCGCTCGACGGCTTCCCGCGGCTCTCGTAACCTGGCCCGGGAGCACCGCCGGCCGCCTCGCGCAGCCAAACCACTGGACGGCTCGATTTGCAAAAGGTATCTTTCACCTTTGCAAAGGGAGGGTGCGCCATGGCCACACAAAAGCTCTACGCCGGAGTAAAACTGCGCGAAACCCGCACCCGGCTCGGCCTCACCCAGAAGGCTTTCGCCGAGAAGCTGGGCGTGAGCCTGCCCTATCTCAACCAGATGGAAAACAACAACCGCCCGGTTTCCACCGGCGTTGTGCTGGCGCTGGCGCAGGAGTTCGGCTTCGACGTGGCCGAGCTCTCCACCGGCGATGCCGAGCGGCTGGTGACCGATATGCGCGAGGCGCTGGCCGATCCGGTGTTTGCCGACACCATGCCACCAGTGGCCGATCTGCGCCTCGTCGCGTCCAACGCCCCGGCGCTCGCGCGCGCTTTTCTGGAACTGCATCGCGCCTACCGGCAGGGCCATGAACGGCTGGCCAGCCTCGACGAGGCCCTCGGGCGAGAGGGCGGCTCGGTGACGGCAAGCCCTTGGGATGAGGTGCGCGATTTCTTTCATTATTGCGATAATTATATCGACGCGATCGACCGCGCAGCGGAGAATTTTTCGCAGAAATCAAACATTGGCGGCAATCCAGAGGCCGCCGCCATTACCGCGCTCGACCGGCTCGGAATCCGCGTCGAGGTGGCCGAAACCGACCAGATCCGCCGGCTTGACCGCGAGGCCGGGCGGCTCGTGCTCTCAGCCTTCTCGCCCGCCGCCACACGCCGGTTCCAGCTTCTGCACCAGGTCGCGCTGCTGACCCAGAACGAGCTGTTCGAGGCCACGCTCGACCTTGCCCGGCTTCAGAGCGGCGAAGCGCGCCAGATCGCCAAGATCGGCCTGGCGAACTACTTCGCCGGCGCCGCGCTGCTGCCCTACAATCGCTTTCTCGCCGCCGCGCGCGACACCCGGCACGATCTCAAGCGGCTGGCCGATATCTTCGGCGCTTCGATCGAGCAGGTGGCGCACCGGCTGAGCACGTTGCAGCGCCCCGGCGCCAAGGGCATTCCGTTTTTCTTCGTGCGGGTCGATCAGGCCGGCACGATCACCAAGCGTCACTCGGCCACCCGGCTGCAATTCGCCCGCTTCGGCGGCGCCTGCCCGCTGTGGAACGTTCACCAGGCGTTCGAGACACCCACGCGCTTTCTGCGGCAACTGGCGCAGACGCCCGACGGGGTGCGCTACATCTCGCTGGCGCGCGACGTGTCAAAGCCGGGCGGCTCGTTCACCGCGCCAGTGCGCCGCTACGCCATCGCGCTTGGTTGCGAGGTCAAGCACGCCGACCAGCTCATCTATGCCGACGATCTCGACGTGACCAACGCCGCCGGGTTTGAGCCGATCGGCATTTCCTGCCGGATCTGCGAGCGCAGCGAGTGCCACCAGCGCTCGGTGCCGCCGCTTGAGCGCAAGCTGCAGGTGAACCCGGATGCGCGCGGCGTGCTGCCCTACGAGGTGGGTCGCTAGCGGCTCGAACCTGACGCTTCAAACCACGCGGTTTTTTCGTTATGGATCAACATATCAAGACATTTGAAAAACTTGACGCGACACGTCTTTGCCCGGCGGAAGGGTTCAAATATTTCGGTTGATCCATTGGCCCCGCGCTCTCAGGCGATAAGGCGTTTGAAAATCTCGTCTTTCAGCGCGGCGCGTTGCTTTTTCATGTTTTCTTCGTGGAAGTGATCTGTGGGGCGTTCGAGCGTTTCGGCCTCGATCACCTTCGCGTTTATCTCGTGATACGCTTGGTAGAGCCTGGCGAAGCCATCGTCGGAGGCTTTGAGCGCTTCCAGTTTCTCGACGTGTTCGGGAAACTCTTCGGCAAGCTCGTGGATGATTTGCGACATTGGCAGGGCCCTCCATTTCCTGTGATTTCACCCCGAGCCTAGGCCGCGCACCGGCGCGCAACCTTGACCGGGATCAAGAACCGGGGGGTTCGCCTCAGCGTTGGCGGGTCTGCCAATCGGGGTTGATCCAGGGTGTGCGCCGGTCGCGCGGCAGGGGATCGCGGCCAAGAATGTGGTCGGCTGCCTTTTCGCCAACGAGGATCGAGGGCGCATTGGTATTGCCGTTGGTCACGCGCGGAAACACCGAACTGTCGACCACCCGCAAGCCCGCCACGCCGATCACGCGCAGCTCGGGATCGACCACCGCCAAGGGATCATCCGCCGCCCCCATGCGTGCCGTGCCCACCGGGTGATAGGCGCTCTCGGCGTTGGCGCGGATGAAGCCATCGAGGTCATCATCCGATTTCAGCGCCCCCCCCGGCTGGATTTCGTGGCGAACATGGGCGGCCATGGCGGGCTGGGCCATGATCTCACGGGTGAGGCGCAGAGCGGTGCGAAAGTTGTGCCAGTCTTCCTCATGGCTCATGTAGTTGAAGTGAATCAGCGGCGGGTCTTCCGGCCGGCCTGAGCGCAGGCTGACGGCGCCGCGCGACGGCGAGCGCATCGGCCCGGTATGCACCTGAAAGCCGTGCCCCTCGGCTGCCGCCTTGCCATCGTAGCGCACGGCGATGGGCAGGAAGTGAAACTGGATGTCGGGATACTCCACCCCGGTCGCCGAACGAATGAAGCCGCAGCTTTCAAACTGGTTCGAGGCACCGTGGCCGGTCTTGGTAAAGAGCCATTGCGCGCCGATCAGCGCCTTGCCCCAAAGGTTCCAGTATTTGTAGAGCGTGATCGGCTGTTTGGCCGCGAACTGCACGTAAACCTCAAGGTGGTCTTGCAGGTTTTGCCCCACGCCGGGGCGGTCTGCCAGCACCTCGATCCCGTGGGCGGCAAGCTGCGCCGCCGGACCGATGCCCGACAGCATCAAGAGTTTCGGCGTATTGATCGACGAGGCGGCGAGCACCACTTCGCGGCCCGCGCGCAGGATCTCGGTGCGCTCTTTTCGGGCGATCTCTACCCCCACCGCCCGACCGTTTTCGATCACCACCTTGCGGGCGAGGCCGCGCACCAGTGTTACCCGCCCGGTTTTCAGCGCCGGACGCAGGTAGGCGTTGGCGGTCGACCAGCGCCGGCCTTTCCAAACGCTCATGTCGAACGCGCCAAAGCCCTCCTGCTGCGCGCCGTTGTAATCGTCGGTAACGGGGTAGCCCGCCTGCCGCCCGGCCTCGACAAAGGCGTGAAACAGCGGATTGCGTTGCCGGGCGCGGGTGATGTGCATTGGCCCATCGGCCCCGCGCCAGTCGGAGGCGCGGTTGCCATGCCAGTGCTCCATCCGGGCATAGTAGGGCGCAACGTCGGCCCAGGCCCAGCCCTTGGCCCCCTGCTCGGCCCAATGGTCGAAGTCGCGCGCATGGCCGCGCACCCAGACCATGCCGTTGATCGAGGAGGTGCCGCCCAGCACCTTGCCCCGGGGCACACCCAGGCGGCGATTGTTCAGGCGCGGCTCGGGTTCGCTCTCCAGGCCCCAATCGTAGCGCTTCATGTTCATCGGGTAGGAGAGCGCCGCGGGCATCTGAATGAACGGCCCCGCATCTGTGCCGCCCGCCTCGATGACGGCCACCGAACGCCCGGCCTCGGCCAGCCGGTAGGCCAGCGCCGCGCCGGCGCTGCCGGAACCTATGATGATGTAATCGGGGGTCATGTTGCCGCCAGCAGGCTGCCCAAAAGCCCGATCACGCGCGCCGCCGCGCCCGCCCCATCGGGGGTGCCACCGAGCGCCTGGCGGATATAGAGCCCGTCGATCAACGCCGCGAGCGTTTCGGCAAGGTCGGGGGCGCGGCCTCCTGCCAACGGGCGCAGCGTTTGGGTGAGGTTCGCTCGCAATCGGCTCTGGTAGATTGCCAGCAGCCGCCGCGCGCCGGGCGAGGACTGGGCGTGAACGTAAAAACTGAGCCACGCGGCGATGACCTCTGGCGCGAAATTATCCGGCCCAAAGCTCGCGCGGATAATCGCCTCGAGCCGGGCGTGGGGTGTCTCTGCCGTCGCTATCTCGGCGCGCACCGATGCGCCATAGGTGCGCATGATGTGGCGCATGGCTTCAAACAGCAGGTCTTGCTTGCCGCCAAAATAATGATGCGCGAGGCCCGACGATACCCCGGCGCGCGCCGCGATCCGGCTCACCGTCACGTCGAGCGAGCCTTTCCGGCCCACTTCGGCAATCGTGGCTTTCACCAAGGCATCGCGCCGGATAGGCTCCATTCCGACTCGGGGCATGGACATCCTCCCATGTTTTCCGCATGTTGATAACAATAATCTTGATTGACTCGTCAATCAATAAATAGGGAGCGACAGATGAAACTCAAGACAACCCTTTGCGCGCTGACGATCCTCGGCGCCGCCCCGGCAATGGCCGATTGCGAAACCGTGCGGTTTTCCGATGTGGGCTGGACCGATATCACCGCCACCACGGCGGCCACCACGGTGATACTCGAAGCGCTCGGCTATGACACCGACATCAAGCTGCTCTCGGTGCCGGTGAGCTACACCTCGCTGGCTCAGGGCGATATCGACATCTTTCTCGGCAACTGGATGCCAACGATGGAAGCTGACATTGCCCCCTACCGCGATGCCGGCACTGTGGAAACCGTGCGCGCCAACCTCGAAGGCGCGAAATACACGCTCGCCGTCAACAACGCCGGCGTAGATCTCGGCATCGCCGATTTTGCCGATATCGCCGGCCAGAGCGAGGCGCTCGATGGCAAGATCTACGGCATTGAGCCGGGCAACGACGGCAACCGGCTGATCCTCGACATGATTGCCGCCGACGCCTTCGGCCTTGCCGGCTTCAAGCTGGCGGAAAGCTCCGAACAAGGAATGCTCGCGCAGGTGGCCCGGGCGACAGACCGGGGCGAGCCGATCGTGTTTCTCGGCTGGGAACCGCACCCGATGAACGCCAACTTCGACATGGGCTATCTCACCGGCGGCGATGACTGGTTCGGCCCGAACCTTGGCGGCGCAACGGTCTATACCAACACCCGCGCCGGCTACGTCGCGGAATGCCCCAACGTCGGGGCGCTGTTGAACAACCTCGCGTTCACCCTGGCGATGGAAAACGAGATCATGGGCGCGATCCTGGACGACAGCACCGACCCGGCGGCGGCAGCGAAAGCCTGGCTCGCGGCCAACCCCGATATCTGGGAATCCTGGCTCGACGGCGTGACCACGATCGACGGCGGCGACGCCGCGGCGGCGGTGAGCGCGGCGCTCGGCGCGTAAAAGCAACGGGGCGAAGTCCGGCTGGATTTCGCCCCGCCTAACGGCCGGCCCCCGGCCCCGCATCAGGACCAGCACCGATGACCGCCATGGCGTTCCGCCGATCCCGCCGCGCCGATACCTGCGGCGCGCTTCCCCTGTGCCTTGCCCAAGCCGCCCGGCGCTGGCAGGGTTGACCACATGGACTGGCTGACAGAAACCAAGATCCCCATCGGCATGGGGGCCAAGAGCGCCTTTGCCTGGTTACAGGACGTGGGCGCCCCGTTTTTCGACTGGGTATCGTGGATCATGGAGCGGCTGATCGAGGGCATCCTCGCGGTGCTGCAAATCCCGCCGCCGTTTCCCGTCGCCGGGGACGCAGGCGGCTGGGTCTGGCAGCCGCTCTACCCCGAAGCCATGCACCCCTTCGTGGTCACCGCCGGGTTCGTGGCGCTCACCTGGGTGCTGCAACGCAACTGGAAAACCGCGCTTCTGGTTCTTGTCGGGTTTCTGTTCATCCTCAACCAGGGCTATTTCGAGGAAACCACCGAGAGCCTCACCCTCGTGCTTTCGGCCGGCGTGGTCTGCATGAGCGTTGGCGTGCCGATCGGTATTGCAGTCGCGCATCGACCGAAGCTCTATACCTGGATACGCCCGGTGCTCGATCTGATGCAGACCCTGCCCACCTTCGTCTACCTGATC
>MNZL01000128.1:6482-9153 GCA_001873585.1 Rhodobacterales bacterium CG2_30_65_12 | reverse complement strand
GGCCACGGTGATCTTCGTTCTGCCAGCGCCAATCCGGCTCACCCATCTGGGCATTTCCCGCACTCCCGTGGCGCTCAAGGAGGCAGCGCAAGCCTTCGGCGCGACAAAGCGGCAATTGCTCTACAAGGTCGAGCTGCCCTACGCGATGCCGCAGATCATGGCAGGGCTCAACCAGACGATCATGCTTTCGCTGTCGATGGTGGTGATCGCCGCCCTGGTGGGGGCCGATGGGCTTGGCGTGCCGGTGATCCGGGCGCTCAACTCGGTCAACACCGCGCTCGGCTTCGAGAGCGGCTTCGTCATCGTCGTCGTCGCCATCATCCTCGACCGGATGCTGCGGGTGGAGCGCAAATGACCCCGCCCCGCCGCCGAACCGCCGTGGAAATCGACCGGGTGTCGATCGTCTTTGGCGACAAGCCGCCGACCGCGCTGCCGTTCATGGACGACGGGCTCGACCGCGCCGAGGTGCAGGAAAAGTGCGGCCAGGTGCTCGGTGTGCACGATTGCTCGCTTGCCGTGGCCGAGGGCGAAATTCTGGTGCTGATGGGCCTCTCGGGTTCGGGCAAGTCCACCCTGCTGCGCGCGATCAACGGGCTCAACCGGGTGGTGCGCGGCGTGGTGCGGGTGTCGGACGGCGATACCCTGATCGACGTGACCAACGCCGACGCGAAAACCCTGCGCAGGATCCGCCTGAGCCGCGTCGCCATGGTGTTTCAGCAATTCGGGCTGCTGCCCTGGCGCACGGTGCGCGACAATGTCGGGCTCGGGCTGGAGCTTGGCGGCATGGCCAAGGCGGCGCGGCGCGCCAAGGCGGATGAGAAGCTCGAAATGGTGGGGCTTTCCGACTGGGCCGACCGGATGGTGGCCGAGCTTTCGGGCGGCATGCAGCAACGGGTGGGGCTGGCGCGAGCGTTTGCAACCGACGCGCCGATCCTGCTGATGGACGAGCCCTTTTCGGCGCTCGACCCGCTGATTCGCACCCGGCTGCAGGACGAGTTGATCGAGCTGCAAAAAACACTGCGCCGCACCATCATCTTTGTCTCCCACGACCTCGACGAAGCCTTCAAGCTCGGCGACCGGATCGCGATCATGGAAGGCGGGCGGATTGTGCAGGTTGGCAGTCCGCGCGAGATTTTCACCGCACCGGCGGATGATTACGTCTCCGATTTCGTCGCCCAGATGAACCCGCTCGGCGTGCTCACAGCGCGCGACGTGATGGGGCCGCCCGGCGGCGTGGCCGGTGCCGAGGTCGACCCCGCCACGCCGGTGCGCGAGGTGATGACGCTGCTCGCCCGCGAGGCGGAAGTGGTGGCCGTGGTCGACGAAGACGGCCGCACACTCGGCCGGATTACCCGCGACATGGTGCTTGCCCGGCTGCTCGATCCGCGGGGGTAAATTGCACTTTCTCCGCCTGGTGTATCAACGTAACCACCAATTCAGAGCGCCGGATTGAACCTTTCCTGCCTCCGGCGGGAGTATTTACGCCAAGAAAAAGATCAGCCCCGGGGTTCGTTCACCAGCGGTGTCACACGCCGATGCAGCACCGCCTCGCGCCAGGTGATGAAGCTCACCGCACCAAGGATGAGGCCGCCACCGAGGATCACGAAGCCATCCGCCGGTTCGCCGAAGAACAGCGCCCCGAGCAACACCGACCAGACCAGCTGGAGAAATGTCACCGGCTGGGTCACCGCCATCGGCGCGGCGGCGAAGGCAAGCGTCATGGTGTAATGCCCCGCCGTGGCGAAGGCGGCGACGGCGAAGAGCCAGCCAAGCTCGGCGAGCGACGGCGCGACCCAGTTCGCCAGTGCGAAAGGGGCGAGGCCGATGGTGACGGTGAGCGATAGCATCGCCACCACCACCACGGGCTTGACCCGGCCCGCCATGCGCCCGGCGATCAGGTAGGAGGCGGCAAACAGGATCGCCGTGCCGATCATCGCGTAATGCCCCGCCTCGATCACCCGCAGCCCCGGCCGCAGGATGATCAGCGCGCCGAGAAGCGCGGCGATGATCGCCAGCAGGCGCCGCGCCGCCAGCCGCTCGCCAAACAGCAACGCCGCGCCGAGGGTGACGTAAACCGGGTTGAGGTAATTGAGCGCCGTTACCTCCGCCATCGGGATGTGCGCCATGGCGTAGAACCACAAGATCACGCCGAAGCTGTGAACCACGCCCCGGGCCGAAAACAGCCAAAGTGCGCGCGCGTCGAGCCGCGCCGCGATCAGAGGCCGCAGCATCGGCACCAGAAAGACGAGCCCAAGAAGGTAGCGCAAGAACGCGCTTTCGGCTGCCGGGATGCGCCCGCCAACGTGTTTGACCAGCGCCGTGACCATGACGAAGTTGAACCCGGTCGCCAGCATCCACAAGACGCCGACGAGCGGGCGCTGGGCGTGAAGGGAAGGCGGCGCGCTCATGGTCTGGATGTGACCCGAGCACCAGACCCGGCACAAGCCCGAAAGGAAAATGCCCCGCCGCCGGGCAGGCCGGGCAGGGCCTTTTCGGCGTCTGTTGCGCTGGTTCAGCCGAGCTGGTCCATCACTTCGTCGGAGGCTTCAAAGTTTGAGTAGACATGCTGCACATCATCGTCGTCTTCGAGCGCGTCGAGAAGTTTCATCAACTTTTGCATGTCTTCGAGGCCAAGCTCGGTGCTGGTGGTCGGCTGCCAGATCAGCTTGGT
>MNZL01000128.1:0-6462 GCA_001873585.1 Rhodobacterales bacterium CG2_30_65_12 | reverse complement strand
CCGCTTCCAGCGCCGCCGAGACGGCATTGAGATCGATATCGGCACAATAGATGATGTGGCCGTCTTCGGCGCTTTCCACGTCTTCGGCACCGGCTTCGAGGGCGGCCTCGAATACCGTGTCGTGGTCGCCGGCGGCGGCGGCATAGGTGATCTCGCCCTTGCGCTCGAACATGAAGCCCACCGAGCCGGTTTCGCCAAGGTTGCCGCCGTTCTTGGTGAAGATCGAGCGCACGTTGGAGGCGGTGCGGTTGCGGTTGTCGGTCATCGCCTCGACGATCACCGCCACGCCGTTGGGGCCATAGCCCTCGTAGCGGATTTCATCATAGGTGTCGGCGTCGCCGGCCATGGATTTCTTGATCGCGCGGTCGATCACGTCTTTCGGCACCGATTGCGATTTGGCTTCCTTCACCGCAAGCCGCAGGCGCGGGTTCTTGTCGGGGTCGGGGTCGCCCATCTTCGCGGCGACGGTGATTTCCTTCGCCAATTTCGAGAATAGCTTCGACCGCGCGGCGTCCTGCCGCCCCTTGCGATGCTGGATGTTCGCCCATTTTGAATGGCCGGCCATGGGATGCTCCAAGCGTTGTTGCGATTTCGCGCCTCTATAGGGCATCGGCCTAGCCCCCGGCAAGCCCGGCCCCTTTCATCTTGCCAGAAATATCCCCAGGGGGTTCGGGGGTGTGAAACCCCCGGTCGCCCTGTTCTATTGGAGTCTGTCCGCAGGGCTCCTCCTGGTACTCTGGCCCGTTGTCTTTGCGTGACACGCCCCGGCGCGCTATCTCTCTGCCATGACACAGGATCAGTTCACCCTCTTTGCTCTCTTTGTTGCCATTTTCGGCCTGCTCCTCTGGGGCCGGTTCCGCTATGATCTGGTGGCCTTCAGTGCGCTGATGGTCGCGGTTGTGCTGGGGGTGGTCGATCCCACCAATGCCTTCGCCGGATTTGGCCATTCGGCCACGCTGATCGTGGCGCTGGTGCTGATCGTCTCGGCCGGGCTGGTGCGCTCGGGGGCGGTGTTTCTCATCACCCGCACGATGGTGAACGCCTCGCGCTCACTTGGGGCGCATATCGCCATCATGGGGGTGATCGGCGGCGCGCTTTCGGCCTTCATGAACAACGTTGCCGCGCTGGCGTTGCTGATGCCCGTGGATATCCAGACCGCGCGCAAGGCCAAGCGTGCGCCGCGGCACAGCCTGATGCCGCTCAGCTTCGCCACCATCCTCGGCGGCATGGCCACCCTGATCGGCACACCGCCCAACATCATCATCTCGGCGATCCGCGAAGACAGCCTGGGCGCGCCGTTCCGGATGTTCGATTTCGCCCCGGTGGGCGCGCTTACCGCCGTGGTTGGGCTCGCCTTCGTCGCGCTCGTCGGCTGGCGTCTGATCCCGCAGCCCGAGGCCGGGCAAGCGGTCGGCGAGCCGATGGTTGAGCAATCAGACTATGTGGCCGAACTGGTGGTGCCGAAGGACGCGAAGCTGATCGGGCAAAGGGTGCAGGATCTTTACGACACTGCCGAGGAGAATGACGTGGCGATCCTCGGCCTCGTGCGCGACGGCAAGCGGCGCTACGGCACGGCCCACACCACCCGGCTCGAGGCCGGCGATGCGCTGGTGATCGAAGCCAGCCCGAGAGCGCTTGATGAGTTCGGCGCCGCGCTGAAACTTGATGTGGCCAACGCAGCCAACGCCGGGCGGCTCAAGGCCGAAGGCGAGGGGCTGTCAAAGATCGAGGTGGTGGTGACCGAGGGCGCCCGGATCAACGGCAAGACGGCCCAGACGATTGGCCTGAATTGGCGCCGCCGCGCGGTGCTGCTCGGGATCTCGCGCAGCGGCAAACCATTTCGCAGCGCCGTGCGCAAGACGAAGGCGCGCCCGGGCGACATCCTGCTCTTGCTGGTGCCGACCGGCTCAGAGGCGGAGGTGACCGAATGGCTCGGCGGTCTGCCGCTGGCCGAACGCGGGCTGACCGTCACCCAGGAGGGCAAGGTGTGGTGGGCGATCGGCATGTTCGCCGTCGCCGTCGCTGCTGCCTCGGTTGGCCTCATCTACCTGCCCGTCGCCCTTGGGCTGGTGGTGGTGGGCATGGTGCTGACGAAGATCCTGGCCATCAGCGAGATCTATGACCACGTTGAATGGCCGGTGGTGGTGCTCCTGGGCTCGATGATCCCGCTCGGCCATGCCCTGGAAACCTCGGGCGGAACCGACCTGATCGCCAGAAGCCTCGTCTCGGTCACCGATGGGATGCCGGCATGGGCGGTGCTGACCATCATCATGGTCGTCACCATGTCGCTCTCGGACGTGCTCAACAATACGGCTACCGCGATTGTTGCAGCCCCCATCGGGATCGAGATGGCGGCCAAGCTTGGGGCCGATCCCGATCCGTTTCTGATGGCCGTCGCAGTGGCCGCCTCCTGCGCCTTCCTCACCCCGATCGGCCACAAGAACAACACCCTCATTCTTGGCCCCGGCGGCTACCGCTTCAGCGATTACTGGCGGATGGGGCTGCCCTTGGAGATTCTCGTGGTCGCGGTCGCGGTTCCGCTCATCCTGGTTTTCTGGCCACTGTAGGCCGCCGCCTCACACCGCGCCGAACGGATCGGGCCGGGTGTGCGCTGCCAGCCAGCTGCGGCAGGTATCAACGAGCATGGTCTTCCAGTTGTCCTGCGTCAGCCCTTCCATATGCCCCTGCGTGCCCGACGCCTCGACCTCGCGGATCGCGTGTTTGAGCGTGTTGAAGACCAGCAGCGACGGCGTTTCGTGATCGAACCAGAGCCGTGAGACCAGTTTCAGCGCGTGAAAATCCTCGCCGCCCGAGGCCACGATATCGTCAAGATGACCGTAGGCGAGCCACGCGGTCGCCTCGTCCTGGCTTTGCGGTTCCGCCAGACCCTGCTCGCGGGCGATCTGGCTCACGAGATCGACGATCTCCGACCAGTAATAGGGCGGCTGCAGCGCGGTCAACGCCCAGATCCCGTCGGAGTATTTCTCACCATCCACCAGCGCCCAGCCCCACGCCATCGCCGGCTCGGCCATTTCGATGGTGAGATATTTCAGGGCAAGAATATCGGCGGTCTGGCGTCTGAGATCATGCGGCATGCGGGTCATCCTCGATGCGGTTTTCGCTCACTTGGGGTGTGGCCCGGCGTGCGGCAATGCGGCGGTTTGGCGCGTGGGCAACGGCCTCACAGCGGCCAGAGCAGCGGAATCACCGCCGAGGCCAGCAGGCCCATCGACAAATTGAGCGGGATGCCAACCCTCAGAAAATCGGTAAACTTGTAGCCGCCGGGGCCGTAGACCATCATGTTGGTCTGGTAGCCGATCGGGGTGGCGAAGCTGGCGGACGCCGCCACCATCACGGCCACCACCAAGGGGCGCGCGTCGATCCCGAGCGCGGCAGCGAGGCCGATAACGATCGGCGTCATTACCACCGCCACGGCGTTGTTGGAGACGAGCTCGGTCAGCACCGAGGTGAGCACGTAGACCGCCCAGACGATCAGAAACGGCGGCAATTCGGCGAGCCAGGGCGCGAGCGTGTCGGCGATCAGCGCCACCGCGCCAGAGCTTTCCAGCGCCGCACCAATGGCAAGCATGGCAAAGATCAGCGCGAGCAGCCGCCCGTCGATGAACGAAAACGCCTCTTCGGCGTCGATCGCGCGGGTAACAAACACCACCGCGACGGCCACCACCGCGAGCGCGAGAATCGGTGCTACGCCCAGCCCGGCCAAGGCCACCAGCGCCACCATCGCGCCGATCGCCACCGGCGCATGGCCGCGCCGAAACGCCCGCTCCGAGGGTTTGCTCACGTCAACCAGATTCACTTCGTTGGCAAGGCGCTGGATGTCTTCCGGCGCACCTTCGAGCAGCAGCGTATCGCCCACCCGCACCGCCACATTATCAAGCTGCTGGCCAATGTTCTGGTTGCGCCGGTGCACCGCAAGCGGATAGACGCCAAACCGCCGGCGCAGCCGGAGCTGGCCGAGTGTGCGCCCGACCATCTTGCAGCCGGGCGTGATCAACACCTCGACGGTGGTCGTTTCCACTGCGCTCAACTGGTCGACGCGCTTGAGGCTCTTGTCGCGCTGGAGCGACAGGATTTCGCTCATCTCGGTGCGCAGCACCACTCTGTCACCCACCTGCAGCCGCACGCCCTTGAGGTTGCGCCGAAGCGAGAGATCGCCACGCAGCACGTCGATCAGACGCACCCCCTCGCGCTTGAACAGCTGCACATCCAGCACTTCGCGGCCAATCAGGTTGCTCTCCGGCGGGATCACCGCCTCGGTGAAAAATCTCTTGCGTGATCGGTCGGTGAGAAGTGCAGCCATCGACTGCCGCTCGGGCAGCAGACGCGGCCCCAGAACGTAGAGGTAGACCATGCCCCACGCCACGAGGATGATCCCGAGGGGGGTGATTTCGAAAATGCTGAATGGCTCCAGCCCGTTGGCCCGTGCCACGCCATCGACGAGCAGGTTGGTCGAGGTGCCGATGAGCGTGAGTGTGCCGCCGAGAATTGCGCCGTAGCTGAGCGGGATCAGCAGTTTGGAGGGTGCCTTGCCGATGCGCTTGGCAAGCTGGGTGAAGACCGGGATCATCACCACCACCACCGGGGTGTTGGACACGAAGGCGGAGGCGACGACCACCAGCGCCATGAGCGCGGCGAGCGCCTTGAGCGGGTTGGTGTCGGCCTGGCGCTCGGCGCCACGGGTGAACCAGTCGAGCGCGCCGGTGCGCACCAGCGCGCCCATGACGATAAACATCGCCGCGATCGTCCAGGGCGCGGGGTTGGCCAGAACCTTGAGCCCGGCATCGTAGGGCAGCACGCCTGTCACCAGCAGCACAGCAACCCCCGCCAGCGCCACCACCTCGGCCGGGAAGCTCTCGCGCAGGAACGCGAGAAACATCCCCGCGACGACGATGAGCGCAATCACCGCCTCGGTCTGCTGGGAAAAGGCGAAGATTTCCATGGCCCAGCCCTCATGCCTCGCTCACACCTCGGGGCATTGTCGCCCGGCCTGCGCCCGGCCACAAGGGGCGACGCAGCACGGCCCGCCGCGCAGACATGGCCGCACCCACATCGAAGCCATGGCCGCACACCTGAGCGCAAACCCGGCACGGCTTCCAGAAACCCGGAAAACCGGTATCATCCTGGTATCATTTTGATTTTCCCAGCCACAGCCCGCGGCATCAACCTTTTGGAAGGGGTTTCGCGGCTACGGGGCCGCCGGTGCCAGCCGCCCACCCTCGCGCACCATCTCCACCCGGGTGGCCCGGCCGGTGGCGTCGTCGGTTTCAACGTAGAGGCCCGCAAGCGTGGCCTCGCCCAGGCCCGGCTCGAACCGGCCCTTGGCCATGCCGGTAACGAAGCGCCGCAACGGCTCGGCCTTGTCCATGCCGATCACAGAGTTGTAATCGCCACACATGCCGGCATCGGTCTGGTAGGCGGTGCCGCCGGGCAAGATCATCGCGTCGCCAGTGGGCACATGGGTGTGGGTGCCCACCACCACGCTCGCGCGGCCATCGAGAAAATGGCCCATCGCCATCTTCTCGCTGGTCGCCTCGCAATGCACATCCACCAGCACCGCCTGCGCCTGGCCGCCACGCGGATAGGGCTTCAGCGCCGCCTCGATGGTGGCGAAAGGATCGTCGAACGGGCGTTTCATAAACACCTGGCCCAGCACCTGCGCCACCACCACCTTGCGCCCGCGCGCATCGGCATAAACGCCGATGCCACGCCCCGGCGCGCCCTTGGCGTAGTTGAGCGGGCGGACGATGCGGGGTTCGCGCTCGCTGAAGCTCAGCATCTCTTTGTGGTCGAAGGCGTGGTCGCCGAGCGTAACCACGTCGGCCCCGGCGGCGAAAAAACTTTTCGCATGATCCGCCGTGAGCCCCATGCCGCCGGTCGCGTTCTCGCCGTTGACGACAACGAAATCGAGCTTCCAACGCTCGCGCAAGCCGGCGAGGCGCTCGGTAATGGCCTTGCGCCCGGCCCGTCCAACGATATCTCCGAGAAACAGGATCTTCATGGCCGTTCCCTAGGCAGAAAGTCGGCGCGGTGCAAGCCGTCGCCGCTCAGAAGGTGAGAGTAAACGCCTCTGTCACGATCGCGTCGAGAGGCTGGTCGGTCGGCACCAGTGGCAGGGCCTCGGCCTCCTGCGCGGCGAAGGCGAAGCCGACGGCATAGGTCGGGCGGGACGCCCTGAGCATCTCCAACGTGCGGTCGTAAAACCCGCCGCCATAGCCGAGCCGCCCGCCGGTGCGGTCAAACGCCACCAGCGGCACGATCAGCACCTCGGGCACCAGCGCCGCGCCCACCAACGGCACCAGAGCGCCAAACGGCCCCGGCTCCATCTGGCAGCCCGGATGCCACGCGCGAAACGAAAGCGGCAGACCCGCGCCCTCGATCACCGGAACGCCAACCGGGCCGTCGGCCGCCATCGCCGCCATCACCGGCAGCGGGTTGATCTCG
>MNZL01000147.1 GCA_001873585.1 Rhodobacterales bacterium CG2_30_65_12 | reverse complement strand
TGGTGGGTGACGAGTTGGCGCTGCAGCTCATGGATCTGCAGGACAAGCTGCCCCCCTTTCCCACCGCGATTGCCCGCGCCACCATCGAGGAAGAGCTGGGGGTGAAGGTCGACGAAGCATTTTCGGAGTTTTCCGAGCCGGTGGCGGCCGCCTCGATCGCCCAGGTGCACCGCGCGCGACTGGCCAGTGACGGGCGCGAGGTGGCGGTGAAGGTGCTGAGGCCGAAGATCGAGCGCGCCTTCCGCACCGATCTTGACGCCTTCCATTTCTCCGCCGGGGTGCTCGAATTCTTGCTGCCCCAATCACGCCGGCTGCGCCCCTCCGACGTGGTGGCGCATTTTGAAAGCGTGGTTCTGGGCGAGCTCGACCTCAGGCTCGAATGCGCCTCGGCTTCCGAGTTTGGCGAGAACACCGCCGATGACGCGGGCTTCGTGGTGCCGGCGATCAAGTGGTCGCTCTCGTCCAGGCGCGTGATGACGCTCGATTGGGGCGAGGGCATTCCGGCCAACGAAGTGGAAAAGATCCGCGCCGCCGGGCATGACATGGAGGCGATCGGCAACCGGGTGCTGCATCTGTTCCTCAGCCACGCCCTGCGCGACGGGCTGTTTCATGGCGACATGCACCAGGGCAACCTGAAGATCGCCGCAAATGGCGATATCATCGCGCTCGACTTTGGTATCATGGGCCGGATCGACGAATATACCCGCCGGGTTTATGCCGAGATTCTCTATGGCTTCATCAAACGCGATTACCGGCGCGTGGCGGAGGTGCATTTCGAGGCCGGTTATGTGCCCGCCGATCAGGACGTGGAAGAATTTGCCAAGGCGCTGCGCGCGGTGGGCGAGCCGATCTTCGGCCAGGACGCCACGCAGATCTCAATGGGTCGGCTCTTGCACTACCTGTTCGAGGTCACCGAACGGTTTGGCATGCAGACCCGCACCGAGCTGATCCTGCTGCAACGCACGATGGTGGTGGTCGAGGGCGTCTCGCGCTCGCTCAACCCGCAGATCAACATCTGGGAGGTCGCCAAGCCCATTGTCGAAGACTACATCCTGACGGCGATGGGGCCCAAGGCGATGCTGCGCGATCTCACCCATGCCGCGCGCATTCTCACGCGTTTTGGGCCGCGTCTGCCGCAGGTGGCCCAGGCGGCGCTGATCCGCCAAAGCCGGGTGCTGCCGCAAACCTCGCACCACCGCCCGCTCCGGGCGATTGGTTATTTTTCGCTCGGCGGGCTCACCGCTGTGGGCATTGTCGGCCTCATCCTGCTTCTGTGAGCCGGGCGATCTCGGCGGCGGCGGCCGGGCGATAGGCTGCATCGCCCCGGGCCGCGCGCCAGAGCGCATAGGCTGCCATTCGAGCGTGGTAGAGTGGCGCGAACGCCCGGTATCGAGCGACGGTTTCGCCCCCATCCTGAGCCGTCTCGGCATAGCTGGCGAGAAATTGCGCCACCTGCGCCGGGGTAAGCGCCGGGTTGCCCGAAACGATCTGCATCGCCGGCGAGAGAAACAGCGCGAGATCGTCAGCCGGATCGCCACATGCCGGGCATTGCCAATCAATGAAAACCGGGCCGGACGAGGTGGCGAGCGTATTCGCGGCCGTCGCGTCGCCGTGGAGAAAGGCGCGCTGCGCCGGTGGTGAGGCCGGGTCGGATCCGGGCATCAGCGCGGCGAGCCGGCCCCCTTCCGCGCCGAGCGATTCAGCAATGTCGCAGGCCTTCGCGCGCAGCCGGGCCGGGCCAAGCGGCAACCGGGGAAGGGCCGCGGGCGCGGGCTGCGCGTGCAGACGGGCAAGTGCGGTGGCAACAGGCTCGGGATCGTCTTCTACCGTCCAGGGGTGCCCGTCGACGTGGCGATAGACCAGGCTGCGCCCCGCCGGGCTGATTGCGGCGGCAACGAGATCTGGGGCGAGACCGGTGCCGGCCAGCGCTGCGAGGCTCGCCTTTTCGGCATCGGGATCGTTGGCAAACAGGGGCGTTTCCGCCGCCGCGCGGTAGAGCTTCACCACCAGCGCTCGCTCCCCACCGGATACCCGCCAGAGCGCATTGGTTCGCCCGCCGGTGAGCGCCTGCCAGGACGCACCGGGAGGAAACAGGCCCGGCAACTCCGCTTTCCAATAGGCGATGAGGGCGGCGGGCGGCTTGCCCGGCACCCGGCAACCTTGGCCTTGATCGGTTTCGCCGTGCACCTTGCCCTCGTTTCACTCTCGCTGGTCGACGCGGATTATCCTTTGGCCAGGCCCGAGGCCAATCGCCGCCCCTGTGGGCTGGGCCAACGCCGCAAGCTCGCGCACTTCATCGGTCGCCAAACCGTTGGCCAATGGCTTTAGGCGGTCGGTTACAGGACGGCAAGCCGCCTGCTCTTGGGGCGGAAGCGGCTATTTCGGGCTGCGTAGCGCGTCGATGTCGGCGGCGAGCACCTCGCCGCCGCCCGCAAGCACGAGCATCGTCTGGCCGTTTTCCACGCGCGCCTCGACCACCTCGGAATAGACCGCCATCTGCTCATCGCCGATGATCTTGTCTTGTGAGAAGCTTTGCAAATGGAAGGTGTAAAGCCCCGGCGGAATCGGATTGCCACTGGCATCAACCCCGGCCCATTGCAGCGGCTTGTCGGACACCGGGATTTCCACCCGATCAACCATATTTCCCGCCGAATCGCGAACCACGACAAATGTGTGCTCGGCACCACTGGCGGGATCTGGTTGCAAGGTGAGCGGGCTGTTGGAAAACCAGGCGGGGGTGGCCGCGCGCGCCTCCATGCCCACCCAACCGGCAAGGTCCGATATGCTCATGGCGCCAAGCTGGGCGCTCATCGCGTCGAGCAGATCATTGGTTTTCACCTGCTGCTCGACGCCGGAGAAGGTGGCAAGCTGCACCGCGAAATCGCTGCTTTCAATCGGATTCAGCGGATCCTGGTTTTCCATCTGCACCGTCAGCATCTTCAGGAACGTCTCGAAATCCGACGACACCATCGGGCCGGCCGAGCTGGCGTCGCGTTCGGCGGCGGTTGCGGCCGCGAGGTTCGGGGCCGACGTTGCCTGGGGGGTATTGGCAAAAGCTATGTCCATTCTCGTTCCTCGCTTACAGGCGGATGTCCATGCCGTCCGCCTCTATGGCTGCGGCGGCGCGGGCGGGGTTGGTGGCAGTTTCGGTGGCCACGTCCGGCGTGGTGACCAGCCCATCGGCATCAACGGTCGCGCCGCGCGGGCTGGCAGCGGTGTGCGATTGGCCACCTCCGGCCTGACCGTCACCAAAGGTAAAATCGACCGATGCATAGCCAAGCCGGCGCAATTCGTCGCCGAGCAGGTCGATGTGGCGGCGCATGAGTTCGAGTGTTTCGCCACGTTCGGCGGTAAGCGCCACGGTGAGGGCCCCACCGTCCTGCAACAGAGTCATGCTCACCCGGCCAAGCTCTTCAGGGTGCAGCTTCAACTCGACCGACCGCTCCCGCGCGGTACTGATGATTGCGGCCAACTGCACCACCACACCGCGCGCAAGTTCGGGCCCGGCCGTGGTGCTCACTTGGGTGTGTATCACCGTACTGCGCGTGTCCGAAAGCGGCAGGTCGGCGGCAAACCTGTCCGCTATGTCGGCGTCTTGGTCTCCTCCCGAGACTGCGTCCCGCTCGGCGCCAACCGCAAAAGCGCCGGCCATGGCGCCTTCCCGGCCAATCGCGGGAACAACCGGCGCATGCCGCTCGGGCCTTTGCGCCGGGGCTGGCGGCGGTTCGCCCCACCGGGTTTCGCTGCGCCCCTCAGCCGCGGGCCCTGAGCCCCGTTCGCCACCCGGCGTGGCGCTTTGCTGGCCCGGGTCTTCATCGCGCCGGAGCAGCACGTCGGGCAGCGCGGGGGCGGGCTTGGCTCGATCGGTGATTCGCGCGCCCGATCTGTCAGGCCCTGCGGGCGCGTTCCAGGCCTGCCGCGACGCAGGCAGTATGTCTCCCGCCATGGCGGGGGCTTGTTCATTTACTCCGACGCGAGCGTTTTGCTCGACATGACCCAAGGGTGAGGCCAGCGACGGGGCCGTGGGCCAACCTTCGGAGGCACCGGACCAGGCCGAATTACCTTTTGCGGACAGTCCACGAGCGGAGCTTTCGATCGGAACCGGCGCCAGGCTTGGCGAAGTGTCCGCCAGCGACTCGGCAGTGTCGGAAATTGCGGCCACACCCGGCGCGACGATGACATCCGACGACCCGATTGCAGACGCCCCACCTTCGGGGCGCGCCTCCGCTTGCGCCGACGGCTGCGGGGCGACGGCATCGACTGCGGTCAAGCCGTTCGTTGCCCTGTCCTCATCTGCCGATCCCTCTTCCGGCGCGCCCGGATCAACATGAAATCCGGCCTTTGATACAGGCCGGGGGGACGGCACCTCCGCTGCGCTTGAAACCGTGATCATCGCCGCCGGTTCGATGATCGCCACCACCATGCCCGTTGCGGGGCGCATGGCCGACGCCAGAGCCGGCGCGGGCTGAACCACGCCTGCTCGCCCCGAATTATTTGTTTTCATTGCCTGCGCGACGAGCTTCTGCGGCGCGTCGCCGTCCCGCGCAGCGCCGCGATTACCCAGCGGGGTTTTGGAAAAAACACTCTGGAACAGGGCTGCGTGATCCTGATCAGGAGTGTCCGCGATACCGCCACCGGACGTGGGCGCGCCCTCGGCAATCGACACTCGTGTGGCAAAGACAGGCAACTGCATCATCTCATCCGGGTGATTTGATTCCGTATCACCCGACAATGACAGCGAGAGATTACCGAATCTTTACCACCGTCAGGCAATCTGCCGGAAGTTTCGATCAATTCGAGAGAATCACCATGACCCCGATCGGCGTTACCCAAACCGCACCCGCCGCCTCGTCGGCCGACATTGGCGCGCGCGATGCAAAGCTGATGGACGCCGCGCGAGAGCTCGAAGCGAGCTTTCTCTCCGAGATGCTGAAATCGGCAGGCCTTGGAGAGACGCCGGCGAGTTTCGGCGGGGGCGCCGGCGAGGAGCAATTCGGCTCCTTCCTGCGTTTGGAGCAAGCGCGGGCGATGGTCGGCGCGGGCGGACTCGGGCTCGCCCAGAGCCTGTTCGAGGCGCTGAAGGAGCGCGCCGACAATGCTGTTTGATGTTCCCTCTGCGGCGCAGGCGCTCGAAGATCTGCTCGACCACGAACGCAGCATGATTCTCGACGGCAAGATCACCGATCTCGCTCGCGGCGCGCGCCAGAAAGAGCACCTGCTCTTGCGGCTCGCGGCATCGGTGGACGATACCGCGCTTGGCCGCATCCGCCGCAAGGCCGAGCGCAACCAGGCGCTGCTGGCGGCCGCCGCGCGCGGCCTGAAAGCTGCACGCAATCGTATCGGCAAGATTGCCACTGGAAACGCGCCGATGCGCACCTACGGCGCCGATGGCACGGCGCGTGACATCGGTAGCCGGCCGGCGCAACCGGGCGTTAACCACCGCGCCTGACGCCGCGGGCCCGTGCCGGTTTCAACTAAAATCCAACTTATTCCGGCGTCGCGTCTTCACCATTCCTTAGGCACTTCAGCGTCAGGTTGCTCGGGCATCCTGAGGGGGTGGCGCGGATTGGGAAGACCATGATCCGCAGAGGTCAGAATGGCTCTGAACCTGCCCCGCTATGGGCGGACCTCGAACCCGGCGCAAACGGCGCCAATTGACTGAAGGAACTGACCAAATGTCCAGCATTCTGACTAACACGAGCGCGATGGTCGCGCTGCAAACCCTCAAGTCGATCAACTCGAACCTTGCGCAGACGCAAGGCGAGATTTCCACCGGCAAATCCGTCGCCACCGCGAAGGACAATTCGGCGGTCTGGGCGATCTCGAAAGTGATGGAAGCCGACGTGAACGGGTTCACCGCGATCTCCGACAGCCTGTCGCTGGGCGAGTCGACTCTGGCCGTGGCCCGTCAGGCCTCGGAAACGGTGACCGACCTGCTGACCCAGATGAAGGGCAAGATTGTTGCCGCGCAGGAAGAAAACGTTGACCGTGGCAAGCTGCAGACCGATATCTCGGCGCTGCGCGACCAGATCGCCTCGGTCGTCGGCGCCGCCCAATTCAACGGCCTCAACATGGTCTCCGGGACCGATGACGTGAACATCCTGTCATCGCTCGACCGCGCTCCCGACGGCTCGGTGTCGGCGTCAAACATCACCGTGGCCCGGCAGGATCTGGGCACCGCACAGGGCACATTCGGCGTCGGGGCCTCACTCGCTGCGAACGGCACCGCGTCCGCAGCCACTGTGGCCGGCACTGCCAACACGGCTGTGGTCAGCTACGCCGGCACCTGGGCTGCGAACGACACCGCGACGTTGACGGTGGCGGGGGTTGAACTCAGCTATACCGCCACCACAACTGCCGTCGGCGATATCGCAAGCCACTTCGCGGGCGCAATCAATGCGCTCGGCCTCACGGGGATCACCGCATCGTCTGCGAGCGGGGATCTGACCATCAGTTCAACCCGCGCTTTCGAAGGAGTCGCCGTTTCATCGGTCGAAGGAGCCACGGATGTTTCCGCCACCGCCAACGTCACCGCGCTGAACGGCACGACCGGCCTGACCGGTACATCCGGCACCATTTCTGAACGGGCCGAGAACATCGCTTTCTCGACCACCGCCGCAGTGACCGAAGGCGACAGTTACAAGGTCACCGTCGGTTCGTCGTCGTACGACTACATCGCCGGCAAGGGCGAAACGATGGAAGACGTAGCGCGGGGCCTCAAGATCGCAATTGATTCGGCGGGAGCAGCAGACTACTCCACAACCGTGGCGCAAGATGCAACCACCGGCCAATGGTCGTTGAAGGTCGACAATAACGGCGCTTCGGCCAGCTTTGCGCTCGCGGGCAACGCCGGTGGCACGGCCTCGGGGGGGCTGTTCGGGCTCGACTCGATCGACGTGACCACCGACACCGGGGCCACGTCCGCGCTCGACAATATCGAGACGATGATAAATGTCGCGATCGACGCCGCTGCGGATTTCGGCTCCTCCGCAGGTCGAGTGGAAACACAGAATGAGTTCATCGGCAAACTGACAGACTCGCTCAAGGCCGGGATCGGCTCGCTTGTGGATGCCGACATGGAGGCCGCGTCTGCTCGCCTGCAAGCGCTTCAGGTGCAACAGCAGCTCGGCACTCAGGCGCTCTCGATCGCCAACCAGGCGCCGCAGAACATCCTGTCGCTGTTCCGGTAAACGCCGCCCTGACGGGGCGCCCACACGGCGCCCCGTTTTCTTCCTCGCCCCCTGATCCCATACGTTACCGGAAGGAAATCCCGTGACCGCCCTCCAGATGGCCAAAACGGCCTACGCCATGAACAAGGCCCCGATCAGAACCCCGCGCGGCACCGAGTACGAAGCCTTTGCCCGCATCACCCATCGCCTAAAAGCCGCCGCCGAGCAGGGCGCTTCCGGCTTCTCCCACCTGGCTGAGGCGCTGCACACCAACCGTCAG
Organism: Rhodobacterales bacterium CG2_30_65_12; assembly: GCA_001873585.1. Lineage (GTDB taxonomy): Bacteria > Pseudomonadota > Alphaproteobacteria > Rhodobacterales > Rhodobacteraceae > Sinisalibacter. The sequence goes on along the minus strand of MNZL01000147.1, from coordinate 1,706 downwards.
CTCTGGACCATTCTTGCCGCCGACGTCGCCGAGGGCGGTAACGGCCTGTCGCCCGAGCTGCGCGGCCGAATTTTCTACCTTGCCGAGTTCACCGCCCAGCACAGCCGCAAAGTGCTGCGCGGCGATGACGGCGTCGACATCCTCATCGAGATCAACACCGCCGTGATGCGTGGCCTGCGCAGCAAGGTGGACGCAGCATGAGCGGGCTGGTTCTCAAACTCGGGCCGCACGAACGTGTGCTCGTCAATGGCGCAGTCATCGAGAATGGTGAGCGGCGCTCGCGGATTTCCATTGTTACGCCAAATGCCAACATCCTGCGCCTGCGCGATGCGATCCACCCCGAGGAGGTCAATACCCCCGTGCGCCGGGTCTGCTATATTGTGCAACTCGTGCTGTCAGGCGATGCCGACCGGGACGAGGCGCGTCTGCAGATCCTGCGCGGGATCGAACAGCTCAGTCAGGTGCTGTTCGACCACGACAGCCGCGTGCAGCTTGACCACGCCACCGAATCGGTGATTGGCGATCAGTATTACCAGGCCCTGAAAGCCCTGCGCGCGCTGCTGCCGCGCGAAGAGCGCCTGCTCGCAGCGCGCCCAGGGGTCTGAAATGGGATTCCAGCCGATCATTCCCTTCGGCGGCATGGCTGGCTGGACCTTCCTGCAGCGCACCCAGGCGGTGCAGCAAAGGGCCTTCGAGGCCGCACCCGAGATCAAGCGCGATACCGATTATTTTGCAAAAAATATTGCCAATGTGGGAACGGCCGCAGACCTGGTGAGCGACTACCGGTTGTTGAAAGTCGCACTTGGTGCCTTCGGGCTCGACGACGACCTGCCCAACAAGGCGTTCATCCAGAAAGTTCTGGAAGAGGGCTCGCTCGACCCAGACAGTTTTGCCAACCGGATGGTCGACAAGCGCTATCTCGCCCTCACCGAAGCGTTCGGCTTCGACCTCGGTACGCCATCGACACAGCTTTCGGATTTCACCGACGAAATTCTGTCGAACTACAACACCCGCCGCTTCGAGATCGCCGTCGGCGCACAGGATGCCGACATGCGCCTGGCGCTCGCACTCGAACGCGATCTCGGCGGGATCGTCGACAAGGATAGCACGGCCAACGGCAAGTGGTTCTCGGTGATGGGAAACGAGCCGCTGCGCAGGGTGTTTGAAACCGCGCTCGGCCTGCCAGCCACCCTCGCAACGCTCGATATCGACAAGCAACTTGAGGTGTTTCGTGATCGCGCCAAGATGGTGTTTGGAAATGGCGAGGTTGACCATTTTTCCGATCCGAAGGCGCGCGCGGAACTCAACCGGCTTTTTCTGGTGCGATCCCAGATCGCGGCGGGGTCTGCCGGGATATCGCCGGGTGCCATTGCGCTCACCTTGCTTGGCGCGATCTGACGGCGGCGCGAGGATGCTCGGCGGCGGGCTCATGGGGCCATTTGCTTGCGGAAAAATGAGCAAGTGGGCAACACCGTGCAGGGCATTTGCGATAGCTGCGACCGGGGAACCATCGTATCGGCTGGCCGAATGTTGGCAGATGAAGTTCGACTGCCACGAGCTGGCTCGACACGCGCCGCATCGCGTCTTTCTGGGGGAGCGGGGGTGTTTTCCTTGTGGCCTGCCAGCTCAGGCTGGTCGGCTTTGGGATGTTTTCGCTGGACGAAGTGAGGATGAGGAGACTGGCCCTCGTACCAATACACCATGTT
>MNZL01000117.1 GCA_001873585.1 Rhodobacterales bacterium CG2_30_65_12 | reverse complement strand
TGCGCTGCACGCCAAGCTGGTGCAAAGCCATGGTGAGGCAGCCGCGAATGCGCTTTATCTGCGCTTCATCCAGTCATTCGCGGTGCATGTGGCGCGCGCTGACCCCGACGAGTTCGAGGCCGGTGGGCTGCCAACGCGTGAGGCGCTGGTGCGCGCGCTCGCGGCCTACGAGGCCGAGACCGAAGAGCCCTTCCCGCAGGATGTGCGGGTGCAGCTTGGTGGGGTTCTGCGCTCGATGGCGCGGGCATGGGAAGGCACCACGGCGCGGCTGTTGCGCGAGGCCAAAGGGGCGCCGAGCGAGGCCGGGCTTGGCCTTGTGGTGCAGAAAATGGCGCTGGGCGTGGGCAAGGGTGTTTCCGGCTCCGGGGTGATCCAGTTCGTGAACGGCCAGACTGGCCGGCCCGAGATCATCGGTCGTTACATGTGCCAGGCGCAGGGCCGCGACGCGCTGACCGCCAAGGAGGGGGCCGATGCCGTGCTCTACCTCACCGACGACCCGCGCGGGCGCTCGATCGAGGGGGTGCTGCCGCAGGTTTGGGATGATCTGATGCGTTACGGCGATCTCGCCCGCAAACGGTTGCGCGAGGAAATGCAGATCGAGTTTACCGTCGAGAACGGGCGGCTCTTCATTCTCGATGCGGTGCGTGCGCCGCGCAGCCCGCGCGCCAATCTTCGCATCGCCGTGGCCTTGGCGAAAGACGGGATCATTTCCGAAGATGAGGCGGTGCTGCGGGTGCCGCCCGGCTCGCTTTCCGAGCTGTTGCACAGCCAGGTCGACCGCGCGGCGGCGCGCGACGTGATCGGCGCGGGCATCGCCGCTTCGCCCGGGGCAGCCACCGGCAAGATCGTCTTCACCGCCCGCGCGGCGCAGGCGCTGGCGGCACAGGATGAGGCGTGCATTCTCGTGCGCCGCGAAACCACGCCCGAAGATATCCGCGGGATGCATTCGGCCAAGGCGGTGCTCACCGAGCGCGGCGGCGTGACCAGCCACGCGGCGGTGATCGCGCGCGGCCTCGGACTGCCTTGCGTTGTCGGTGCCAGCGGCTTTGCGCTCGATCTGAAGGCCGGTTCGCTCACCGCGCCCGATGGCCGGGTGTTGCGCGAAGGCGATGTGGTCACGATCGACGGCAGCCACGGCCAGGTGATCGCCGGTTCCGCACCGATGCTGGCGCCCGCGCTGGGCGAGAATTTTCGCACCCTGCTGGCCTGGGCCGACGCCGCGCGCGATATCGGCGTGCGCGCCAATGCCGATACCCCGGCTGACGCGCAAAAAGCGGCGATGTTCGAGGCCGAGGGAATCGGGCTGTGCCGCACCGAGCACATGTTTTTCGCCGAAGACCGCTTGCTCGCCATGCGCGAGATGCTGTTTGCCGACGACGCCGACGACCGCCGCTCGATCCTCGCTCGGATCGGGCCAATGCTGCGGCGCGATTTCGTCGAGCTGTTTACCATCATGCGCGGGCATCCCGTGACGATCCGGCTGTTCGATTTGCCGCTGCACGAATTTCTGCCGCAAAGCCGCGAGGGCCTGCGCGAGCTTGCCGAGGCGCTCGATTTGCCGCTCTCCGACGTCACCCGCCGGGCCGACGCGCTTTCGGAATTCAATCCGATGCTGGGGATGCGCGGCGTGCGGCTCGGCATAACCGTGCCCGAGATCTACGACACGCAAGCGCGGGCTATCTTCGAGGCGGTCGTGGAAGTGGCACGCTCGGGCGCGGCGGTGGTGCCCGAGATCATGATCCCGCTGGTTTCGGCCAAACGCGAGGTTGAGATCGTCAAGACCCGCGTAGATGCCGTGGCGGCCACCGTGCGGATCGAGCAGGGGATCGAGTTTGCCTATCGGCTCGGGGTGATGGTTGAAACCCCGCGCGCCGCGCTGCGCGCCGGCGAGATCGCACCGCAGGCGGCTTTCCTGAGCTTCGGCACCAACGACCTCACGCAGATGACCTACGGCCTCTCGCGCGACGATGCCGGGCGCTTCATGGGGCAATATGTGAGCCAGGGGGTGTTTGGCGAAGACCCGTTCCATGTGCTCGACCGGGACGGCGTGGGCGAGCTGCTGATTATTGGCGCGAACCGGGGGCGGGCGGCCAATCCGGCCGTAACGCTCTCGGTCTGCGGCGAGCACGGAGGCAATCCTGAGAGTATCGCCTTTTGCCGGGCGGCGGGGTTCGATTATGTGTCGTGCTCGCCGTTCCGGGTGCCGGTCGCGCGGCTCGCGGCAGCGCATCTGGCGATTGACGAGCGTGGCGCCGAGCGGCCGCCACGGATGTATTGAGCGGCTGCATTAGCGCTGACAGACCAACAATATCTTCGCCACCCACACAACATGTAGTGGTGTTATTGCGTATAACCACTACAGGTGCCGAAAATCTGGACCGACTCGGACTTTTCCGCTATTACCTCTTTCAAAAATTCCTGGGGCGCAAAGTCCCGGGCCCGTGGAAGGGATAGGGATGAAACGGATTTTTCTGGCCGCGTTCGCGGGAATGGCTCTTCTTGCCAGCCCGGCGCTGGCCGAAGCCAACGGCTCGCCCGAAGGGCTGATCGCCAAGCTGCTTGGCGTCGAGCGCGCAGCCCGTGCCGGGCTCGGCGAAGGGCGGATCACCCGGCTTGCATCGGTGGTGCCGTCGGTGACGGCCGATCAGGCGCATACGGAAGCCTGGATTTCGACGCAGCCGGCGGCGCGTGGCGGGCCTGAGTGGCAGTGCCTCGCGCAAGCGCTCTACTTCGAGGCGCGTGGAGAAGGCGCCGAAGGGCTCTTTGCGGTGGCCGAGGTCATTCTCAATCGGGTCGACAGCGCGCGCTACCCCGGCACCGTGTGCGGCGTGGTCAACCAGGGCACCGGCAAGCGCTATGGCTGCCAGTTTACCTATACCTGCGATGGACGGCCCGAAGAGGTGCGCAACCCTGCTGCATGGGCGCGCGTCGGCAAGGTGGCCCGGGCAATGCTCGACGGCGCGCCGCGCACGCTTACAGATGGGGCGCTGTTCTACCACACCCAGGCCGTTGCACCGGGGTGGTCGCAGGTGTTTGATCGCACCGCGTCGATCGGGGTCCATCAGTTCTACCGTTGACCCTGCCGCAGCGGGCTGGCATTCCGCCCGGCGCCGGCGCATTCTCTGCGCCGCAGAGGGGAGACCGCCGATGAGTTCCGATACCCGCCTTGCTTTCGAGCACCCGATAGCCCGGGCCGAGGCCGCGGGCCAGCCCAGTCGGCCGCCCGACCGGATCTCGCTGCGCGACCATGTGCTCGAAGTCGATATCGGCGCGTTCCAGTCCGAGCGCGGCAAGCGGCAGAGGCTGAATTTCAACATCGTGGTCGAGGTCACGCCGCCATCCGGGCCGGTCGAGGATGACGTCGACAAGATCCTTTCCTACGATACCATCACCGAGGCGATCGCGCATGAACTGGCCGAGGAGCGGCTGAACCTGCTCGAAACTCTCGCCGAGCGGGTCGCCGACAGGGTGCTGCACGCGGCACGGGCCTTGCGCGTCTTCGTGCGGATCGAAAAACTCGATCGCGGGCCCGGCGCGCTCGGCGTCGAGATCGTGCGAACGCGGGGTCAGCTACCAACAGCGGCAGATGATGCGGGCGATGTGCCGCACCCGCGCGTGGTGCACCTTGCCAACGCCGCGATTGCCGCTCCGGGGCTTGGGGCCTTTCTCGATGCGCTCGCGGCGGACGGGCTACCGGTGATCCTCTGCGTTGGGCCTGGCGATGGACCCGCGCCACAGACCGGGCACGCGATGACGCAGCGGCGGATCGACCTTCTTGCCATCGAGCAGAATGCCTGGGTTCTGGCCTCGCGCGATAACCGCTGCGTGGTGGTCGCCACCCGCACCGAGCTTGATTGGGCGATGAAGCATGGCCAGATCAGCGCCTGGGCGCCGTCGAAGATTGTGCTCGACGCGGTTGACGGCCCCTCCGCCAGCCCGCGCGACGCGCTGGCGCTCACCGCCTGGTTCGCCGAACTGATGCAGGCGACCGAGCTTCTGGTGCTGGGCGACGATGCGCCCGAGGCAGAGGTGCCCAGCCGCAGCCTTGCCTTGGGAGAGATGCCATGACCCTGCGCCATCGCCCGATCCCCCGCCTTGGCGCCCAGTCCGGGGGGCATGGCGGCAGCCTGTCTCTCGCCGGCAGCAAGATCGCCTGGTTCAATACTGTCGAGCGCCGCAGCGAGGACGGGGCAATGAAGGTGATCTCGCCGGCAGGGCTCGATGGCGCGGGCCGCGCCCGGCTATCGGGCGCGCGCCCCGATCTGTGCGGGCTCAGCCTCGACCGGCCCCGGGTGATGGGCATTGTCAACGTCACCCCTGACAGCTTTTCCGATGGTGGCGATTATGCCCGGGCCGAAGTGGCGCTGGGCCGCGCGCGTGAGATGGTGGCCGAAGGCGTCGATATCATCGACATCGGCGGCGAGAGCACCCGGCCTGGGGCCGAAGAGGTGCCGGTGGCCGAAGAGATCGCCCGCAGCGTGCCGGTAATCGCCGCAATCCGCGCGGCCGGCATCGCCACGCCGATCAGCATCGACACCCGCAAGGCCGCCGTGGCCGAGGCGGCGCTGGACGCAGGCGCCAACATCGTCAACGACGTGGCCGCCTTCAGCTTCGATCCCGAACTTGCCGCGCTGTGCGCCAGCCGCGACGTGCCGGTGGTGCTGATGCACGCCCAGGGTCTGCCCGCCGATATGCAGAACAACCCGGCCTATGGCGATGTGGTGGCGGAGGTGCTGGGCTTTCTGGAGGGCCGGATCGCCTATGCCGTGGGGCAGGGGGTGGCGCGTGAGCGGATTATCACCGATCCCGGCATTGGCTTTGGCAAAACCCAAGAGCACAACCTGGCGCTCTTGGCAAATCTCTCGTCTTTCCATGATCTTGGCCTGCCGGTTTTGCTCGGCGCCTCGCGCAAACGCTTCATCGGCGCGATTGGAAACGCGCCAGACGCGAAGGACCGGCTGGGCGGATCGCTCGCCGTGGCGCTGCATGGCGCAGCGCAGGGGGTGCAGATCGTGCGTGTGCATGATACATCCGCTACGATTCAGGCCCTGCGCCTTTTCGCGGCATTGAACGGGGCAGGTGAGGGCGATGGGTAAGCACATGACGCGAAAGATATTTGGCACCGACGGGGTGCGGGGGCTGGCCAATACCGCGCCGATGACGGCGGAGATGGCGCTGAAGCTGGGCATGGCGGCGGGGCGCTGCTTCCGCCGCGACGGGCGCAACCATCACCGGGTGGTGATTGGCAAGGATACGCGGCTTTCCGGCTACATGCTGGAAAACGCGCTCACCGCCGGGCTTACGTCAACCGGGATGAACGTGCTCCTGCTCGGCCCCGTGCCGACACCCGCCGTTGGCCGCCTCACCCACTCGATGCGGGCCGATCTTGGCATCATGATCTCGGCCAGCCACAACCCGTTTCAAGACAACGGCATCAAGTTCTTTGGCCCCGATGGCTTCAAGCTCTCGGACGAAGACGAAGCGGCGATCGAGGCAATGCTGGACGGCGAAATCGAACTGGCGCAGCCACAGAACATCGGCCGCGCCAAGCGCGTCGACGAAGGCCGCCAGCGCTACGTTGAATTCGTCAAAACCACCTTCCCGGTCGGCAAGCGGCTCGACGGGCTCAAGGTGGTGATCGACTGTGCCAACGGCGCCGCCTACAAGGCCGCCCCCGAGGCGCTGTGGGAGCTGGGCGCCGAGGTTGTGGCGATGGGTGTGGAGCCCAACGGCGTGAACATCAACGACGGTGTGGGCTCGACCGCGCCGCAGGCGGCGGCCGAACGGGTGCTGCGCGAGGGCGCCGATCTTGGCATCTGCCTCGACGGCGACGCGGACCGGGTGATGATCATCGACGAAACAGGCCGGATCGCCGATGGCGATCAGATCATGGCCTTGTTCGCCTCGCATTGGGCGGATAACGGGCGGCTCAAGCGCAACACGCTGGTGGCCACGGTAATGTCGAACCTTGGCTTGGAGCGCTATCTTGGCGGCCGGGGGCTGAGCCTCCTGCGCACCCCGGTGGGCGACCGCTACGTGGTTGAGGCGATGCGGGCGGGCGGCTACAACCTTGGCGGCGAGCAATCGGGCCATATCGTGATGACCGATTACGCCACTACCGGCGACGGGCTGCTGGCGGGCTTGCATTTTCTCGCCGAGATGGTGACGTCGGGCAAGCGCGCGAGCGAGCTGGCGACAGTGTTCGAGACCATCCCGCAGATGTTGAAAAACGTGCGTTATGTGAACGGAAACCTGCCGCTTGAGAACAGCGATGTGCGAAAAGTGATCGAGGCGAGCGAACTTCGGTTGCAGGGCAAAGGCCGGATGCTGATCCGCAAATCGGGCACCGAACCGCTGATCCGGGTGATGGCCGAATGCGAAGACGAGGCGCTTCTGGCCGACGTTGTGGCGCAGGTGGTGGGTGCCGTGACGCAAGCGAGCTGACCGGCGCCGATCAGATCGAACCGGTCAGCAGCACTTCGGCAGAGGTCGTGGGGAAAGCAAAGCCGCTGCCATCATCGAGCGGCAGCACCGCGTGGCGCACCGGCTCCGGCACCGCGCGGGCGGCCATCTCGGTGCCATCAACCATGTCGAGATCATGCAGAACATTGTCCATCGACAGCACATAGAGGTGGCCATCGCGCGAAGTGATCTCGGCCAGCACCGAGGCCCAGTTGCCCGCGCCGCTGCCATAATCCGTGGTCTGGTGGCGCCAGCGCACCTTGCCTGAGGCCAGGCTGATCGCATAGACCCAGCCGGTGGGCGACCACAGAAAGGCCGCGCCATCGGCGACGTGCTGCGAATTGATGAAATTGCCGGCGTTGAAGCTCCACAGCTTGTGGCCATCTTCGAGCGATATGCCGGCGAGGAATTCCTTGTAGGTGCCGGCAACAAGAATGCCATCCGCAACGGAAATCTGGCGCAGATACTGCCATCTGGGCCGGATATCCTGCGCCCACCGCAGCGCGCCGGTGGCGATGTCGAGCGCATAGATGTGGCCATCGCCCGGGCCGGCAAAGATCGTGTCGTCCGAGGCCGCCGGGGCGTAGCTGGCCAGCGTGTCGGGGATGCCGGCAAAGCGCCAGAGCTCGCTGCCGCTGGCGGCATCCAGCGCCACGATCTCGTGCCCATCGCCGAAGAAGACAGTGCCCTTGGCCACCAGTGGCACGCCGGTCTGAATCCGCGCGGCGTAGCGCCACGCCTCGTCGCCGGTTTTCTGGTCGAACGCGGCGAGCCAGCTCCGGGCGCCGACGATCATCAGGCCGTCAGTTGGGCGCGGGCGAAACACGGCCGGGTCCGCCGCGCCGTGTGAATGTGCCCACAAATGCTTGCCCGAAGCCGACACCGCGCCAATTGTGCGGTCGCCGGCATAGAGCACACCGTTGGCCGTTTCACTCAAGGGGGCAAGGCGGCTGTTGTCGGTCTGCAACAAATGCCGAACCGGGAGTGTTTCACGCTCTGTGGCAAAACCGATCGCCGGCCTGAAACTCAGGCCGGCGATGGCTGTTTGCACGAAGCTGCGGCGGTTGAGCCTCACTGGCATTGCGCGCCTTGCTTGACCCAGGAGAACAGGATCTGGGTGTTAGGATGGTCGCGCTCTTCCGAAGGGTCGATGCCGGGGGGCATGCGATCTTCGGTGATGTGCTGGAACACGCCGCTCAGTTCCGGGTGGCCCGGAATGATCACCTTGGTGGCATTGTCCACGCCCTTGGCCACCGAGTCGGCCCCGAGCATGATGCCTTCGTAGGAGGTGAGATTGAGCTCGTGGAAGCTCGGCGGCTCCTCGTTCGCCATGTGGCAGACAGAGCAGGCGGGGGTATCTTCACCAAACACGTCGTCGGTGTTGAACAGTGGCAGAACCTCGGTCTGGAACCGCTCGTCGTTTTCCGCGCCTTCACGGATCCAGGCTTCGACCGTCCTGATCGCATCGGTGCTGTGTTCGACGTTGAACGAAACGCCGAGCGGCATGCGGTTGTTGCGAAGCCGGCGGCCCATGATGTCGCGTTTGGGATCTTGCCCTGGAACGAAAATCGCCCGCGCGGGCGCCTCGGTGGAGCCGGTGATCATCCCCTCGCAGGTGGAAAGATCAAGCCCGCGATAGCTTTTGGCAGGGTCGTTGGACGAGTGGCAGACGATGCAGGCCGGGCCCGAGCCAAAGGCGTTTGGCGACGCCATCAATTCGGCGATATAGGTGTAGGGGATCGGGATGTTTCGGTTCAGGATCAGCTCGGTCACAGCGGCGTGGTCGCCCTCTACGTTGATCAGCCCTTGCTGAACGTCCTGATAATATTGCTGGTTGAGCGATTTGGCTTCGTTCTCGTCGGCATCGTCGTCCGCCTGCGCGCTCGCTGCCATGGCCAGCATCACAGCTGCGGCAAACCCCGCTTTTGCGATCATGTTTCGTTTGGTCATTTGACCGGTCCTCCCTTCGATTTTGGTTCCGGAACGCCGCGGTGTTGCGCGTCGTGTCCGTCCTTGCCCCACTGCGGCATCACACCCTCGACCACGCGTTTGCGCTTTATCGTGACCAGGCCAGTCGCCATGACATGGGCCGCCCCGGTCTTGACGCACGGCGTAAACTTGGGTGTTGTTTCGCCGGTTTACGCCTCAGGTTTATCACCGTAACGCCATGCGTATGGGTTTGAATTGACCGCCAGTGATTCGTAAGCTCTTTGTGGGGCACGGGCTAGAATACGAGCAAATCAAAAATAGCGGCTATTCGCCGCAAGGCTTTTGAATTAGACTAAAGATGGGCTCACTAAGACGAAAGGTGGACACCCTATGGTTGAAGATCTTTCTGAACGTAACGCCATCGCGGAGCCTTCGCCGGCTGCGCAGGCCCAGGATGGGGGGCTGCCGCGCTTCGGAATTGGCGCATTGATCGCGCTGACTGCCGTTCAGTTGGTCTGCGGGACGATCCTGGCGATTGATGTTGCGGTGGAAATCCATGCCAACATCACCGCTGAGAATGACGAGAGCCAATACGGGTTGTGGCACCTGCTGCCGGAGGTTTTCGCCACCGTGCTGCTCGTGTTCAGCTTTGCGCTTTCGTCGCGGCAATTGCTCGCGCATCGCGCTGCCCTGCGCCGGGCCGGCGAAAGGCTGGATACGATCCGAAGCGATTTTTCCGGTCTGGTC
>MNZL01000067.1 GCA_001873585.1 Rhodobacterales bacterium CG2_30_65_12 | reverse complement strand
CCCCGAGCGCCGCGCCGCCGTAGCCGAACACAAGCTCATGGCCATGCCACTCGTGCGGTGCCATCACGAAGGGAATCGCGGTGACCATGCCGCCGGTATAGTGCACCCCGAGGTAGACCTCCCACCAGCCGAGCGCGAGCACCGCAAACAGGCCCGCACCCAGGAAAAACACGCGGAACCCTTCGCCCAACATCCGTTTCAGTATCTGAGCCATTGCGCCCTCCGATATCGTCTTGCTGTCTTTTTCCATGGATCGCGCCTCCGGCACTTAACATAAATCAATTCTGACGCGGCGGTTTCATGGCATTCTGTGTGGGCACGGGAATGCCGGGAACGGCTCGGGAAAGAGGCATGATGGCTGACCACCCTCGACCCTCCAACCGATGGTCGCGCAAAAGGCTCGCGGTCGTACTTTTTCCCTTCGTCGCCGCGACGGTGGCGGTCAACCTGTTCCTCGCGTCCCTCCTGGGCCCGTTTCTCGGCGTTTCCGTGCTGTCTCCCTTTGCCTGCCTGCTGCTGTCGCTGCCACTCGGGGTGCCCGCCACCTGGGCGGCGGCGCGCTGGGTCGACCACCTGCTTGACGAAGCCGAGCGGTAGAGGCTCACGCTTCCACGGTCTCGACCAGATCGCCGGGATCGTCTGACAGGGTGGCGAGGCCCAAATCGGCGAGAATGGCGTAAACCGCCGGCAGCACCAGGATCACCACGATGATCGCCGCAAACAGGCCAAACACGAGGCTGGCCACCAGCGGCACCAGGATCTGCGCCTGCAAGCTGGTTTCGGTCAGGATCGGGATCAGCCCGGCCACGGTGGTCGTGGTGGTGAGAAACATCGCCCGGAACCGCGCCCGCACCGCCAGCGCTGCGGCCTCGGCCACGCCAGCGGCGCCCGCGCCGTGCTCGTGCTTGATGAAATCAACCAGCAGGATCGAGTTGTTGACCACCACGCCGGCAAGCGCGACGTAGCCCAGAAGGCTCGGCATCGAAAAATCGAGCCCCATCGCCATGTGGCCAAAGATCGACCCGGCCAGCGCCAGCGGGATCACCAGCATCACCACGATCGGCTCGACGTAGGAGCGAAACTGGAATGATAGCAGCAGGAACACGCCGACAAGGCCGAGCGCGAAGCCCTTCATCATCGACTTTTGTGTGGTCGCCGCCTCGGCGCGCTGGCCTTCGACCTCGATGCCGATGCCGGGATGGCGCTCGATCAGCCCCGGCACGAAGCGCGCAAGGGTATCGGAAACGATGGCGTTGGCATTGGCGATGGAGGTGTCGATCGTGCCCTGCACCGTCACTGTGCGCACGCCGTCTTCACGGTTGATCCGCGCCACGCCCCGGTCGGTTGTGATCTCTGCCACCACCGAAAGCGGCACCGCGCTGCCATCGGCCCGGATCACCACGAAATCGTCAAAGCTGCGCATCGTGGCGGCGGCTGTTTCGTCAAACTGCGCCGTCACTTCCACGGCCCGTCCCGCCACCTGCAATTCGCTGATCGTGGTGCCGAACCAGGCTGCGCGCAGTTGGTCGGCCACCATCGCGGCGGTCACGCCCATCGGCCCGGCGGCATCGCTGAGGCGCAGGGTGAGTTCGGTTTTGCCGGGGCGCAGATCGTCAAGCACCGAGGTTACGCCATCGTAGCTCGCCAGCCAGGCGGTGAGCTCGGTGGCGGCGGTTTTGAGCGCATCCAGGTCGTCGCCCTTGAGCCGCATGTCGAGGGCGATGCCCGCCGGGCCGATGGTGCTCTCGGTGTATTTGAGGTTGATCACATCGGGCAGCGGGCCAACCTCCGCGCGCCAGGCGGCCATGATCGGATCGGGCCTGAGCGTGCGCTCGGCCGAGGGCAGCAGATCGACCGACACCGTGGCCAGGTGCGCGCCCGCCTCGAACGAATCGCGGTTCACGCCGTAGCTCACCGAAACCCCTTGCACCAGATCGGCTCCGCCGGGCTGAGGTTCGGCGGCGTTGACCTGCTCAAGCCCTGCGAGCAGCGCGGCGACCACCGCTTCGGTGCGGCTGAGCGGCGTGCCTTGCGGCAGGAGCACCCGCGCCTCGATCACATCACCGTCAAGCTCGGGAAAGGCGGTGAACTTGAGCGTTCCACCGGCGATCTGCGCCACCGCCACCAGCAGCACCGCCACCGCCGCGCCGGCGACGAGGTAGCGCGCGCGGATCGTCACGTCGGCCACCCGCCCGGTGGCGTCGCGCAGCCAGGCAAGACCCGCATCGACCCGGACGGCAATCCAGCCATTCCGCCGCGCGTCGAGGCTGTGCAGCAGGTGGTGCGGCAGGATCAGAAAGGCCTCGATCAGCGACACCGTGAGCACGAACAGCATCACCGCCGGCACCACCCGCAGCACCGCGCCGAGATCGCCCTTTAGAAAGGCGAGCGAGCCGAAGATCATCGCCGTAGTGGCGAACGAGGCGAGCACGTTGGAAAAGACCTGACCCGCGCCCTTTACCGCCGCCTCAAGGGGAGCCGCGCCACGCTCGCGGTGGCGGGCGATATTTTCCGCGATCACGATGGCGTCGTCCATCAACAGCCCGATGACGATCAGAAGCCCGATCGTGGTCATCAGGTTGAGCGAATAGCCCGCCCCGGCCATGATGGCGATGCCACCCATGAAGGCCACCGGCAGCCCGGCAGCGACCCAGAACGCAAAACGCAGGCCGAAGAATAGCCAGAGCACGGCAAAGACGAGGGCGAGCCCTTGCAGACCGTTTACCAGCACCAGCGCAAGCCGCTCGCGGATCACACTGGCGCCGTCGGCGGTGATGTCGAGCCCGACGCCGGGGGGAGCGAGCGCGCGCTCGGATACGAGAAAGGCATTGAGCGCGTCGATGGTATCGAGCGAATCCTGGGCGCGGGTCTTGGTGATGTCGAGCAGCGCGGCGGGGCGGCCCCGGTAGAAGATCGCATCGTCGTCGCTGGCGTAGCTCTCGCTCACCCGGGCGATCTCGCCCAGCCGCACCTGGCCACCGCCAGCGGAGGCGCGCACCACCAGATCAGCGAGTGCGGCCGGATCGCGCCGCTCCTCCGCCACCCGGATCAGCAGCGAGTGCGCCTCGGTGTCGATGCTGCCGGCGGGCATGTCGACGCTGGCGGCGCCGACGGCCCGGGCAATGTCAGACACCGAGAGGCCGTATTGCCGCAGCGCGCCGGGGCGTAGCTCGATCCGCAGCTCAAGAGTCGGAAAGCCTCGGATATCAACCTTGGGGATCCCACCCCAGCGCAGCATTCGCGTGCGCACCGCTTCGGCGTAGGCTTCGAGCGCGGGGCGTTCGGTCGGGCCGGTGATGGCGACGGAGGCGACAAAATCGGTCAGCCCCAAGGCACGCACCTCAGCCGGTTCGGCGCGGGTGGGAAAATCGCTGATCGCCTCCACCTCGCTCGCAACCTGCGCGACGAAACCCTGAAAATCGGCGCCCTCGCGCATCCGCGCCACCGCCCGCCCGAGCCCCTCGCGGGCCTCGCAGGAGGCGCTGTCGAGATCGGTCACACCGTCGAGCGCAGCCTCGATCCGCTCGCAAACCCCGGTTTCCACATCCTCGGGCCGCGCCCCCGGATAGGGCACCGAGATCGACACTTCGCTGGGTTCCGCGCGCGGGAAGGTTTCGCGCAGGAGCGTGGACCCGGTAATCAGGCCCGCGACGAGGAAGACGATCATCAACAGGTTGGCAATCGTCGGGTGACCGGCGAAAAAGCGGATCATCGCACCGCCTCCAGCACGGCGGCCAGTGCGGCGTCCTCGACCGGGGCGAGCAGCACACCGGGCAGCGCCACCGGAATATCGCTCACCACCACGCGGTCGCCCGCCGCCAGCCCCGCGCCGATCACCGCAAACCCGTCCTGCACCAGAATCGGCTCCACGGCCACCGTTTCAAGGCGATCTTCCGCCCCGGCGAGGCGCAGCGCCTCGCCCGAGAGCGCCGCGCGCGGCACCACAATGCCCGCAACCGGACGGCCTGAGATCGCCACCTCGACAAACATGCCCTTGGTCAGCGGCGGGCGGGTGCCCGGTTCCGCCCCGGCATAGGCGCCGGCGACCTCGACGATCACCCCGAGCGTGCCGGTCTTGATGTCGATGGTATCGCTCACCCGCGCCACGCGCCCGGGCCAGCTCAGCGCCGCCCCGTCGCCCAGATCGAGCCGCACTTCGGCGGCGAGGTCGAGCCCGTGCAGCACCTCGGTCATCGTCGTCGGATCGGCGGCATAGGCGCCGACATCGGGCGCCGAGAGCCGCAACATATCGCGCAGCCGCGCCACCGGCACCTGCGCTTCGACCTCGGCGATGGCGGTTTCATCAAGCACCGCCGCCACCTCACCGGCGCGCAGGTAGCGCCCGGGTTCGACCGCAACGCTCGCCACCCGCGCCGCAAACGGCAGGGTGATCTCGGTGCGCCCGAGGTTGAGCTCGGCGGTCGCCAGCGCCGCGCGCGAAACGGCGATCTGCTCTTGTTGCACCGCGCGCTGAGTGGGCAGCAATGCCAGCGCGCTGTCGATGGATTGCACCTTCTGGCGCTGCGCAAGATGCGCCGTGCGGGCGGCATCGAGCCCGGTCTGCGGCAGGGTGCCAGCGGCGGCGAGTTTTTCCGCCCGGTCGAGATCGGCCGCCTTCAGCGCGAGCGTCGCCGCCTCGATTTCAAGCGCCGCGCGCTGGTTGTCCTCCGACACGACGAGCTCTGCCAGCTTGGCCTCCGCGGCGCGGATATTGGCTTCCGCCTGGGCAACCGCCAGCGCGTAATCCTCCTCGGCGATGCGCAGGAGCACGGCACCTGCGGGCAGGATCGCGCCGCGTTGAAGGCCGGGGTTGACCCAGGCCACCGCGCCACCAACCTGGGCGATCGCCTCGAAGCTGCGCGCCGGGGTGACGAGGCCGTAGCCGGTGAGCACTGGCGTCAGCGCGCCCTCGCGGGCCGTGATCACCCGCGCCGGTGTGGCCCGCTCTGCCGCGTCTACCTGGGCCGGCGGTGGCGCGGTCTTTATCGTATAGGCGAGGTAGCCGCCACCGAGGGCGATGACCGGCAGGGTTATCAGCAGCAGTTTCCATCCGTTGCGCATTAATCCTCGCTTTGCCGCTCGAAGGCGGCGATCTGCAGGGCAAGAAGGCGCTCGCCGTCTTCGACGAGAAGCCCGGGGTTGCGGGTGAGCAGGAGCCTGAGGATCAGGCTTTGCAGCACACCCATGATCAGCGCGGCGAGATCGCGCGGGTCGATATCGGTGGTGAGCGCGCCCTCGGCCTGCCCCGCCTCGCACAGCCGCAGCAGGGTGTGCTGAAACGCCGCCATCCGCGCCTGCATCGCCACCCGCACCACCGCGTCGGCGCTGTTTGGATCGCGCGCCAGCATGATTTCGGGTAGCGCGGGCGTGTGGCGCACCAGCGCGAGATGGCCGAGCACCAGCGCGCGCAGCCGGTCGAGCGCCGGGCTTTCCATCGCCTCCACCCGGGCGATATTGCCGGCAACCTCGGCACCCAGCCGGTCGGTGATCGCGGCCCAGAGATCGGCCTTGGAGCGGTAGTGGCGATAGATCGCTGGCTGGGTCAGCCCCAGCCGCTCGGCGATGGCAACCGTTGTCACCCGGTTTGGCCCGGCCTCGAAGGCGAGCGCGAGCGCGGTATCGACAATCTCGGCCTTGCGGCCTTCGGGGTGTTTGGTCAAGCCCGCTTTCTCCACGAGGCAATCAGCGCAATCCCGGCCCATACCCCTGTGCGGAGCGCCAGCGCGCCCACCGTGCGCGGCTCGAACGGGGTTCCGCGCAGGACGACGAAGGCAAACGCCAGCGCCACCAGCGCCGTTGCCGCTGCAATTGCCCAAGCCAGCCCGATCGCCCAGCGCGCGCCGCGCCAAAGCCCCACCGCCGCCGCGAGATAGGCGAAACCGGCGAGAAAATTGAACCATGGCACAAAGGCCACGATATCGCCCGCCGCTTCGCGGGCCGACGCAGGCCCAAACAGCACCGAGCCACCGGCAAACAGGGTGGCCGCGCCAAACAGCCCGGCGAAAACCGCGAGCGGCCGGCCAAAACGCACATGCCTTGTATCAACCATATCAGGGCCCTTTCCTTCAGGATTCGCCAAAGTGTTATATCATTATAACACCCGCCGCAAGGGCCGCTTATCGGCTTGACGCCTTTCCACCGCCACGGACGCTTTACAACCGGGAAAAAAGAGAGCGCCATGATAAGGTTGGCGCGATATGTCGCCCGCGTCTGGCCCGAGCCGGGGGCCACCGCCGACGATCTTGCGCCGAAGCTGCCGCGCCGCGCCCGCTCCTTGGCTCAGGATGTTCACCGCATCTGCCCGCATGGAAAACGCGCCGATGTCACCACCGGCGCGTTTGCGACCTTTCGCGCCGGTCAGATGCAGGCGTCAAACAGCGCGCGGGTGTTGGCCTCGGTGAGCTTTACCGGGTTGCCGCCGGCGCTCGGGTCTTCCAGCGCCATCGCCACCAATGTGTTGATCCGGTCGGTTCCCACGCCCATTGCGCCAAGGTTCGCCGGCACGTTCATTTCCGCGCGCAATGCCATCACGCGCTCGAAGAAAGCATCAAAGCTGCGGTCCCAGCCGAGATAGGCGGCGGCATCCGCAATCCGGGCCTCGATCATCGGGCGGTTCAGCTTCAGCACTTCGGGCATCACCACCGCGTTGGTCATGCCGTGGTGGGTGTTGTAGAGCGCGCCCACCGGATGCGCCATCGCGTGCATCGCGCCAAGCCCCTTCTGAAACGCCACCGCGCCCATGGCGGCGGCCACCATCATGTGCCCGCGCGCCTCGATATCGCTGCCATCGGCATAGGCGCGCGGCAGGTTTTCAAACACCAGCCGCATGCCTTCGAGCGCAATGCCCTGGCTCATCGGGTGGTAGAACGGCGACGAATAGGCCTCAAGGCAATGCGATAGCGCATCGAGCCCGGTGCCGGCGGTGAAGAACGGCGGCATGCCCACGGTCAACTCGGGGTCGGAGATCACCACGCTGGGCAGCACCTTGGGGTGAAAGATGATCTTTTTTACATGGGTTTGCGAATTTGTGATCACGGAAGCGCGCCCCACCTCCGAGCCGGTGCCGGCGGTGGTGGGCACGGCGATGATCGGGGCAATGCCTGCCGGGTCGGCGCGCGTCCACCAATCGCCCACATCCTCGAAATCCCACACCGGGCGGGTTTGGCCGGACATGAAGGCGACCATCTTGGCCAGATCGAGCCCCGAGCCGCCGCCGAAGGCGATCACGCCGTCATGGCCGCCAGCACGGTAGACGGCCAGCCCCGCGTCGAGGTTCTTCTCGGTCGGGTTCGAGTCGACCTCGGAAAACATCGCCCGGCCCAGCCCGGCGGCCTCCATCGCATCGAGCGCGACCTGCACCACGGGCAGCGCGGCCAGCCCCCGGTCGGTGACAAGCAGCGGCTTTTTCATGCCCGCTTGCGCGCAGGCGGCGCCCAGCTCCTGAATCCGGCCCGCACCGAAGCGGATTGCCGTGGGATAGGACCAGTTGGCAGAGAGTGTCATTTTGTCACCTTCTTGAGATGGTAGGATTTGGGCCGCGTGAGGTTGTAATAGCCGAGGATCGACAGCGAGCCGCCGCGCCCGGTGCTCTTGCAGCCGGTCCAGCACAGGCCGGGATCGAGATAATCGGCGCGGTTCATGAACACGGTGCCGGTGTCAAGCCGCTGGCCGAGGGCCTCGGCGCGGGCGGCGTCTTGCGTCCAGAGTGAAACGGTGAGGCCGTATTGGCTGTCGTTCATCAGCGCCAGCGCTTGTTCGTCGTCTTTCACCTTCATTATCCCAACAACCGGGCCGAAGCTTTCTTCGCGCATCACGTCCATGTCGTGCGTCACGTCCGTCAGCACCTGCGGCGTGAGGTAGGTGCCGCCGTCGTCTTCGGCGAAGGTGGGCACATGCGCCGTTGCCCCCGCCGCCACCGCGTCGGCGATCTGTTTGCGGACGAGATCGGCAAAACGCTTCGAGGCCATCGGGCCGATGGTGGTCTCTTGATCGAGCGGATTGCCAAGCTTGTAGGCCTTGGCGAAGGCCACCGCGCCCGCGATGAAGCGATCGAAAAGGCTTTCGTGCACATAGATCCGCTCGATGCCGCAGCAGCATTGCCCGGCGTTATACATCGCTGCATCCATCAGCGTGGCCACCGCCGCATCGAGGTCGGCATCGTCCATCACATAGCCCGGATCCTTGCCGCCAAGCTCCAGCCCGAGGCCGGTGAAAGTGCCAGCCGCCGCGCGCTCGATCCGCGCCCCCGCGCCCACCGATCCGGTGAAGTTGATGAAGCCGAACCGGCCCTCGGCGATCAGCGCTTCAGTGGTATCGTGATCGAGAAACACGTTCTGGAACACATCCTCCGGCACGCCCGCCTCGTGGAAGCACTGCGCCATGCGCTCGCCCACCAGCAGCGTCTGCGTCGCGTGTTTGAGCACCACCGCGTTACCGGCAATGAGCGCGGGCACCACGGTGTTGATCGCGGTCATGTAGGGGTAGTTCCACGGCGCGATCACCAGCACCACCCCGTGCGGTTCGCGGCGGATGAAGCGGCGAAACTCGGCGCTGTCTTCGAGCAAGATATCGGCAAGGCCGTCGTGGGCAATCTCGGCCATGTAGCTGGCGCGCTCGTTCACGCCGCCAAATTCGCCGCCATAGCGCACCGGGCGGCCCATCTGCCAGGCCATCTCCGTCGTCACCTCGTCGTTGATCTCGCCCAGCCGCTCGACCCCTTTGCGCACCAGCGCTATGCGCTCGTCGAGCGGGCGCGCGGCCCAGGCCTTTTGCGCCGCCATCGCCCGGGCCACACCCGCACGGGCCTCGTCCGGGCTCAGCACCGGGCGTTCGGCATAGACCGATCCGTCGATCGGCGAGATACATTGCAGCATCTTGGTCATCTTTCGTTTCCCCTCAGGCGCGCTCGAACCCGCGCGCGATTTCCCAATCCGTCACCACCGCGTCAAACGCCTCCTGTTCCCAGGCGGCGGCCCGTGCGTAGTGATCCACAACCGCATCGCCAAAGGCGGCGCGCAGCATGTCAGAGCCCCGAAGCGCCACGGTCGCATCGCGCAGGTTTGTCGGGATATGCTCGGCCTCGCCGGCATAGGCATCGCCCGCCATTGGCGCGGGCGGCTCGATCTTTTGCTCGATCCCGGCGATCCCGGCGGCCAGCATCGCGGCAATCGCAAGATAGGGGTTCACATCCGCCCCCGGCACCCGGCATTCGATCCGCACGCCGGGCGTGCCATCGCCCACGAGGCGAAAGGCGGCGGTGCGGTTATCGACCGACCAGACCTTGCGCGTGGGGGCAAAACTGC
>MNZL01000150.1 GCA_001873585.1 Rhodobacterales bacterium CG2_30_65_12 | reverse complement strand
CCGCGAGCTCACGATCATACGCCATCTGTAGGTAGTCTTCTGCGACCAGAAGAAACGTGTTGCGTGCCTGGGTCTCTGCCTCGATCTGATCCAGGCGCTTCTGCACCGCTGGGTCGGTGCCAACTGCGATCTGATCGCGGATTTCGTCGCGCTTCTGCCGTGCATCACGCAGGGAGATCGCCGGATACGAACAGTGGGCAATCACACGTTCCTTGCCGTCGATCTGATACTTCTGCCGCCAGAGCTTCGAGCCGTTCGGGTTGACCAGAACGAACAGGCCAAGGGAATCGTAGAGCTTGTACGGCCGTTCCTGGGCCTTTGCTTTCTTGATCTTGAGGTCCGTCAGCGCCACTGGGGTATCATCCCTGCATTTGCCGTATGATACCCCAGTTTCGTACCCCATTTTGGTGGGGTATCGGGTGGGGTACCATGTTCATCCATGTTCAGAATGGTAGACAGAAAACAGACGAAAAGTCCATGTTTTCTTGCAGTTATGAGCATCTATGTTCGGGATGAGTGGTGCCCAGGAGAGGACTCGAACCTCCACGACCTTTCGATCACTGGTACCTGAAACCAGCGCGTCTACCAATTCCGCCACCTGGGCACAGGTGCGTGGGGCCGCGATGTAAGGCTAGCTGCGGGGTGTGTCAACGGGATTCGCGTGGATTCTCGCCGCCGCGTTTGCGGCTTGTCCCGTGGCGGCCGCAGGGCTATTCAGGACCCCGTGAAATCCAAGGAGGCCGGCATGTCGAAACTGGTGACCATCTATGGCGGATCGGGCTTTGTCGGGCGCTACATCGCGCATCGGATGGCGCGCGCGGGCTGGCGGGTGCGGGTGGCGGTGCGCCGCCCCAACGAAGCGCTCTTCGTGCGCACTTACGGTGTGGTCGGCCAAGTCGAGCCGGTGCTGTGCAACGTCCGCAACGAGGCGTCGGTGGCGCAGGCGATGCAAGGGGCCAATGCGGTGATCAACTGCGTGGGCACCTTCAACAAGGGCGGCAAGAACAACTTCGATGCGGTTCAGCACGAGGGCGCCGAACGTATCGCGCGCCTTGCGGCTGCCGAGGGGGTGGCGTCGCTGGTGCATATCTCGGCCATAGGCGCCAACGTGAATGGCGATTCGCTCTACGCCAAATCAAAAGGGCGCGGCGAGGCCGGGGTGCTGGAGCATTTCCCCGACGCGGTGATCCTGCGCCCCTCGGTGGTGTTTGGCCCAGAAGATTCCTTCTTCAACCGCTTCGCCGGGATGGCCCGCCTGAGCCCGGTTCTTGCGATCGTCGGTGCCAATACGAAATTCCAGCCGGTCTTTGTCGATGATCTGGCCGCCGCAGCGGAAAAGGCCGCGACGGGCGCGGCGAAGCCTGGGGTCTACGAGCTTGGCGGGCCGGAGGTGAAAACCTTCCGCGCGTTGATGCAAGACATGCTCACGGTGATCGAGCGCCGCCGGCTGATCGTCAATATCCCCTTCGCCATTGCCAAGTTCACGGCCTGGTGGTTCGATCTTTGGCAGACGGTTTCGGGTGGGTTGATCAAGGCGCCGCTCACAGTCGACCAGGTGAAGAGCCTCACGCATGACAACGTGGTGAGCGAGGGCGCGCAGGGCTTTGCAGCGCTGGGGATCGAGCCGCGCGCGATGGAAACAGTGCTGCCCACCTACCTGTGGCGCTTCCGCGCCTCCGGGCAATACGCGGCGATCCGGGCTTCGGCGAAGCACCTGAAGGTGTGAGCCGGCTGGGCCGTGCGGAGTTCGCCGAGAGGGTCAAGAGGGCTTGGGTTTGGTGATGTACTGGTCTGACGTTCTGCTCGGGGTGATCGAGGGCATCACAGAGTTCCTGCCGATCTCAAGCACCGGCCATCTGCTGCTGGCCCAGCACTGGATTGGTGCGCGGTCGGACACCTATAATATCGTCATCCAGGCTGGGGCGATCCTTGCGGTCACGCTGATCTACTGGAAGCGGATCGTCGGGTTGTTCACCGGCTGGGACGATTCTGTAAGCCGTGATTACCTGATAAAACTCACCGCTGCCTTCGTGATTACCGCAGTGCTGGGGCTGGTGGTGAAAGCGCTTGGTTTCGAGCTGCCGTCGACGATTGGCCCGGTGGCCTGGGCGCTGGTGATCGGTGGGGTCTGGATGATTGTTGCCGAGTGGTTTGCCGAAAAACAGGACGACCGGAGCGCAATTCTGTGGCGGGTGGCCATCGCCGTGGGCGTGGCGCAGATCGTCGCCGGCGTATTTCCAGGCACGTCCCGCTCGGGGGCGACGATCTTCGCCGCCATGTTGCTGGGCACCTCCAATCGCGGCGCGGCGACGGAGTTTGCCTTTCTTGTCGGCATCCCGACGATGTTTGCCGCCAGTGGCTACGAGATCGTAAAGCAGCTTGGCAGCAGCGCGGCGCATGAAGACTGGACAGCGCTTGGCATAGCCTTCGTAGTGTCTACAGTCACCGCTTTCATTTCGGTCAAGTGGTTGCTGGGCTTCATCCGCACCCACAGATTCACGGTTTTCGCCGTCTATCGGATCCTTTTTGGCGGGCTCTTGCTCGGGCTCATGGCTCTGGGCGTGCTCTGAAAGGCTTCGGCTCGGCGAATCTGCTCAATTTTCGATCACGGGAAAGCGCTGTTTTATTGCCGGTTTGTTAATATAAGTCATAGGTAATGACCTTTTTTGTGCTCTCCATAGCGATTTTTCCGTCTCCGCGCGAAAGTGATTGGGTTTTAGGTCAGTGATTATGCCTTTTCTTTTTGGAAAACCCTGCTAAAGAGGCTTCCGGGAATTACGGAGGCGAAGATGGCAAAGCAGCCGATGCTGAAATTCGTGGACCTGGCCCGCGACATGCCGGTGAAGCGCGCGGCAGATGCGCGCAAATCGGATTTCGATGAGATCTATGCGGAGTTCGCCGATGCGAAGGCGGCCGAACAGGCCTCGCGCTGCTCGCAATGCGGTGTGCCCTATTGCCAGACCCATTGCCCGTTGCACAACAATATCCCCGACTGGTTGCGGATGACGGCGATGGGCCGGCTCAAGGAAGCCTACGAGCTCAGCCAGGAAACCAACACCTTCCCCGAGATCTGCGGCCGCATCTGCCCGCAGGACCGGCTCTGTGAGGGAAATTGTGTGATCGAGCAAGCGGGCCACGGCACCGTAACGATTGGCTCGGTCGAGAAATACATTACCGACAAGGCCTGGGACGAAGGCTGGGTTCAAGAGATTGTGCCGCGTGCCGAGCGTTCCGAGAGCGTGGGCATCATCGGCGCGGGTCCGGCTGGCATGGCAGCGGCCGACGTGCTGCGCCGCGCCGGGGTGCAGGTGACGATCTACGACCGGCATGATCGCGCCGGTGGGTTGCTCACCTATGGCATCCCCGGCTTCAAGCTGGAAAAAGACGTGGTGATGCGCCGCGTTGCCCAGCTTGAGCGGGCCGGCGTGAAGTTCGTGCTGAATTGCAACATCGGCACCGATCTCAGCTTCCAGGCCCTGCGCGGCCAGCATGACGCGGTGCTGATCGCTACCGGCGTTTACAAGACCCGCGATCTCAAGGGGCCGGGCGCTGGCGCCACGGGTATTGTTGCTGCGCTAGACTACCTTACCGCCTCCAACAAGGTGGGCTTCGGTGACGAGGTTGAGGCCTATGACAATGGCACGCTCAACGCCAAGGGCAAGAAGGTGGTGGTGATCGGTGGTGGCGATACGGCGATGGATTGCCTGCGCACTGCGATCCGCCAGGGTGCGACGAGCGTCAAATGCCTCTACCGCCGCGACCGCGCCAACATGCCCGGCAGCCAGCGCGAGGTGGCCAATGCCGAGGAAGAGGGCGTGATCTTCGTCTGGCAGACAAACCCCAAGGGCTTCACCGGCAATCCGGTGGCCGGGGTGGTGGTGCAGCGGATGAAACTGGGCGATCCCGACGCAACCGGACGCCAAAGCCCGGAGCCGATCGAGGGTTCGGACTACGTCGAAGACGCCGATCTGGTAATCAAGGCGCTCGGCTTCGATCCGGAAGACCTGGCCCAGGCCTGGGACGAGCCCGAGCTTCCGGTTAGCGGCTGGGGCACGGTTCTGGCCGAGTTCAACACCGGCGTGACCGAGCTCGCCGATGTCTATGCCGCCGGCGACATCGTGCGCGGTGCCTCGCTCGTCGTCTGGGCGATCAGGGACGGGCGCGATTCGGCTGCGGCCATTCTCTCAAGCTTCGACGCCGTGCGCGAGATCGCGGCGGAGTAACGGGCCGGCTGGCCCGCGACAGGAACGGACAACGGCATGCACATGATCGCCACAACAGCGCGCCTCGCGCGCGAGGCCAAGCGGAGCGCCCCCGCGCTCGCGCTCGCGCTTGCCCTCGCCACCCCGGTGGGCGCGGCCGATCTGCCGCTGCCCGAGGGCTGCGAAGCGTTTTTGACCGTGCAGAGCCGTGGCTGTTCTGTCTCGGTGCTGTGGCGCTGCGATGTGACGCCAAAGGGCGATTTTACCGAAGCCAGCTTCGGCGCGGACGGGCTCGAAGCTTTGGTAAGCTATTCGGCCAGCTATCAATGGCTCGACAGCCTTTATGTTTGGGACAGCTCGCGCGAGGAGTTCCTGCCCCCCGCCGCCGACCCGATCGACCTGGCCACGCTGCTCGATACCGGCATCGACACCTACGATTTCACCTTGCGCCGCTCAGAGCCCGATCAAACATACGATATCCGCGTGACCGGCGCCGATGTGCTGACTGGCGAGACCACCATGATCGACGGCTACACCCTCGATCTGGTGCAGACCCGGTTCGAAATCATCAATGAAAGCGGCGCAGTGGACTACCGCTCGGAGGGCACGCAGTTTTTTGCGCGCGCGCTCGGGCATTTTTTCCTTGGGGCCGAAACATCCTGGAGCGCGGATGGCCGTGCCACGGAGCATGACAATTCCCCGGTCGATTTCATCCAGCCCGGCGAGCCGGGCTTTGGCACCACCACGCCGCTTTACGAATGCCTGCCAGCCGACGCCGCCTTGCTGGCGCCGCGCGCGCTGGCCCCCGAACACCTCTCTGCGAAGGAGACCGACGATGACCACATATGACGATAGCTGGATGGCCGAAGAAGAAGCCCGCCGCACCTGGCTTGCCGAACACGGCATGTACCGCGAAGAGCAAGAGCACGCCTCCTGCGGCGTCGGCCTCGTGGTGGCGATCGACGGCAAACCCTCGCGTCAGGTGGTGGAGCACGGGATCGACGCGCTGAAAGCGGTCTGGCACCGCGGCGCGGTCGATGCCGATGGCAAGACCGGCGACGGCGCCGGCATCCATGTGCAGATCCCGCAAGCCTTCTTTCACGACCAGATCCGTCGCACTGGCCACGAGCCACGCGCGAGCGAGCAGATCGCTGTTGGCCAGGTGTTCTTGCCGCGCACCGATTTTGGCGCGCAGGAAACCTGCCGCACCATCGTCGAGACCGAAATCCTCAAGATGGGCTACTACATCTACGGCTGGCGCGGTGTGCCGGTAAACATCGAGTGCCTTGGCGAAAAGGCCAATGCCACCCGGCCCGAGATCGAGCAGATCATCATCTCGAACGCCAAGGGTGTGGACGAGGAAACCTTCGAGCGCGAGCTTTACGTGATCCGCCGCAGGATCGAAAAGGCCGCCGTGGCGCGCGGCGTGCGCGAGCTTTACCTTGCCTCGCTGTCGTGCCGCTCGGTCATCTACAAGGGCATGATGCTCGCCGAGCAGGTGGCCGAATTCTACCCCGACCTGAAGGATGAGCGCTTCGAGAGCGCGTTTGCGATCTACCACCAGCGCTATTCCACCAACACCTTCCCGCAATGGTGGCTGGCTCAGCCGTTCCGCATGCTGGCCCATAACGGCGAGATCAACACGCTCAAGGGCAATCTCAACTGGATGAAAAGCCACGAGATTCGCATGGCCTCTTCGGCCTTCGGCGATCTGGCCGAAGACATCAAGCCGATCGTGCCGCACGCAAGCTCGGATTCGGCGGCGCTTGATTCGGTGTTCGAGGTGCTGGTGCGCGCCGGGCGCTCGGCGCCGATGGCCAAGGTGATGCTGGTGCCAGAGGCGTGGTCGAAGCAGGGCAGCGAGATGCCGCAGGCCTGGGCCGACATGTATTCCTACGCCAACGCGGTGATGGAGCCGTGGGACGGCCCCGCCGCGCTGGCGATGACCGATGGCCGCTGGGTGGCCGCCGGGCTTGACCGTAACGGTCTGCGCCCCATGCGCTACGTCGTCACCGGCGACGGGCTGGTGATCGCCGGCTCCGAGGCGGGCATGGTGCCCACCGATGAGGCCACCGTGATCGAAAAGGGTGCGCTTGGTCCGGGCCAGATGCTTGCCGTCGACATGGCCGAGGGCCTTTTGTTCCACGACAGCGAGATCAAGGACAAGCTCGCCGCCGCACGCCCCTTCGGCGACGCGGTGCAGCACATCAAGGATATCGAGGGCGACCTCGCCAAGATCGAGGAAAAGCAGCTATTTGCCGGCGAAGACCTGCGCCGCCGGCAGGTCGCCGCCGGCTACACGCTGGAAGAGCTAGAGCAGATCCTCGCGCCGATGGCCGAGGACGGCAAGGAAATCCTTGCTTCGATGGGCGACGATACCCCGGCGGCGGTGCTGTCGAACCAATACCGAAACCTCAGCCATTTCTTCCGTCAGAACTTCAGCCAGGTCACCAACCCGCCGATCGACTCTTTGCGCGAATACCGGGTGATGAGCCTCAAGACGCGGTTTGGAAACCTCAAGAACGTGCTCGATGAGGCTGGCAGCCATACCGAGATTCTTGTGCTCGAAAGCCCGTTCGTGGGCAACGCGCAGTTCGAGGCGCTGCTCGGCCATTTCCTTGCACCGATGGCGGAGATCAATTGCACCTTCCCCGCCGACAGCGGCCCGACGGCGCTACACGAAGCGCTGGGGCGCATCCGTGCGGAGGCCGAAGACGCGGTGCGCTCAGGCGCCGGCCACATCGTGCTGACCGACATGCACCAGAGCGAGGATCGCGTGGCGATGCCGATGATACTCGCCACCAGCGCCGTGCACTCCTGGCTTACGCGTCAGGGCCTGCGCACCTTTACCTCGCTCAACGTGCGCTCGGCGGAGGCGATTGATCCGCATTACTTCGCGGTGCTGATCGGTGCCGGGGCGACGGTGGTCAACGCGTACCTTGCCGAAGACAGCCTTGCTGACCGGATCGAGCGCGGGCTGCTCGATCTCACGCTTACCGAAGCCACCCACAAATACCGCGAGGCGATTGATCAAGGCTTGCTCAAGATCATGTCGAAGATGGGGATCTCGGTGATGTCGTCGTATCGCGGTGGGCTCAACTTCGAGGCGGTCGGCCTTTCGCGCGCGATGGTGCACGAGTATTTTCCTGGCATGACAAGCCGGATCTCGGGCATTGGCGTGGGCGGCATCCAGACCAAGCTTGAAGCCATCCATGCCAAGGGCTGGCGTTCGCAGGGCTCGAACGTGCTGCCGATCGGCGGCTTCTACAAGGCACGCTCGGGCGGCGAAACCCATGCCTGGAACGCCCAAGGCATGCATCTTCTGCAATCGGCCTGTGAGCGCGCCTCCTATGAGACGTGGAAGAAATACACCAGCCTGATGCAGAAAAACCCGCCGATTCATCTGCGCGACATGCTCGATATCAAGCCGCTCGGTGCGCCGGTGCCGATCGACCAGGTGGAAAGCATCACCGCGATCCGCAAGCGCTTTGTCACCCCCGGCATGAGCCTCGGCGCGCTCAGCCCGGAGGCGCACAAGACGCTCAACGTGGCGATGAACCGGATTGGCGCAAAGTCCGACAGTGGCGAAGGCGGGGAAGATCCGGCGCATTTTGTGCCGGAGTCCAACGGCGATAACCCTTCGGCCAAGATCAAGCAGGTGGCGAGCGGTAGATTTGGGGTGACGGCTGAATACCTCAACCAGTGCGAGGAGCTTGAAATCAAGGTGGCCCAGGGCGCCAAGCCCGGCGAGGGGGGCCAGCTCCCGGGCATGAAGGTGACCGACCTTATTGCCCGGCTGCGCCACTCCACCAAGGGGGTCATGCTGATTTCGCCGCCGCCGCACCACGATATCTACTCGATCGAAGACCTCGCGCAGCTGATCTACGACCTCAAGCAGATCAACCCGCGCGCCAAGGTTACGGTAAAGCTTGTGGCCGCTTCGGGCGTGGGCACGATCGCCGCCGGCGTGGCCAAGGCCAAGGCCGACGTGATCTTGATTTCGGGCGCCAACGGGGGCACCGGCGCGAGCCCCGCCACCTCGATCAAGTTTGCCGGCCTGCCGTGGGAAATGGGCCTGACAGAAGCGCATCAGGTGCTGTCAATGAACAACTTGCGCAGCCGCGTCACCCTGCGCACCGATGGCGGGTTGCGCACCGGGCGCGATATCGTCATGGCGGCGATGATGGGAGCGGAAGAATATGGCATCGGCACCGCCGCGCTCATCGCCATGGGCTGCATCATGGTGCGCCAGTGCCAGTCCAACACCTGCCCGGTGGGGGTTTGCACCCAGCGCGAAGACCTGCGCGCCAAGTTCACCGGCAGCGCCGACAAGGTGGTGAACCTGATTACCTTCTACGCCCAGGAAGTGCGTGAGATTCTCGCCCGGATCGGGGCGCGGTCGATGGATGAGATCATCGGTCGGGCCGATCTTCTGAGCCAGGTCAGCCGTGGCGCCTCGCATCTCGACGATCTCGACCTCAACCCGCTTCTGGTGCGGGTCGGCACCACCGACAAGATCGCCTATGATCTTGACCGGCCGCGCAACGAGGTGCCTGATACGCTCGATGCCGAGATCATCAAGGATGCCGCGCGCTTCCTTAACGATGGTGAAAAGATGCAGCTGCAATACGCGGTGCGCAACACCGACCGCACCATCGGCACCCGCGTCTCGAGCCATATCGTGCGCAACTTCGGGATGCGCAACAATCTCCAGCCCGACCACCTGACGGTGAAGCTCACCGGCTCCTGCGGTCAGTCGCTCGGCGCTTTCGCCGCGCCGGGGCTGAAGATCGAGGTTTCGGGCGATGCAAACGATTACGTCGGCAAGGGCCTGTCGGGCGGCACCATCGTGGTGCGTCCGCCGATGTGCAGCCCGCTGGTGGCGCAGGAAAACACCATCATCGGCAACACCGTGCTCTACGGCGCCACCGATGGCCACCTGTTTGCCGCCGGTCGCGCGGGCGAGCGTTTTGCGGTGCGCAACTCGGGTGCCATGGTGGTGATCGAGGGCTGCGGCTCAAACGGGTGTGAATACATGACCGGCGGCGTGGCGGTGATCCTCGGCGAGATCGGCGCCAACTTCGGCGCGGGGATGACGGGAGGGATGGCCTACGTCTACGATCCCGACGGCACCGCGCGCGACTTCATGAACATGGAAACGCTGGTGACGGTGCCGCTTGAGGTGGATCACTGGGAGAACCAGCTCAAGGAACTGGTCCTGCGCCATGCCGACGAAACCTCAAGCGTGCGCGCGCATCAGATCCTGCAGAACTGGGACGTGGAACGCGGCAACTTCCTGCAAGTGTGCCCCAAGGAGATGCTGGCACATCTGCCCGCGCCCCTTTCGCTGGAAAAAGATGCCATCCCGGCCGAATAATGGCGCGCGCTGGTTTTGCAAACGAGGGGGCGGTGTGCGGGCCGCCCCTTTTCATCACGACTGACCTTGACCGTAGCTTTGCCGCCGTGGTCTGAAAGCGCATGGCGCGAGCGGCGAGCAAGAAAACCCGAAGGCAGGACGACAACCCGTGGCGCATTGCGCGGGGCTATCTGCGGCGCTGGGCGTGGCGGGCGCTTCTGGGCTTCGGCGGGCTCATTTTCGCGCTCGTCGCGCTTTTCACCGTGGTGAACCCGCCCACCACGCTCTATATGGCGGCCGAAAAATCGCGCCTCGATGGGATCAAGCACGACTGGGTAGATTTCAGCGAGATTTCCCCGGTCATGGCGCGCTCGGTCGTGGCGGCGGAAGACGCCAATTTTTGCCAGCACTGGGGCTTCGATATGGGCGCGATCCGGCAGGTGATCGAGGCGGGCGAGAGCCGTGGCGCCTCGACCATCACCCAGCAGGTGGTGAAAAACATCTACCTCTGGCCCGCCCGAAGCTGGCCGCGCAAGGCGCTGGAGGCGCTGATCACACCGGTGGTGGAGCTGGTCTGGACGAAGAAGCGTATCCTCGAGGTTTACCTCAACATGGTCGAGTTCGATGAGGGTGTGTTTGGCGTTGGTGCCGCCGCGCGGCATTACTTTGGTGTTGAGGCCAGCGCGCTTTCCGCCGAACAGGCTGCCCGGCTTGCCGCCGTGCTGCCCGCGCCCAAGGACCGCTCCGCCGCGAAGCCCTCGCAATTTGTCGCCCGCCGCTCGGCGGGTATCCGCGATGGGGCCGCCACGATCCTGCGTGATGGCCGCGCCATGTGCTTCGAGGATTGAACCGCGCGCCGTTTCGCGCCATTACCTTTGCCAGGACACGAGAACCGCGAACCTATGAACCGTTTGTTTCACTTCCCCCTGTCGCCGTACTGCCGCAAGGTGCGCCTCTCGCTGGCCGAGAAGCGGATCGAGGTTGAGCTTGTCGAAGAGCGCTACTGGGAGAAATCCGCCGAGTTTCTGCGCCGCAACCCGGCCGGTAAGGTGCCGGTGCTCAGGCTCGACGGCAAGACGCTGAGCGAGAGTGCGGCGATCAACGAATATATCGAGGAACGCTATCCCAACCCGCCGCTGATGCCAACCGACCCCGATGGCCGCTATGAAGTGCGCCGGCTGGTGAGCTGGTTTGATGACAAGTTTCACAACGAAGTCACCTCGAAACTGCTCTATGAGCGCGTGAACAAGAAGATCGCCGGCCAGGGCTACCCCGATTCGGCCAATGTGAAGGCGGGGGCGAAGGCGATCAAGTATCACCTCGATTACCTCGGCTGGCTGCTCGACATGCGCCGTTGGCTCGCGGGCGACACCATGACGCTCGCCGATTTCGCCGCTGCGGCGCATCTCTCAAGCCTCGATTACATCTCCGACGTCGATTGGGACCGCAACGCCAACGTGCGCGAGTGGTATTCCAAGATCAAATCGCGCCCGGCGTTTCGGTCGATCCTCGCCGATCACCTGCCGGGCTTCCCGCCGCCACCGCATTACGCGGACCTCGATTTCTGATGGGCGAGCGGGGTAAGGGGGGCCGTCTGCCCCGCTCTGGGCCTGTGGCCCATTCTCCCCCCGAGGATATTTATCGCAAGATGAAAGAGCGCGCCCTCGCAGAAGGGTTTGCCGCCGTGGGTGTGACCCGGCCCGATGCCGTGCCGGAGATTGCCGAGCGGCTTGCCGCCTTCGTCGGGCAGGGCTGGCATGGCGATATGGGCTGGATGGCCGAGCGCATGGCCTGGCGCGGCAATCCGGCGGCGCTCTGGCCCGAAGCGCGCTCGGTGATCATGCTGGCCGAGCCCTACACGCCCGAGGGCGATCCGACCGAGGTGCTCGGCCACCCTGATCGGGGCGCAATCAGTGTTTACGCCCAGAACCGCGACTACCACGATATCGTCAAGAAACGCCTGAAGCGGCTGGGGCGCTGGCTGATCGAGGTGGCTGGGGGGGAGATCAAGGTATTTGTCGACACCGCGCCGGTGATGGAAAAGCCGCTTGGCGCCGCCGCCGGGCTGGGCTGGCAGGGCAAACATACCAACCTGCTCAGCCGGGATCTGGGCAACTGGTTTTTTCTCGGCGCGATCTTCACCACGCTGGATTTGCCGGTGGATGCGCCGGGGGAGGATCACTGCGGTTCCTGCACTGCCTGCCTCGACGCCTGCCCGACCGGGGCCTTTCCCGCCCCCGGCCAGCTCGACGCGCGGCGCTGCATTTCCTACCTGACGATCGAGCACAAGGGGCCGGTGCCGGAGGCCTTGCGCCCGGCTCTTGGCAACCGGATTTACGGCTGCGACGATTGCCTAGCCGCCTGCCCGTGGAACAAGTTTGCCGTGGCCGCACAGGAATCGCGCTACCTGGCCCGCGACGATCTGACTGCGCCGCCCCTGGCCGCGCTCGCAGCGCTGGACGATGCCGGGTTTCGGGCAAAATTCGCCGGCTCGCCGATCAAGCGGGTTGGTCGGGCGCGGTTTCTGCGCAACGTGGCCTATGCGATCGGCAATTCAGGCGATGCAAGCCTGGTGCCGGCGCTGGCTCCGCTGGCGCGCGATCCGGATCCGGTTCTCGCCGAAGCGGCGCGCTGGGCGCTGGCGCGGCTGCGCGCGGCTCAATACATATTGTAGGCCTCCACTGCCGCTGCAATCCCTTCCGCTGCGCGGGCCGTGGAATAGGGCCCCAGCACCGTTTTGCCGACCCGATATGTTACCCGGGTGGTGCTCTGGCCGGGGCGGAACTCGATGCGCAGCTCTACCCCCTTGGCGGCAAAGGACTCGGTGAGTGCTCGCGATAGGCGCGCCTGGGAGTAATTGCCGGCATCCGTCGGCACCCAATCGACCAGGGCGACGATCTCGATCCCGTCACTGCCGCCGTTGTAGGCCGTGAGTGCCTGTTTGGTAATTCCGAGCGGGCGCAGGCTCGGATTTTTCGAAAGCTGATACCAGCCGAGCGAGGCGACCGTAGGCGCGACCACCACGAAAATGATCAAGAACAGATAACCAAGACTTCGGCGCTGCGACATCGCGGCCTCCAGGATTGCGCACCGCACACTCTGGAGGCAAAGCCTTTAGGAAGAGTGAACCCCGGTCAGCTGCGCACCAGCGCCTCGTAGCTTTCCGCGATGTCGCGGGTGAGCGCGCCAACCTCGAAGCTGTAGGGGCCGATCTCGCCCACCGGCGTCACTTCTGCCGCCGAACCCGTCAGCCAGCATTGCTCGAAGCCTTCCATTTCTTCGGGCATGATATGGCGCTCGTGCACGGTAATGCCGCGCTCCTTGAGCATGCCGATCACGGTTTGCCGGGTGAGGCCGTTGAGAATCGCGTCAGGCAGCGGGGTGTGCACCTCGCCGTCTTTCACGAAAAACACGTTGGCGCCGGTCGCTTCCGCCACATAGCCGCGATAATCGAAAAACAGCGCATCCGAGCAGCCCTTGGCTTCGGCGGCGTGCTTCGAGATTGTGCAGATCATGTAGAGCCCCGAGGCCTTGGCCGCCGTCGGGATCGTTTCCGGGCTCGGGCGCTTCCACTTCGAGATGTCGAGCCTGGCGCCCTTGAACTTGGCGTCGCCATAATAGCTGCCCCATTCCCAGGCGGCGATTGCCAGCCGGATCGGGTTGCGCGCCGAGGATACGCCCATATCGGGGCCGGCACCGCGGAAGGCGATGGCGCGCACATAAGCATCGGTCAGCCCATTGGCCGCCAGCACCTCGTATTTCGCCGCCTCGATCTGGTCTACGCTCCAGGGGATCGTCATGTCGATCATCTCGCCCGATTTCAAAAGCCGTTCGCCGTGCTTGCGCGAAAGGAAGATCTTGCCGCCATAGGCGCGCTCGCCCTCGAATACCGCAGAGGCGTAATGCATCGCGTGGGTGAGGATGTGCACGTTGGCATCGCGCCAATCCAAGAGTGCGCCATCCATCCAGATCTTGCCTTCACGATCATCGTAATTAGCCATTGACCCTCCCCTCCCGCGCTCCTGCGGTATTCCATTTCTTGCCGCGAAAAGTCCGAGGCGGACATAATATTTCGCAAAATCCGCGTTTCGCTACCAGTTAAGTCTTGGAATGTCAATAAGACTGACATAAAAAGAAAGCTGAAACATGAAATGTGATCGCGGGGAGGCGCTTTGCATGAACGACCGGATCGGGTCTGGCGGCGGGCCGTCGCTTCTCTTTCTCACCGATGAACAGCTTCGGCAGGGGATCGAGGCGATGTATTTCGCCTATCGCGGCTTCACCGCCGACCCCGACCGCATATTGGATAAATACAGACTGGGCCGGGCGCACCACCGGGCGATCCATTTCATCCACCGTTCGCCGGCAACCACGGTCAACAATCTTTTGTCGATCCTTGGCGTGACCAAGCAATCGCTGAACCGGGTGCTGCGCACGCTGATCGAGGAGGGGTTTGTCGAGGTGCGGGTGGGCACCCGCGACAAGCGCGAGCGAAATCTGTTTCTTACCGCCAAGGGCGAGGCGCTGGAGCGCGAGCTTTCGCAGGTGCAGCGCGAACGGATGCGGGCAGCCTACCGCGAGGCGGGGCCCGACGCGGTGCGCGGCTTTCGCACGGTGCTTGAGGCGATGATGGATCCGCAGATGCGGCGCCATTTCAACGGGATGAAGGACCGCGACGAATGACGCCCGCCGAGGCCCCGGCGCATCTGCTGGTGATCGACCGCGATGCGCGGCTGCGCGATCTCCTGCGCCAATACCTGAAATCTCAGGGCTTCCTCGTCAGCCTCGCGCGAGACGAGGGCCATGCCCGCCGCCTGCTCGCCGGGCTTGTGTTTGATCTCGTGCTGCTCGATGCCGGGGTGCCGGGCGCGGAGGGGTTGCGTAGCGGCCTGCATGCGCCGGTGCTCTGCCTCGCCGACAAATCGAGCTTCGCCCCGGATGACGCCGCCAGCATCGCCAAGCCGTTCGAGCCGAAGGCGCTTTGCGAACAGATCAACACCATTCTCGACCGCGCCCCAACCGCCACCGCGCCCAAGCCCAGGGTGATCCGAATAGGCGCGCTTGCGTTCGATGCCGAGGCCGCGCGCCTTACCCGCGATGACGTGCCGGTTCGGCTTACCGATACCGAAGTGCAGCTCATGTGCATCTTCGCCGCCAACCCGGGCAAGCCGATGGGGCGCGGTGAACTGGTGGCGCGGCTCGGGCGGGAGGGACTGCAGGCCAAGGCCCGCGCGATCGACGTGCAGATCACCCGGCTCAGGCGCAAGATCGAGGATGATCCGAAAAACCCGCGCCACCTGCAGACGGTGCGTGGCGCGGGCTACATGCTGGCGCTCGAATAGCGGCTGGGGAATTTCCGCAAAGCGGGTGCGGGTTCGCGTGCTTACGTCAGCCGCACCTGTGGCCATCGTCGCAGGGGAGGCATGCAAGTGTCCCGATGTTCCATCGACGACCTCCAACGCCCGGTTTCGCCCTTGGCAGCACGGGACGAAAGTATCATGTTCGGGCCATGACCACCGCCTATTTTTCCCACCCCGCCTGCCTGGCGCATGTGAACCCGCCCGGCCATCCCGAACAGGTTGCCCGGCTGAAGGCGATCGAGGCCGCACTCTCCGCCCCCGGCTTCGCCGCGCTCGACCGCCGCGCTGCGCCGCTGGGCACCGAAGAGATGATCCGCCGCGCTCATTCCAAGGCCTTTATCGACGCACTCCATGATGCGGTTCCCGAGACGGGTTGGACCCAGATCGACCCCGATACAACGCTTTCGCCGGACTCCTGGGAGGCGGCGATGCGCGCGGTGGGTGGCGTGACCGCCGCCGTCGACGCTGTGTTGGCGGGCGAGGTGAGCAACGCTTTTGTTGCTGTCCGGCCACCCGGCCACCATGCCGAGCGCGCGCGCGCGATGGGGTTTTGTTTGTTTTCCAACGTCGCCATCGGCGCGCTGCATGCGTTGGAAACCCACGGGCTTATGCGCGTGGCGGTGCTCGATTTCGACGTGCACCACGGCAATGGCACCCAGGACGTGCTGTGGAACGAAAGCCGCATTCATTTTGCCTCCAGCCATCAGATGCCGCTCTTTCCCGGCACCGGCGCGCGGCATGAGAAGGGGGCGTATCTTCAGATCAACAATGTGCCACTCAGCGAAGGCACCGGTGGTGCAGAAATGCGCGCCGCCTGGGACGGCGAGATCTTGCCGTGGATCGAAGAATGGGGGCCGGAGCTGATCCTCGTTTCCGCCGGGTTCGATGCCCATGCCCGTGATCCGCTTGCCGGGCTGCACTGGACCACCGAAGATTTCGGCTGGATCACCGACCGGATTTGCGACCTCGCCGCGCGGTGCTGCGGGGGACGGGTCGTCTCGACACTTGAGGGCGGATATGATCTGGAAGCGCTGGCCGAAAGTGTCGGCTTGCATGTGGAAATCTTGATGGAGCGGGGCGCATGAGCGAGAAAGATGTGACCGAAATGAGCTTTGAGGAGGCGATGGCCGAGCTCGAAGCGGTGGTGGGCCAGCTTGAGCGCGGCGACGTGGCGCTGGAGCAGTCGATCGCGCTGTATGAGCGGGGGGCGAAGCTCAAGGCCCGCTGTGAGGTCAAGCTCAAGGAGGCCGAGGAAAAGGTGGCCGCGATCACGCTTGACGCCGACGGCAGTCCCACCGGAAGCAAGCCCGTCGAAGGCCTCTGAATGTTTGAAAAACGTCTTGCCGAGGCCGCTGCTACCGCGCGCGCCTGCCTGATCGAGAGCTTGCCCGAGAACGGGCCGATGACCGAGCCGATGGCTTATGCCGTGCGCGGCGGCAAGGGCCTGCGCGGATTTCTCGTGCTTGAGAGCGCGGCGCTGCTCGGGGTGCCGGAGAGCGCTGCCCGCTTCCTCGCCGCCGCGATCGAGGCAATCCACGCTTACAGCCTCGTGCATGACGATTTGCCGGCGATGGATGATGACGATCTGCGCCGGGGCCAGCCCACCGTGCACCGCAAATGGGATGAAGCCACCGCAATTCTCGTCGGTGACGCGCTGCAATCGACCGCGTTCGAGCTGGTGATGCGCGATGAGGTGGGAAGCGCGCAGGTGCGCGTGGCGCTCGCGCGCGCGCTGGCCGAGGCCGCAGGCGCGCGTGGCATGGTGCTGGGCCAGGCGCTCGATATCGCCGCCGAAAGCGCCGCCAGTCCGCTCACGCTCGACGAGATTATCGCGCTGCAGGCCGGCAAGACCGGCGCACTGATCCGCTGGTCGGCGATGTCGGGGGCACTCCTTGCCGGGCAAGACCCGGCCCCCTTGGCTCGCTTTGGTGAAGCGCTCGGGCTTGCCTTCCAGATCGCTGATGACGTGCTCGACGTGGAGGGCGACGTGGCGACCGTGGGCAAGGCTGTGGGCAAGGATGCCAGTGCCGGCAAGGCCACCTTCGTATCGCTCCTCGGGTTGGCGCCGGCGAAAAACCGCGCACGCGACCTTGTGAATGAAGCCGTCGCCGCGCTTTCGCCCTATGGAGAAAGGGCAGAAACCTTGCGAGAGGCCGCCCGCTTCGTTATTGCGCGGGAAACATGAATAATCAGTGAGACAGGACCAGCCATGTCCGACCACCCCGTTACCCCGCTGCTCGACCGGATCAAATCGCCCGCAGACATGAAGAGCCTCAGCCTCGCCGAGCTGCGCCAGCTTGCCGACGAGGTGCGGACCGAGACGATCAACGCGGTATCGGAAACCGGTGGGCATCTTGGCGCGGGGCTTGGCGTGGTCGAGCTGACCGTGGCGCTGCACCATGTGTTTGATACCCCGCGCGACCGGCTGATATGGGACGTGGGCCACCAGGTTTACCCGCACAAGATCCTCACCGGGCGACGCGAGCGCATCCGCACCCTGCGCCAGCGCGGCGGGCTCTCGGGCTTTACCAAGCGCTCCGAGAGTGCTTACGACCCGTTCGGCGCGGGCCACAGCTCCACCTCGATCTCGGCCGCCGTGGGCTTTACCATGGCGCGCGAGCTCGGCGGCAGCCCCGAGCCGGCGCTGGGCGACGCCATCGCCGTGATCGGCGACGGCGCGATGACCGCCGGCATGGCTTTCGAGGCGCTCAACAATGGCGGCGCTCTCAAGAAGCGGATGTTTGTCATCCTCAATGACAACGATATGTCGATCGCGCCCCCCGTCGGCGCGCTGTCGTCGTATCTGTCGCGGCTTTATGAGGCCGAGCCGTTTCAGGAGCTCAAAGCCGCCGCCAAGGGCGCCATCGGCCTGCTGCCCGAACCGTTCCAGGAAGGCGCGCGCCGGGCCAAGGAAATGCTCAAGGGCATGACTGTGGGCGGCACGATCTTTGAAGAGCTGGGCTTTTCCTACATCGGCCCGATCGACGGGCACGATATCGAGCACCTCGTGGGCGTGTTGCGCACGGTGCATGACCGTGCGACCGGCCCGGTGCTGCTGCATGTGATCACCCAGAAGGGCAAAGGCTATGCGCCCGCTGAGGCGGCCGCCGACCGCGGCCATGCCACCGGAAAATTCGACGTGCTCACTGGCAAGCAGGAAAAGAAGCCCTCCAACGCGCCGTCTTACACGGCCGTGTTCGGCAAGGTGCTGACCCAACTTGCCGAGAGCGACGAGAAGGTGGTGGCGATCACCGCCGCCATGCCCGACGGCACCGGCGTGGGCATGATGGCCGAGCGCTATCCCACCCGCACCTTCGACGTGGGAATTGCCGAGCAGCATGCCGTCACCTTTTCTGCCGGTCTTGCGGCGGGCGGGATGAAGCCCTTCTGCGCGCTCTATTCCACCTTCCTGCAACGCGGCTACGATCAGATCGTGCACGACGTGGCGATCCAGCACCTCCCCGTGCGCTTCATGGTCGACCGCGCCGGGCTGGTGGGGCAGGACGGCGCCACCCACGCCGGCAGCTTCGATCTGTCCTATCTCGGCAATCTGCCCGGTTTCGTGATCATGGCCCCCGCCGACGAGGCCGAGCTGATGCACATGGTCGCCACCGCACACGCAATCAATGACGGGCCCAGCGCCGTGCGCTACCCGCGCGGCGAGGGCGTGGGGGTGGACCTGCCAGATGTGCCCACGCCGCTGGAGATCGGCAAAGGCCGGATCGTGGCTGAGGGCAAGCGCGTGGCGCTGCTTTCGCTCGGCACCCGGCTCGCGCACGCTCAGGGTGCGGCGGACCGCCTGGCCCAGCGCGGCATTACCCCCACGGTGGCCGACGCCCGGTTCATGAAACCACTCGATGCGGAGATGATCCTGAGGCTGGCGCGCGACCACGAAGTGCTGATCACCATCGAGGAGGGCGCGGTGGGCGGCTTTGGCAGCCATGTGGCGCAGCTTCTGGCTGAGAACGGTCTGTTTGACGCCGGGCTCAAGTTCCGCTCGATGGTGCTGCCCGATACCTTCATCGACCATGGCAGCCCCGACCAGATGTATGCCGATGCCCGGCTTACCGCCGTCCACATCGAGGCCAAGGTGCTCGCGGCGCTGGGGATCGCCAATATCGAGGCCAAGCGCGCCTGACCGGGGGGAGACGCCCGAATGCAACAGTTGCGGCAAACCTGCGCCGGAGCGGCTGGACTCGCTCCGGCGGTCAGTCGATTATCCGCCCATTCAAATGTCACGTTTCGGGGGATTGCCATGAAAAAACTTCTACTCGGTGCCGCCTTCGCTCTCGTCGCCTCAACGGCCATGGCTGGGTCGATCGCCGGTCCGGTGATCGAGCCGGAGGTGATCGTGCAGCAGGCGGCAACGTCGTCGGTAAACCAACACATCATCCCGCCCGCGTTCTTCCTGCTGTCGGTCGCGGCCGGGCTTTTCCTGCTCTGACAAGGAAAATGGGTAACGGTATCGGATAGGGCACCTTCGGGTGCCCTATTCTTTTGCGCCGCGCTCCAGCGCAAGCAGGGCCGCCAGCCCTTCACGGTAGGTCGGATAAAGCAATTCTACGCCAAGCTCTTTGCGGATCCGGGTATTTCGCACCCGCTTCGATTCGGCGTAGAAACTGCGGGCCATTGGTGTCATCTCCGCCGTCATGTAATCTTCTTCCGGCGGCAGGGCGATGCCGATCAAGGCGGCAGCGTGGGCCAGCACGTCTTGCGGCGGGGCGGCTTCGTTGTCGCACACATTGTAGACGGCGCCCGGGTTTGGTCGGGCGATGCTCGCCGCCAGCACTTGCGCGATATCGTCCACATGAATCCGGCTGAACACCTGGTTTTTCTTGACGATCTGCCGCGCCGTGCCGGCCCGCACCTTGGCAAACGGTCCGCGCCCCGGGCCGTAGATCCCGGCGAGGCGAAAAATGTGCAAGGGCAGCCCGGTGGCCTCGGCCAGCGCTTGCCATTGGCCCTCGGCCAGCACCCGCTGATGCCCGCGCCGGGTGGTGGGCGTGAGCGGTGTGCGCTCGTCCACCCAGCCGCCCTGATGGTCGCCATAAACGCCGGTGGTGGAGAGATAACCCACCCATTCGATATGCCCGGCATTGGCGGCGATCTCGCCGGCAAGTGCGGCGAGCACCGGGTCGCCATCATCATCGGGCGCGGCGGAGAGCAAAAGGTGTGTTGCCTCTGCCAGCGCCGAAGCCATGTCTTCCCCCGGCCAGACCATCGCCTCGACGCCCGCCGCCTCAAGCGCCTTGGCCTTGTCGGGTGAGCGCGTGGTGCCGATCACGCGCCAGCCGGCGGGCAGGAGGAGTTGGGTGAGCGCGCGGGCGGAAAAGCCGTGTCCGAAACTGATCAAGGTCTGTGTCATGTTGGGCATTTTGGGTTCAATGCGGTGCGATGCAAGGGGGCTTGCGCTCGGGCGCCGATTCTCCACTATTGGCCCATGATGAACCAAACGATCAAATCCTGGCCCGAGGTCGCCCCCCGCCTGATCGCCGTTGCCGCCGGGCGTGAGCCTGCCGATTGCGTGATCCGCGGCGGCAAGCTGGTGAATGTGCAAAGCCGCGAGGTGCTTGACGGCTGGGAGGTGGCCATCGCCGAGGGCCGCTTTGCCTATGTTGGCCCCGATGCCAGCCATTGCATTGGCCCCGAGACGGAGATTATCGACGCCGAAGGGCGCTACCTGATTCCCGGGCTGTGCGATGCGCATATGCACATCGAGAGCGGCATGCTCACCCCCGCCGAGTTTGCCCGCGCGGTGATCCCGCATGGCACCACCAGCATGTTTGTCGATCCACACGAGATAGCCAACGTTCTGGGCCTCGAAGGCGTGCGGCTGATGCATGACGAGGCGCTGATGCAACCGGTCAGCATCTTCACCCAGATGCCCTCCTGCGCCCCCTCCGCGCCGGGGCTGGAAACCACGGGGTTCGAGATCAGCGCTGAGGATGTGGCCGAGGCGATGATCTGGCCCGGAATCGTTGGCTTGGGCGAGATGATGAACTTTCCCGGTGTGGTGGCAGGTGATGCCAAGATGTTGGCCGAGATCGCCGCCACGCAAAACGCGCACAAGACTGTGGGCGGGCATTACGCATCGCCTGATCTGGGGCCGGCGTTTCACGCCTATGTGGCAGGTGGCCCGGCGGACGATCACGAGGGCACCTGCGAGGCCGATGCCATTGCCCGGGTGCGCCAGGGCATGAAGAGCATGATGCGGCTCGGCTCGGCCTGGTATGACGTCGAAAGCCAGATCACGGCGGTAACGCAAAAGGGCCTCGATCCGCGCAACTTCATCCTGTGCACAGACGACAGCCATTCCGGCACGCTGGTGAACGAGGGCCACATGAACCGCGTCGTGCGCCACGCCATCGCCTGCGGCGCCGAGCCGTTGGTGGCGCTGCAAATGGCCACGATCAACACCGCCACACACTTCGGGCTTGAGCGCGAGCTTGGTTCGATCGCACCGGGGCGGCGGGCCGACGTGGTGCTTACCTCCGATCTGGTATCGCTGCCGATCGAACGGGTGATCGCGCGCGGGCAAACCGTGGCGCTGAACGGCGAAATCACGGTGGAAACGCCGCACCTTGCCTGGCCCGACCATGCCCGCAACACGGTGCACCTGGGCAAGACCCTCACGGCGGAAGATTTTGTGATCCGCGCACCCGAGGGGGCCAACAGCGTGACCGCGAAGGTGATCGGCGTGATCGAGAACCAGGCCCCGACCAAAGCGCTGACGGCGGATTTGCCGGTAATAGACACGATTGTAGAGCCCGACACGGCAAATGACGTGGTGCAGATCGCCCTCGTTGAGCGCCACCACGGCACCGGCGGCGTGGTGAATGGCTTTGTCTCCGGCTTCGGCTATACCGGCAATATGGCCATGGCCTCGACGGTGGCGCATGACAGCCACCACATGATCGTGGTTGGCACCGACCGGGCCAACATGGCGCTGGCGGCGAACCGGCTGGGCGAGGTGGGCGGTGGCATTACCGTCTTCCGCAATGGCGAAGAGATCGCGTTGGTCGAATTGCCCATTGCCGGGCTGATGAGCGAGGAGCATGCGCAGACGGTGGCGCTCAAGGCCGGGCGTATGGTCGAGGCGATGGCCGAATGTGGCTGCACGCTCAACAACGCCTATATGCAGCACTCGCTGCTGGCGCTCGTTGTCATACCCGAGCTGCGCATTTCCGATCTTGGCCTCGTAGATGTGACGAAGTTTGAAATCACCGAATTGTTCGAGGAGCCATGATGCTGGCCCATGCCCTGCCCCTTCCGGTCGTCACACCCGACGCGCCGGCGCCCGAAGCCTTCACCGATCCCGCTGCCGCCGTAACCCGGTTGGCAGAGCTTTACGATGCCGCTTGCGCCTTTCTCACCCGCACCTTTTCGCAGGCTGCCAGCGCGCCCGGATTGCCTGAAAGCCGGTTTCGGGCCTATTACCCGGAAATCCGCCTGCGCACCGCGAGCCATGTCCAGGTCGACTCGCGGCTCGCGTTTGGCCATGTTGCCGGCCCCGGCACCTATTCCACCACGATCACCCGGCCCGATCTGTTTCGCAACTACCTGGTGCAACAGATCGGTCTGTTGATCCAAAACCACGACGTGCCGGTGTGGGTGGGCTATTCCGCCACGCCGATCCCGGTGCATTTCGCCGTGGCGGGCCGGTCTGACATCACCGTGCCGCAGGAAGGCGCGATGGCCTTTCCGCTGCGCGACGTGTTTGACGTGCCCGAGCTTTCGACCACCAACGACGATATCGTGAACGGGATGGGCTACACCCACGAAGATGGCTCCGATCCGCTCGCGCCGTTCACCGCCCAGCGGATCGACTATTCGCTGGCGCGGCTGGCGCATTACACCGCCACCACGCCCGAGCATTTCCAGAACCACGTTCTGTTTACCAACTACCAGTTCTATGTGGAGGAGTTCGAGGCTTTTGCCCGCACGGTGCTGGGTGATCCTGCCTCGGGCTACACCGCCTTTGTCGCCCCCGGCAACGCCGAAATTACCAGTGCCGACGGCGAGATCCCGGCGCTTCCCAAGCTGCCGCAGATGCCTGCCTATCATCTCAAGCGCGCCGATGGCGGCGGGATTACCCTGGTAAATATCGGCGTCGGCCCATCCAACGCCAAGACGGCGACTGACCACATCGCCGTGCTCAGGCCCCATGCCTGGCTGATGGTTGGTCATTGTGCGGGGCTTCGCAATTCGCAGCGGTTGGGCGATTTCGTTCTGGCGCATGCTTACCTGCGCGAAGACAAGGTGCTCGACGACGATTTGCCGATCTGGGTGCCGATCCCGCCGCTGGCCGAGATTCAGATTGCGTTGCAGGATGCGGTGGCCGAAGTGACCGAGCTTGAGGGCTTCGAGCTCAAGCGGATCATGCGCACCGGCACCGTGGCCAGCTTCGATAACCGCAACTGGGAGCTGCGCGAGCACTCCGGCCCGGTGTTGCGCCTCAGCCAGTCGCGCGCCGTGGCGCTCGACATGGAAAGCGCCACCATCGCCGCCAATGGTTTTCGCTTCCGGGTGCCCTACGGCACGCTGCTGTGCGTCTCCGACAAGCCGCTGCATGGCGAGCTGAAGCTGCCCGGGATGGCTACCGAGTTTTACACCAAGCAAGTCGGTCGGCACCTGCTGATCGGCATCCGGGCGATGGAACGGCTGCGCGAGATGCCGCTCGACCGCATCCACAGCCGCAAACTCCGTTCTTTCGACGAAACGGCCTTTCTCTAGCAAAAGCCGGCCCGATTTGCGAAAAGCCGTTATTTTTCTGACCGAAATGCACACAAATTGTTGTGCAGCTTCTCTACATTACGTTAAATGCCGCCCATGAAACCCAAGTCGTGGGATAATTGAGGAGAGAATACATGGCGAAACCGATGACCAAGACCCAGCTGGTGGCCGCTCTGGCAGAAGAGATGGGCTCGGACAAGAAAACCGCCACCAACGCGCTTGACAGCATCGTTTCGGTGATCACCCGCGAAGTGTCGGGCGGTGGTGCCGTCACCCTTCCGGGCGTCGGCAAGTTTTACCTGCGCGAGCGCCCCGAGCGCATCGTGCGCAACCCTGCCACCGGCGAGCAGATCAAGAAAGAGGCCGACAAGGTGGTGAAAGTCACCGTCGCCAAGGCTCTCAAGGATGCCGCCAACGGCTGATCCTTGCACTGCCGCAGGATTTCGATCAGGGTCGCCAAACGGCGGCCCTTTTCATATGGAGTTCAAGACCTTGCGTATTGATATGCGCTCCATCCTGATGGGGCTGGCGTTTGTCTTGATGTGGTCTTCCGCCTTCACTTCGGCGCGGATCATCGTTGCCGATGCGCCGCCGATCACCACGCTCGCGCTGCGGTTCGTTTTCTCTGGCCTGCTCGGGATCGCGCTGGCCGCCTCGCTTGGGCAGAAGATCTCGCTCACCCGGGGCCAGTGGATTTCGGTCGTCGTATTCGGTGTCAGCCAAAACGCGCTCTACCTCGGCCTCAACTTCGTGGCGATGCAATGGATCGAAGCGGGCCTGGCCTCGATTATCGCCTCGTC
Organism: Rhodobacterales bacterium CG2_30_65_12; assembly: GCA_001873585.1. Lineage (GTDB taxonomy): Bacteria > Pseudomonadota > Alphaproteobacteria > Rhodobacterales > Rhodobacteraceae > Sinisalibacter. The sequence continues at coordinate 10,936 of MNZL01000150.1, read as the reverse complement.
GATGCCGCTGATCGTGGCGTTTCTCGGCTGGGCGGTGTTTCGTGACCGGCTCTCGCGGATGGCGCTGGGCGGGCTGATGCTCGGCTTTGCCGGTGTCGCCGTGATCATGGGCACCCGCATTTCTGGCGGGGTCGACCTTACCGGGCTGGTGCTGGGAATCGTTGCCGCTGTTGCGCTGGCCGTCGCCACGCTCACCGTGCGCACCGCCGCGGCGGGCGGCAACCTGTTGATGGTCGTCGGGCTGCAGATGCTCGTCGGCGCTGCCGTGCTCGCGCCCTTCGGGCTCGTGCTTGAATCCTTCGAGGTGAATTGGAGCTGGACGCTTGTTATCGCCTTCCTCTACACCACCCTCGTGCCAGGCCTCGGCGCCACTTGGGTGTGGTTCGCGCTGGTGGGACGGATCGGCCCGGTGCGCGCCTCGACCTTCCATTTTCTCAACCCGTTCTTCGGGGTCACCATCGCCGCGCTCCTGCTCGGCGAAAAACTGAGTGCGCTCGATGTGATCGGCGTCGCCGTGATCACGGTTGGTATCCTCGCGGTGCAGCTTGCGAGACAAAAGCCAACGGCAGGCTAGTGGTTCGAGTCTGTCGCTTCACACACGGGATTTTTGGATCAACTTGTCAAGACATTTGAATAACTTGGCGCGACGTGTCTTTGCTTGGCGGAGGGGGTCAAATGCCTCCGTCGATTCACTGAAGGAGCACCAAGAGTAGCAGGTTCAGGATGATGAAACTCGCCGTGGTCGCGCCAGGGTGGTTGATCGAGGCAAGGCCTTCGTGGCGCACCTCCCGCGCAAACACCGTGAAGATCGTGAACATCGGCATCGCCGCGGCGAGGTCAGGGCGATCAGCATCAGCGCATAGCCGACGAAGCTTGAGTTGGGGCAGGTCATGCCCATCACGCCCACGCCGCGCCGGCCCGGCCCGGTGGTGGCGGAAAACCACACGAAGGCGATCAGCACCTTCATGTCGGCGGGTAGGAACACCAGCTGGCGCGAGACTATGCCATAGCCACGCGCGACCACGGCGAAGATCGGGAAGGTGATGCCGAGAACGGCAAGCATGTGTGTCTATTTCAGCCGGATCAGTGTCTAGCCGATTATCCCGCGCGGCCCATCACCAACCTGGGCGCGATGCAGGAGCAAGTGGTCGAGGATCACGCAGGCCGCCATCGCCTCGCCCACCGGCACCGCGCGGATGCCAACGCAGGGATCATGCCGACCCTTGGTGACGATCTCGGCGGGGGCCCCTGCCTTGGTGATCGTCTTGCGTGGGGTGAGGATCGAGCTTGTCGGTTTCACCGCGAAGCGCACGACGATATCCTGCCCGGTGGAGATGCCGCCAAGGATGCCGCCGGCGTGGTTCGAGCTGTAAACCGGCCCATTTGGCCCCATCGAAATCTCGTCGGCATTCTCCTCGCCGGTGAGCATCGCCGCCGCCATGCCGGCGCCGATCTCGACGCCCTTCACCGCATTGATGCTCATCATCGCGGCAGCCAGATCAGTGTCTAACTTGGCATAGATCGGCGCCCCCAGCCCCGCCGGGGCACCCTGGATCACCACTTCGCAGATCGCGCCGACCGAGCTGCCCGCCTTGCGCAGTCCGTCGAGGTAGTCGGCCCAGGTTTGCGCCGCTCGCGCGTCTGGCACCCAGAACGGATTGCGCTCGATCTCGTCCCAATCAAAGCGCGCCCGGTCGATCTCGTGCACGCCCATCCGGGTCATGTAGCCCTTGATCTCGATGCCGGGCGCGAGCGCCTTCAGAACCTCGCGCGCTAGGCCACCGGCGGCCACGCGCGCGGCTGTTTCGCGCGCCGAAGAGCGCCCGCCGCCGCGCGGATCGCGGATGCCATACTTGAGCCAATAGGTGATGTCGGCATGGCCGGGGCGAAACGTCTCGGCGATATCGCCGTAATCCTTGGAGCGCTGGTCGGTGTTTTCGATCATCAGCTGCACCGGGGTGCCGGTGGTCTCGCCCTCGTAGACGCCGGAGAGGATCTTCACCGCGTCCGCCTCGCGCCGCTGGGTGGTATACTTGTTCTGCCCGGGCTTGCGCTTGTCGAGCCAGTGCTGAAGCATTTCCGGCTCCAGCTTCACCCCCGGCGGCACGCCGTCGACCGTCGCGCCCAAAGCCGGCCCGTGGCTTTCACCCCAGGTCGTGACGCGGAAGATATGTCCGAAGCTGTTCATCATGGCCGGGCTCCCTTCGCAAATCCGTGTAGGGGTTTGGCCTTGAAGGGGCAAGCTTTGAGGCTTAGGGTTCTCCTTACCTCGGGGTGCTGGGAAACCAGCTGAGATGCGCAAGCGAACCCGTTGAACCTGAACCGGTTAGGACCGGCGGAGGGAAGGTTGAGATCATCCTCACCCGGAACCCGCCCGGCCGATATGGAGGATGACATGAAAACCATTACCATTGCGGCAGGCATCACCTTGGCAGCATCAGCAGCCTTGGCAGATACCCCCGTGCTTACCGTCTACACCTACGACAGCTTCGTGTCGGAATGGGGCCCAGGCCCAGCGGTGGAAGCGGCGTTTGAACAAACCTGCGGTTGCGATCTGCAATTTGTGGCCGTGGGCGACGGCGCAGAACTGCTCGCCCGTCTTCGCCTCGAAGGCGCGCGCAGCAAAGCCGACGTGGCCCTGGGGCTCGATACAAACCTGTTGGCCGCCGCCAGCGCCACCGGGCTGTTCGCACCGGCCCAGATCGACACCTCCGCGCTCGATCTGCCGATCGCCTGGAACGACGATACCTTCATCCCGTTCGATTGGGGCTGGTTTGCCTTCGTCTACGACAAGGAAAAGGTGCCCAACCCGCCGCGCTCCTTCGACGATCTCGCCGCCTCGGACTACTCGCTCGTGATCCAGGATCCGCGTTCCTCGACGCCGGGCCTTGGCCTGCTGCTTTGGGTTAAATCCGTCTATGGCGACGAAGCCCAAGCCGGGTGGGAACGGCTCAATGACCAGGTGGTGACAGTGACAAAGGGATGGAGCGAGGCCTATGGCCTGTTTCTCGAAGGCGAGGCCGACATGGTGCTCTCCTACACCACCTCGCCCGCCTATCACCTGATCGCCGAGGACGACGACAGCAAGGCGGCCGCGGCCTTCGACGAGGGAAATTACATGCAGATCGAGGTGGCCGCCAAACTGGCGACGACCGACCAGCCGGAACTTGCCGATGCCTTCCTTGGTTTCATGCTGTCGGACGGCTTCCAATCGGTGATCCCGACGACGAACTGGATGTATCCGGCGGTAACCCCGGCGGGTGGCCTGCCGGCTGGCTTTGAAACCTTGGCGCAGCCGCAAACCTCGTTGATCTACCTTGGCGACGAGGCCGCGCAGATGCGCGATGTGGCGTTGGCCGAATGGCTCGCGGCGTCGGCCAACTGAGCCCGGCGCGGGTGGCGGGGGCGGGGGCGCTTGCCGTCGTTCTCGCGCTCACGCTGGGCACGCTCGGCGCGGTGGCTTTGCGCGCCGAGTTTGGCGCTGGGCTTGGCCCGGCTGATTGGGCGGCGGTGCGCTTCACACTCCTGCAGGCGGTGCTCTCCGCCACGCTTTCGGTGGCCCTCGCCGTGCCGGTGGCGCGCGCGCTTGCCCGCCGCCGATTTCCAGGGAGGGGGCTGCTGATCACTCTCCTCGGAGCGCCTTTCATCTTGCCGGTGATCGTGGCCGTGCTCGGGCTGATTGCCGTGTTTGGCCGCAGCGGAATTGTCAGTCAAATGCTGATTTGGGCGGGATCAGAGCCGGTTTCGATCTACGGCTTTCAGGGCGTGGTGCTGGCGCACGTGTTTTTCAACTTGCCGCTCGCCACCCGGCTGATCCTGCAAGGCTGGCTCGCCATTCCCGCCGAGCGCTTCCGCCTCGCCGCCTCGCTTGACTTCGGCACGGCTGACGTAGCGCGCACTCTTGAGCGGCCGATGCTGCGGCAAGTTGTCCCCGGCGCGTTCCTCGTGATCTTCTTGCTCTGCCTCACCTCCTTCGCGGTCGCCCTCGCGCTTGGCGGGGGCCCGCGCGCCACGACGGTGGAGCTGGCAATCTACCAGGCCTTCCGCTTCGATTTCAATCTCGGCAAGGCCGCGCTTCTGGCGCTGGTGCAGGTGGCGATTGCCGGGGCTGCCGCGCTGGTTGCGCTGCGCCTCAGCCTGCCCACCGAGATGGGTGCCGGGCTTGATCGCGCGGTGACGCGCTGGGATGCCGCCCGCCCGCTGCTGGTGGCGCAGGATGCCGCCTTGATCGGCGTTGCCACGCTTTTTCTCGTTTTGCCGCTGGTGATGATCGCAGTTGACGGCGTTCCCGCGCTTCTGGGTCTGCCGCCCTCGATTTTTGCCGCGACCCTGCGCTCGCTGGCGGTGGCGCTGATCTCGGCGGCGCTCACCCTGGCGCTCGCCTTGCCGCTCTCCGCCTGGATTGTCCGCGGTCGGGCGCGGCTGGTGGAGATGATCGGAACCCTCACCATCGCCGCCTCGCCGCTGGTGATTGGCACCGGGCTGTTTATCCTGCTCTTTCCGGTCGCCGACCCGACGGCGCTCGCGTTGCCTGTGACTGCGCTCGTTAACGCCGTGATGGCGCTACCCTTCGCGCTGCGTGCGCTCGTGCCGGCGCTCACCGCAATCGAGGCCGATTACGGGCCGCTCGCCGACAGCCTCGGCATGACCGGCGCGGCGCGGCTCACTCGCCTCTGGCTACCACGCTTGCGCCGTCCGCTCGGCTTTGCCACCGGGCTTGCCGCCGCGCTCTCGATGGGCGACCTTGGGGTGATTGCCATGTTTGCCAGCCCCGAAGGCGGCACCCTGCCGCTTGCGCTCTACCGCCTGATGGCTGCCTACAAGATGGACGCTGCCGCTGGCGCCGCGCTTATCCTGCTGGCGAGTTCGCTCTTGATCTTCTGGGTGTTTGACCGTGGGGGCCGTGTGAATGCTGACGCTTGACCACCTTGAGATGCGCTGGGGCGATTGGCGGCTCACGGCAAACCTCTCCGTGCCCACCGGCGCGCGCGTGGCGCTCATCGGCCCGTCGGGAGCGGGAAAGTCGACCCTGCTTGCCGCGATCGCCGGCTTTCAGATGCCCGACGCCGGGCGGGTGCTGTGGGACGGCGAAGATCTCGCCAGGAAAGCGCCGGCGGAGCGCCCGGTGTCGATCCTTTTTCAGGACAATAACCTGTTTCCCCATCTCACTGCTTCGCAGAACGTTGGGCTTGGCCTCCGGCCGGATCTGAAGCTGAACGCCGAGCAGCGGGCGCAGGTGAAGGCGGCTCTGGCGCGCGTGGGGCTGGCGGATCTGGGCGCGCGCAAGCCCGGACAGCTCTCGGGCGGGCAGGCGGCGCGGGTGGCGCTGGCCCGCGCGCTGCTCCGGCAAAGGCCGCTGATGCTGCTCGATGAGCCGTTCGGTGCGCTCGGCCCGGCGCTGCGGGCCGAAATGCTCGATCTGGTTGTCGAGATCGCCGGCGAGACCGGGGCAACGCTGCTGATCGTCAGCCACGATCCCGACGACGCAAAGCGGATCGCGGGGCAGGTGATTTTTGTGGAAGGTGGCAAGGCGCAGCCGCCTGTTGGCACAGCCGAGATTTTCGCCCATCCGCCGCCGGCGCTCACCGCCTATCTTGGGACATGAAAAAGGGCGCCGCGAGGGGCGCCCTTTTGTTTGGATCTTGTCGGTGGGGGCTCAGAGATTGGCCTCTTTGCCGCCGTGCTTGACCGGATACCAAAGCTTTTTGTTGGCGAGGTATAGCAGCGACGAGAGCACCACCAGCAGCAGCACGGCAACGGCGCCGGCCTGCTTGCGGGCCATCATCTTTGGCTCCGCCGCCCACATCAGGAAGGCGGATACGTCTTCGGCCATCTGCTCCGCCGTCGCCGGGGTGCCATCATCGTATTCGATGAGATCATCCTCCAGCTGCGGCGGCATCTGCACCCAGCCGGTGGGGAACGCCATGTTCTCGTAGAGATACTGGCCAGCCACCTCGTTTTCTTCGCCGGTGAAACCGAGCAGGTAGGCGGTGATGTATTCCGCGCCGCCAATCCCCTTGAACAACTGGTTCATCCCGGTGCCGTAGGGCCCGTGGAAGCCGGCACGACCCTTCGCCACCAGCGAGAGATCCGGGCCCATGCCGTCGCCGGTTACCCTCGGGAAGTGGTCCGCCGGCGTTGCGTCGCGGTCGTCATCAAGCTCGGGGTCGAACACCGTGAAGTTCTCGGCGGCATAGGCGCGCACCTCGTCCTCGGTGTAGCCCGGGCCACCGGGATCGGCCAGCGCGCGGATCGGCACATAGCGCAGCCCGTGGCAGGCGGCGCAGACTTCGGTGTAGACCTTCAGACCGCGCTGAAGCTGCATCTGGTCATACTTGCCGAACGGGCCTTCAAACGAGAACTGACGGTCCTCGACATGGCCATAGTTGCCTTCGCCGCCCGAGGCCAGCGCCGCGCCGGCACCAAGGCCCAGCGCCATCGCGGTGATCGCGGTGAGGGTGAGTTGCCTGATCATTCTCTTGATCCTTTCTCTACTCTCACTCAGCCGCCGAGCCGGAGGCTTCGGGGTAGTGGTGGTTGAAGTCGTCCTCGATGGTCGCCGGCGGCGTTTTCGCCTTCTCGGTCCAGCCAAGCAGCGGCAGGATCACGAGGAAGTAGGCGAACCAATAGGTCGAGGCGATGAGCGATATCCAGTCATACGGGAACACGGTCGATTGCGCGCCAACCCACATCAGAACAACGAAGTCGATCGCCAGCAGCCAGAACCAGAACTTGAAGATCGGGCGGTAGGAGCCGGAGCGGGTTTTCGACGTGTCGAGCCACGGGGTGAGGGCCATCACCAGGATGGAGCCGAACATCGCCAGCACGCCGAAGAACTTGGCGTCGACGATCCCGCCGGTGATGAAGCTCGCGGCTTGCACCGCCCAGACATCCGCCGTGAACGCGCGCAGGATCGCGTAGAACGGCAGGAAGTACCATTCCGGCACGATGTGCGCGGGCGTCGAGAGCGGGTTGGCCTCGATATAGTTGTCGGGGTGGCCGAGGTAGTTCGGCATGAAACCGACAATGGCGAAGAACACCAGGAGCACGACCGCCAGCGCAAAGAAATCCTTGATCACGAAGTAAGGCCAGAACGGCAGGGTGTCTTTCTCGGCGTCTTGCTTGGAGCTGCGCCGCACGTCAACGCCGGTCGGGTTGTTGTTGCCGGTGGTGTGGAAAGCCCAGATGTGCACGGCCACCAGAGCAGCAATCACGAAGGGCAGCAGATAGTGCAGCGAAAAGAACCGGTTCAGTGCGGCATTGTCCACCGCCGGGCCGCCGAGCAGCCAGGTCTGGATATCGGGGCCGATGAACGGGATCGCGCCAAACAGGCCGGTGATCACCGTGGCGCCCCAGAACGACATCTGCCCCCAGGGCAGCACATAGCCGAGGAAGCCGGTGGCCATCATCGCCAGATAGATCAGCATGCCGATGATCCAGGTCACCTCGCGCGGGCTCTTGTAGGAGCCGTAGTAGAGGCCGCGAAAGATGTGGATGTAGACCGCGACAAAGAACAGCGATGCGCCATTGGCATGCAGGTAGCGCAGCATGTGGCCACCGTTCACGTCGCGCATGATGTGCTCGACGGAGGCGAAGGCAAGGTCGACATGTGGGGTGTAATGCATCGCCAGGATGATGCCCGTCACGATCTGGAGAACCAGCGTGAAGGCGAGAACGATGCCCCAGATCCACCACCAGTTGAGGTTTTTCGGGGTGGGGATCATCAATACGTCATAGGCCAGCCCCACAACGGGGAGGCGGTCGTGCAGCCAGGTCGCAAACCGACCCTTCGGCTCGTAGTGGTCGTGCGGAATACCAGACATGTATTTCCTCCCTTAACCGAGCTTGATCGTGGTTTCGTCGAGAAACTCGGCGATCGGAATCGGCAGGTTCTCGGGTGCGGGGCCTTTGCGGATGCGGCCGGCGGCATCGTAGTGCGAGCCGTGGCAGGGGCAATACCAGCCGTGGTAATCACCGGCACCGTTGCCCAGCGGCACACAGCCGAGATGGGTGCAAACCCCCATCATCACCAGCCATTTACCCTCGGCGTCGAGGGTGCGGTTTTCGTCGGCGGCATCGGCGGCCGCGTCGATGTTGGCATTGCGCGCGTTTGTGTCGGGCAAATCGGCCAGTGCGTCGGCGCGCGCAAACTCGATGTCTTCCGCACTGCGGTAGCGAATGAACACCGGCTTGCCGCGCCATTTCACGGTGAGCTGGCTTCCTTCAGCGATCTCGGAAATGTCGACCCGGATCGAGCTCATCGCCCGCACGTCGGCCGAGGGGTTCATCTGGTTGACGAGCGGCCAGACTGCGGCACCAGTCACCACGACACCGGCCCCACCGGTGGCGTAATACAGGAAATCCCGGCGGGTTCCCTTGTGGTCGTCTGCGTGTGACACGAGAACTTCTCCCTTCTGAGGCCGCGCGGGCGGCCAACACACCTCGGGCCACGGTTTACGGAAGCCCATTGCGGCGTTGTTTAGCGCGTGAAATTCTACCAGTCCAGCGGACATTCGCGCGCAGGGTGCGCGCGGGCTGGGGTGGATCGTCACAAAACGCCGCCGCGCGAGGTATGAGGACCTGGTATTGCCATCGCTCGAAAAAACGCCGAACCATTTGAAAACGATTCATGAAGTGGTTTTCGTGCTACTTTGCCGGGTATTGGCGCTCACGTCGCCGGCACCGCAAAGCCGGGCCCAGCAAACGGTTTTCACATTGCCCCCGCTTGGCTTTGGTTGGGCGCTTCGCAGCGGTGGGCAAGCTCAATCCGGGTGCGTCAGATCCGTTTCATCTGTGCGTCGAACGTGGCCCGCGCCCGACCCCAGACACCTTTCTCCAGCCGGTCGAGCGTGAGCAGTGACGGCAAGAGCTGGGCGGCGTAGTCTTGCGAACTTTCCACCGGCAGGAGCGAGGGCAGATTGTCGATCGCCATCACGTCGAGCGGCGGGTTTTTGGCCACCCGCAGCACTGGCGCATCCCGGTTGGTTGCCGCCGTGTAGAGCGGCACCGGGTTGTAATCGCTGTCGGGATCGCAGGCGATATCGCCGATTACGGTGAGGCGGCGGGGCGCGGCGAGCGCGTCGGGTCCGACGAAAACCGGTGTGCCGGGGCGGGCGAAGACGCAGTTGAGGAAGATGTCGTGTGCAAGGATCTCGGGGAAGGGGCCGCCGCGTGCCGTCTCGGCCATATCCCAGCGGGTAACCTCCATGCCCAGTTCGGCGCAGAGATCGGCGGCGCCGGTGCCAACGCGCCCGAGAGCCCCGATGACGATGGCACGCGGGCGTGGCCGGGCGGTGGCGGCAAGCTCGGCGCGCAGTTCCTCCACCAGCGCCATCTTGTCGGGGTAGCTCGACACCGGGTGGCAGATGCCGCCCGCTTCCTGTGCCGCCCAGGCCTTGACGGAAACCGCCGCGCCTGAAAATCCGGCCCAGTAGCCAAAGGCTGCGACGCGCCGCCCATCTTCAGCAACGAGATACTCAAGATCATAGAGCGCGCCGCCCCCGGCCCTGAACCGCGCCAGCAGGCGGCGACCGGCGTGCTGGCCCTTGAAAGCGTGGCCAAACATGATGTGGCAATGCACCAGCGGCGTGCCGTCGTCGGGCAGCTCCTTGAGGCCGAAGATGATCGCATCGGTCGGCGCTTCGGGCCAGGCATTCTCCGGCACGATCTCGCAACCCGCCGAAGCGTAGCCCTCGATGCTGATCTTGCGCTGTGCGCTTTGCTCCACGCTCACCCGCATACCCGCCGCAATCAGCGCTTGCGCGCCTTCGGGCGTGAGCCCCACCCGCTCTTCGTTTTGCCTTTGCTCGGCGCGGACCCAGAGATGTGTCATGCCGGTCTCCTGAGATGAAAGTCAGTGCACGCCCCAGTCTTTGCCCCGAAATTCGACCCGGAATCGGCCTGGACATGGCGGATGAGCGTGATCTGCAACATGAAAGCTCCTCTGGCGTTGCCGGAGTGCTACCCCGGCGGGGCCTGGGGGAAAAGGGGGACGGGCCGTTTTTTGCGCCGTAGCGGAGAGGCGAAATCGCGCCTGTTATTGCATAGCGGCTTTGAGATTGGCCCAATTCGCGCAATGGTGAAACGGTATCGGCCAAAGGAGGCGTGACGATGAAGAGTTTTGCGAAAGCCCTTGTGCTTGGGGTGGTGGTTCTTGCCCCGTTCGGGGCGCAGGCAGAAGATGCGGCGCTTTTGCTCGTCGGCGACAATTACCGCCGACTGCCAGACACAGGCGGAGCCAGCGAGGCGCGGGGGCTCGGCCAAATGCTCACGGCGTCCGGGTTTCGCGTGGTGACCGCGATCGACGAGGATGCCGAAGATGCCGCCCGCGCGATGGAGGATTTCCGGGTGCTCGCCGAGCGGGCGGATCGGGTTTTCGTGCTGGTGGCGGGGCATGTGGTTTCATCCGCGCGCGAGGCCTGGCTGCTCGCGCCTTATGCCACCAGGCCGACCGACATTACCATCGGCGGCAACGCGGTGCCGCTTGGGCCGCTGTTTGATATAGCCGCCGCGCATCCAGGCGAGGCGGTGCTTATGGTGGCGCCGACGGACGATGCGCCGGATGGGGCGGGGCTGACGACGGGGTTCGCGCTTGTGCCGCCGCAGGGGGTGACGCTGGTGACGGGCGCGCTCGACGATGTGATTGACGTGGCGCGCGACGTGGCCCTGGTGCCGGGCCGCAGCCTTGCCGGCGTGGCGCAGGACGTGGCCGTTTCGGGCTTCGTGTCGAGCGCTATGCCGTTTCTGCCGGCGCCGGCGGGCACCGCGCCGGAGCCGGCCCCGACGCCAGACCGCGAATCGGTGTTTTGGGATGTGGTGAAAGGCCGGGGCGACCGCGCTGCCTATGAGGCTTATCTCGATGCGTTCCCGAACGGGCGCTATGCCGCGCTTGCCCGCGCCGCGCTAAGCGAGTTCGCGACGAGTGCCGACGCCCGGG